>NZ_JABZFS010000013.1:0-155856 GCF_014237355.1 Desulfosporosinus sp.
AAGCTGCCTCCACCTATAAGGGATATATTTCCGATCTTATCACAGATTTTTTCTAAGAACTCCAGTTCCTTTAAACGATAAAGAGTCTGGTTTTCCTCCATAAGCTTTGCCGTATTTAACAGGCTTCTGGTTGAAGCAACTTCCTCTCGCCGAGTGATGACGTTGGCTTGCGCCTTCTTTTCCGCAATCAACACGGTATTGAGAATTTCTTTAATTTCCCCAGGCAGAATAATATCTTTCACCCCAACGAACATAAACTCCACACCAAAACCGGAGCTTTTTTCTTGGAATTTTTCAAGGATGTAGTTTCCAACTTCTTGCTTTTTCAAAAGAAGATCGTCTAACTTTAAGGATCCTATATATTCTCTTAAGATGAGCTGTAAAATGATATAAAGCTGTTCCTCAAAGGACTTTACTGCAATGACTTTTAGTGGATCGATAATTTTGTACTGACAGACAAAGTTCAATCTTAAGGTGATCTTGTCTTCCGTCATAATTTCTTGACCCGTCATATCCATCTGCTGCTGTCTTAGATCAACATTTTTTACGGCAATATGTACCGGACTCTTCCAGAAGTAATATCTGCCGGGTTCCAATATCCTTTGAATTTGATTGTCGTAATAGAGAATCCCTTTTTCATAGTTTGCAACTTCAGAATAATTCAAAAAACCGACCAGCTTCGGGTTACTATAGACTGAAGGGTCTATGTCCGATTGGACTTCGGGATTGCGTATGTCTATGATGATAAACTCATGCTTTTTCATGACGTTTCAGAAGGCATACTTTCCTGGCTTTAGCACCTCAACAAGCTTCTTATCTTCAAAATGGATAGCAATCTCATAGTCCTGGATATCAACAACTGTGAGTTCCTGCAAAAGTTCATGATCTCCAAGAAACAGATTGATATTTTTACCGTTCGTCTCAAACGTTTGGTTAACATCTGATGTCACGACCTGATATTTAAGCAATGGATTAAAGTAATGTTTCCCAGGTTTTAAGCATTTTGTATAGTTACCGTCTTTGAATAATAAACCTCTTTCATCATTCTTAATGCTTACCTTCATTTTAATCCATCCTTTTCTTAACAATTTTTGCTGAATCTTTTTCGAGAACCCCTTCGGAACCTTAGCGGAGTACTGCTTAAGGACAGAGTTACCTACTTTGGTCATGAAGAATTGTTAATGCCTCAGACTTAGCCTTGGCGTGAACGACTTCAGACTAGTTTAGGTTTTCTTTATCCGGTATCCGCGCACTTCATGGCTTAAGTCTCGATGTCCTTGCAGATGTACTGCCTAAACGTGGGATTCTCTCCAAAGATCCAATCTTCAGGTGACCATTGAGAGCTAACCATAGTTTCAGATCCTTAAATCTGATGGGGATTCAAACCCCTTCTTGCCGAAGGCTCTGCCACTGAGCTAATTACCTTTATGGTAATGGAGGAATCGAACCTCCGTTCCTCGGTTCTTGAGCTCCACATTCCGATACCGGCATACCTAAATCTTAAAAAGTCAGGCACCGTAAGATTATACAGAAATCTATGTAAAGGAATTAGGAACATTTTTAGTATACCGGGATAATTTGCCGGTCAAAAGACAAAAAGTTTGCAACATTTATCTTGTTGCAAACTCTAATGATTTTTTTACTCGGCTTACTATTTCATCAGCGATTCTTTGAGGGGATGTTACCTTGACATAGGGTCCTAACGAAATAATATTCCGTATTAAATTTTCTTCTTCAAATAGGTAGTAATGAAGTTGTAACTCGTATTTATTATTTCCTAAATGTTTTGCTGATCTCTCCATACCGGAAAAGCACATGAAACTTCTTTCCATCGCTCCCTTTTTGTCCGTCACTTCTATGACAATGGGTTCTTGGGAGTATATTCCAAAAAGCAATGCCCTTGCGGCTTCTCTATCTATAGGGACCTTTTCGTTGACGATCCTTAGGTTTGCCAGCGTAAAAAGGTTGGCCATAATCGGCCTGTTATCATCTAGCGAAAACATAGATATGCGAAATCTACCGTCTCTCATTGAATATTCAAGGCTAACCGGCATGGCCAGTTTATTCTTATGAACATTCCCTTTTCTATCTTTGTTATCATAGCGAATAGGTTTATCTTGAATCAACGCTTCTAAGAGCAATCGAAAATTAGTTTCGTAAATCTCCGGGTTAGAAATCTCAGGCAGCTGAATGATATTTGTCATTTCCAGATAGTCTTCTTTAATCGGTGTATCAATGTCACGCAGAATGGTTTGAAGCTGGGCCAAAGTCTCGTCACTTAAAATCATTTCTATTCCCGGTTGGCTAAGCAGCGCTTTTAGCCATGCTTTTTCCAGGTTTGTAAAACGAATCGGTAAGGGGTTTTTCCCAGTATCTCTAATGCACGGAAAAAACAGATCATTCTCTTGCTTTAAAAGGTTGAAATTATGGTTATCATCACCACTATTCAATACGAGATCAGCAAAAGTGTGTTGATTTTTTCCGATAACTTTTTGATCAAATTCTCCCTCATCAATAATCATTAAAATCTCATCTTTGGTTTTCCCGAAGACGCATTCGTTAATAATTATAAATAGCAGATGAAAATATCTGTTCTTTACTTCATCAAACAACTCCATAGGACAAAAGAATCTCCTTCCAGTCTGCTGCAAGTTTTTCGGCAAGCTCAGCACTTTTTAAGACACGGATGTTTCCGGCATAGCTTCTAAGCCAGGGAATCATCTCACCACTGTCACTGACCTTCAGGGAATAATGATAGCGACCTTCCTCGATTTTCTCCATTTTCCCACCGGGCGCCTCGTTTTTTATCTTTTCAATCAAATATCCTTCCGAGACTTCATCAATCAACAGTTCTATTTTAATGTTTTCCGGTTCCTTTCCATCTACCAAAGCTACACTTGACCAAGTGTATTTCATACGCTCTTTGTAATTTTTTTTATAATCTTCCCTGCTGAAGGATTCCTTTTGCAGTTCAATACTCTCGATCCTATCCAGCCTTGAAATAATGCACTTACCATAATTATTGAAGGATATTAGATAAAATCTGCCATGACGTACATCATATCGTAGTTTGTAAGGAGTTAGAACTTTATATGAGTTCTTATCGGGTCTTTTTGCAGTATGATAGTAGAGTTTAATCTTTCGTTGTTGATGAATTGCCTTCAGAATCTCCCATAGGATCTGTTCCTCAATTACAGGATGAAAGTGAACATACTTGTAATTAAATAAGTTAACAGTGACGCTGTGATTTCTTTCATACTTCAAATAGTCCTGAAGTGTCTGGGTGCAGAAATAACCGATAGTTGTTGGAAATAGAATATTTTTATAGAGATCAATGGCCCTAAGCAGCTCTAGTAACTGGTCGCAGCTAAGGAGATCTAATATATCCGGTGCTATATAGTACTGTTTTGTCCTTTTCTCCGTATCACAAGAAAGTATGCCAATTCCTTTAGACATTTCATTAAGTTTTCTTTCGATGGTCTTTACGCTGATATTTTCGAAGTTTAAATTTCCATTCTCAATTAGTTCATCGACGATAGTATTTACTGAACAAGGAGTATTTTTTGACTGAAGGTACAATAGAATCAGAAAATACAAGTAAAGGTCAGTCCTGGTAAAACTTTTTGTCATAAATGTATTAACCAGAAAATTGTCTGGATGTCTTAAGAAATCGTAAGTAAGGCTAATGAGTTTATACCGCCCATCCATATCTACCTTTACATATTTCTTTTCAACATACTGTTGAATACGCCGTATTTCATAGCTCACTTTTCTGGGGCTAATATTCCTTTTAGTTTCGAGATCGTCAATCGAAAAGCATCCGTACAAAAAACAATCTCTGAGAATAACTCTAATGGTATTATAATGTTTAATAAAATCGTTAAACATAATGCTCCTTATAATAACTAGAACTCATTAAACTATAAATTTATAAAGCCCTTTTAAATCATCACAAGTATAATTATTATACTCTAGTACTTTCCTTGAAACACTGTTACCTTCAAGGGGGTCTGCAATGATTTGAGCAGGTTTTTCATTCTCAATAACCATTTGAGTTAGTTTGTTAACGATCTGCTTTCCAATTCCTTTGCCTAAAAACTCTTCATTGCCGATAAGATAATCAATGCCGAATGTGCCTTCCGGCTCATTGTCCCATCCGTACCCCTCACCAGTTTTACTACAGTCGTAATACTGGCAAAATCCCATCGGCTTATCTTCATATTCAATAATGTAATGGTTTATCCAATCATATTGGCTTTCGCGATTATAAATTTCGTTAAGCCATTCCCGAGGATCACCAAACCATTTTCGAACATGCTCTTTGTTCAGCCATATCTTAACCAGCGGTATATCCTGGTTATTCATTTTTCTGAGCTTCAAGTCCTCCCTACCCATACTGTTCTTGATGACTCCCTTCCTTACAATAATAACTATAAAAGGTTAACCTTCTTGTCAGCCCCATACCATCAACTCAAAAATAAAGACCGATAAACAAGCCAGGATGGAAACCTTGAACAGACTGCCACCTCGATAGGCCAGGATTAAGGCTGTGCCAAATCCTGCCAGGGCGGACCACAGGTTTGCCGTCGCGCTTAAGATCGCGGGAAAGGTCATCACCGCCAGGGTCACATAGGGAACATAATATAGAAAGGATTTAAGATAAACATTCCTGATTTCCTTACGCATGAAAATCAAGGGAATCAGTCTGATCAAATATGTAACGCCCGCCATAACCAGAATATAGAGATAGATATTACCCCTCATGGGCAGCCTCCTTCACCGGAAACAGAAGAGCAGCAATTCCTGCTATCGCTACCGTTAAGATAATGATTTTAAATCCCTGGGAGATTTGACTAAGGATGGGTAGTTGGGCAAACAGCAAACTCAGCAGCATGGATGAGATAATGATTCCCGTCAATAGTTTGTTTCCTTTTGCCGGCGGGATAATCACAGCGATAAACATCCCATATAGGGCAACACTTAAGGCGCTGATGATCCTTGCGGGCAAAATCTCCCCTGAAACAACACCGCAAAAGGTGCCCAGCATCCAGCCCGATATACTAACACTCATCAGACCGTAATTGTAGAAAGGGTTCAGTTTACCTTCTTTGCAAACGGATACCCCGAATATTTCATCCGTAACGCCGAAGGCCACCAGAAAGCGATGAGGCCAGCCTGTTCCTACCTCTAATTTTTGCGATAATGAGCAGGACATGAGACAGTATCTTAAATTAATAACCAGTTGAGTCAGGGCCATTTCCAGATAAGTTGCGGAAGTCCCGATTAAAGCCAGTGCTCCGAATTGTCCGGCTGATGTCAGGTTGGCTCCGGACATGAAGACGGCCTGAAAGGGCGTCAGACCGGCCTTCTTCGCCACAATGCCAAAGGTAAAAGAAACCGCGAAGTAGCCGAGAGCGATGGGGATACCGTCTTTGATCCCGTTTTTCCAGGGGATAATCTTGTTGCTCATTGAAACTTACCTCTGATCTATCATTATATTTGCTTCATCATACTCTCCCCTCTTGACATAAGTAAAACGAATTTCCATAATGAATATATAAGTTATTCTAATGTATATGAGGTAAGCCATGAACCGCTATCAAGCTTTTATGAAAATCATCGAGACAGGAAGTTTTACCAAAGCCGCTGAGGAACTCGGTTACACCCAATCCGCTATCAGCCAGATGGTCCGCGCCCTAGAGGAGGAACTCTCCACCATACTCTTTTTGCGTTCGCGCAAAGGGATCGCTCTAACGCCTGATGCCGAGGAATTCCTACCCTACATTAAAGGGGTACATAATTCCCTCCGAGAGCTTGAGGAAAAACACCGGGAAATGCAAGGACTGCAAAAAGGGATTATTCGCATCGGCACCTTCTCCAGCATTTCAAGCAATTGGCTGCCTGATTTGATCAGGGATTTTAAAGCCAGGTACCCTTCGGTATGCTTTGAGCTTCACCAGGGGGAGTACACCAGCATTGCCCAGTTGATTAAAGAAGGAAGCGTGGATTTCGGCTTTGTCAATCCCGACGCTCAAGCTGTATCCGAACTAATGACAATCCCCCTCCAACAAGACGAAATGCTGGTGGTCGTTCCCAAAAACCACCCCTTAACGCGCAAAAAGAAGCTATCACTCCGGGATCTGGTCAATGAAGCCTTTATCCTCTTGGATGAAGGTCAATTAAGCGTGCCCTTGGAGTTTTTCAAACGGGAAAATCTTCATCCCAACATCCAATACCGTGTTCATGACGACTATACGATTATGTCCATGATTGAAAGCGGTTTAGGAATATCTATTCTGCCAAAGTTAATTATCAGCAGGTCCCCTTATCATATCGCAACCTTAGAGCTGTCTCCGCCCATTGTCCGCACCATCTCCCTGGCCTTTAAAAACAAGAAGGTATTGCCTATCGCCAGCCGGTACTTTATGGATTTCATTGTCGAGCAGTATGGAAGGAGTTCCTGAGTCCGCTGAGATGAAATGAGCGCAAGGAATCAGTCGCGGACCTCTATGGCCTCCGCAATCTTAAAAGCGTGGTGGTTATGATTCGACTAACAATAAAAAGCTAACAATCCTGTCAGCCCCATGATGCCCCATTATATAGTTAAGCCTGTCCCTCTGGTCATGTCTGTAAGTGTTACAACTCCAATAGTTCAAAACCAGTTTCCGGATCTACTTTTCTCTGTGCTGTAGAATTAGCTAATTCAAAAATAATCACCTCGCCAATATGCCAGATCTTGACCCCTTCTCTTGTACATCCTGTAACAGTGTCTCTATTACGCCCAAAAGCGGAGTGTAAGTGCAGTTTTGGAACCTTTTGTTCGTTGGTAAATATAGTTCCAATTCCTACCGCCTCGCTTGTACCCAACAATTCTGTAACCATGGGGATTGGTTTCCTGGCTGTACCATCTTCAGGCCCTACCACAACTTTGCTATTAGTGTCCGCACCGCCAAGAAAGTGCACAATTGCAGAGTTAATTTGGTATGTTATGGCAAAGTTCTCAATGGTATCTGGTATTATATCCCCGTGTTCTAGTCTCAGAATAAAAATCCTTCCTAAGTTTGCCTCTGAATATTTCATACTTCTCCTTCTCTCATCAAAATTTGTCTTAGAAGGTAAGACGTTTGGCTCTTTATAGTAATCTTATAATTGATATAATTCCTCAATCACTTCACGCTCATTGGGAATGCTTATTCGTTTCTCGGACATCTATGCTCCTGGGGAATGAACTCCTACTAATCCTTCAAAAACACCAGACCTAAATTAATGTACAAGTCAGCAAATATTCCAACCTTGATTTTATCAGGATAATGATAAAGTCCGGTTCGTTCATATTTGTTATCCTCATTAAGCGCATATATATCGATAACACAATCCAAGGGAAATACCAGCCAGTATTCTTTTACACCGCTGCGTTCATACAATAAAAATTTATCCTGCATATCCTTTTTAGCAGTTGCAGGGGATATTATTTCTATTATCAAATCGGGCGCACCCTTGCACCCTCTTTTGTCCAATTTACTCCGATCACAAATAATCGCTAAATCGGGTTGCACCACTGTTTCAATTTCCTCATCTTTTTCTTGAGCTAGCGGCAACCTGACATCAAAAGGAGAATAGAAAACTTCGCATGGTTTATCTGGCAAATTGCATAACCAGTTCACGAGAAATTCTTTGGTGCTCAGTAGAAGGAGCTGGGGTCATATTATAAGGTAAACCATTGATAAGCTCCCAACGCTCGTGTTCTGGCCAAGTTAAATAATCAGCGTAGGTATGCTTTTTAAGTACATTTGGTAATGACATAACACACTCCGCTCCTTTTTGTCTTTTCTATATATTACCATGAAGATATATATAATCAAAGTCTCCCTAATGCATACGTATTGCCTGTTTTCAACGTGCCCTATCACGTTAAAAAAACTGAGCGAGTTCGATATAACTCTCTCAGTTTTTTTCTTCTTAACTACATCCAGTAGCGTTTAAAATCCTTGGTGTAGTTATTAGCCCCCTGCCAACATCGGTGTAGTTAGGACAACCGTGTCTCCGTCCCTAAGTTCCAAATCCGCGTATCCTTCCATACAGCAAACCCCATTTACAAGAATACAAGCTGTGGATCGCAGCTTGTATATCTCTTAAGCCATCCCTGTTGGCTATTTTTATCAAAAGGGCATTAGTCCTCGATGATCACCCCAAGTTGGGGTTTCTGAGGCGAATTCAGACCACAAGCCTTTTTCTCCACTCCATTGCCCATTATTAAATTATAGATGTGCCCCATAATGTTGATTCATCACCGTCGATGAATACTTTAGGAGCTTCCATTCCGGAACCTTACATATCGGACAAGCACTTATAAACCATTTATTCCTCAGCCAGCGGGCTGCCCGACTATGCCTCGAATTGTAGATAATAAAACGTCGGTTACAGTGAGTTTCAATCTCTGCCCTATCCCCTCTCCGAGTTAATGACTTGATTCCATGCAATTTACCACTACGGGAAGGCCATAGTTTAATTTTTTCTACTAAATTACAGAAATCTGCATTTTTGCGATAATACCTTTTCTTTTCTCTAAGGGCCGCTTGGGACATTTGATCCCCACCTCCTTAATATTGTTATCTATGGATCAGAACGTCTGTACAGTGCATGCCAATAGCATGGGCGGCGACTTCGGAAAGTGTATGACCGGTTTTTCTCACTAACTCTTCGTTGAATTCTTCTATTTGTTATGCGATCAAATCGATATTCCTTTCCTTTAGACGAGTCATAGCAATTCAGCTCCTTAATTAAGCCCGAAGGATAAGGATCTATTACTATAGGGATGTTGAATTCCTCCTGAATCCTCTGAAGGACTTGATTTCTCTTTTTTAAGTAGTTTAGAAACGTTTGATAGTTTTCATTTGTTGCAGCTTCCAGCCTGTTGGCCTTCAGAACAGGAAGCACCTTCTCAATGGACCGGTTTCCATCATCAATATCCAGTGTACTTTGAGATACTCCGGCCATACCCACCGCAGGGGGAATGATTGATGTGATTACGTTTGCTCCGGAATTAAGCCGTTGTTCCATCCCCTTTAAACCATCCACATCCAGAGAGGCAGGAATCAAGCGATCGGGCATGACAATACGCATGACAGCAATGATAAGCAACTCGCGAAAAGGAGAATTAATTTTCCAATTTGCCAGGGGTGTGTTTTCCTGAGGAACAAAGCTCATGACCCGAACTTGGTCCGCTCCCATTCTTGTCATAGTTATAATAGAATCTGCCATATCTTCATTGGTATCACCAACTCCGGTCAGCAATCCTTCTTCGATTAAGTACCCCATTTCTTTAGCCTGGATCTTCCGATTCATCCGTTCCTCATAACTTTGCTCAATTCGTAATCCTTGATAAAGGATCTTATTGTGAGTTTCCTGATAACATGCATACCAGTCGGCACCGGCTTCTTTGAATTTTCGAAGAACCTCCGGAGAAACGACCCCCGGTGAAATCATAATCGGTATTTTGGTTTCCTTTTTTAGCTCTTTAACAATTTCTAAAAGATCATCAAATCCATGAACTGAATGATAATACTGGGGATCCTCCCCCATTGTCAGGTCTAAAAGGTGCACTCCGGAATTAACCAAACTTTGAGCAGTCGTCACGATTTCTTCCCTGGTTTTTCTATAACGCGGATAATTCCGATTGGATTTTCGGTAGAGACAAAAGGTACAATCGTTCCGACAGTATGTAGAGAAATATACAAAGCCATAAAAGAATACTTTGTTTTCAAAATACCGTTCACGAAGCTCCCTCGCCACTTGTGAAACTTTACCCAATTCCTTCTCTGAGGTTATATTTAATAATCTCAAGATTTCCTCACGGCTAAGGGAAATTTCTTGTCTCGCCTTATCGAGAATCCCGTCTATTTTAAAATCCTGCATTATAGCTGCCCCCTTGCTTCGTCTGATGGATTCTGCTCATTTTGTTTTGTCTCATTTACTTTGGAGGTATGGGCGACGACTTTTTGTTAGTTTTAATATGAACCACCAAAGGAACGTTAATCGTTTCTTTGGTGGTTTTCCAGTGTTTCACTCATCTCAGCTTTTGTGGCTTGAGATAACTATTTGTCTTTTTAGAATTCCAACAATTGTGAACGGTAGGCGTTAAGGTAGTTCGAGCAGAAATTGTCACGTCCAAATAAGGTTTCAGCGGTGACAAGGCCTGCCATCATTCGTTTATCTAATGGATTGATAATTAAGCCATCCAGACCTTTTGCAATGGCCATAATTGCAAAGGCTTGATTGATAAATTTCCGGTTAGGCAATCCATAGGAAATGTTTGATAACCCGCACATGGTGTGGACACCCTTGAATTCCTTAGAAATTGCCTCTATGGCATTGAGAAATTCTATGCCAAAATCGTTATTGGTCGCGATAGGCTGCACCAAAGGGTCGACGTAAATATTATGGATCGGGACATTGTTTTTTACTAATCCGTTGATAAGTTGATCTGCAATTTTGAGTCGCTGCTCGGTGGTCTCAGGCATACCTTCATCACTCATGCAAAGAGCAATGACTTTGAGATCGGTTCCGGCCACAACAGGTACTAGGGAATCAAAACGACTCTGTTCCAAAGATATGGAGTTAATCATGGCCGAACCTTTGTGTACCGACAGTGCCGCTTGAATCGCCTTTGGATCCGGGCTATCGATGCAGCAAGGCGTGTCCGTAGCCTCTTGAACCGTTTTTACTAACCACTGGAGGTATTCCGCTTCTTTCCCCACGAAGATTCCGGCATTCACATCGATGAAGTTGGCACCTGCTTCACGTTGGTCAACAGCAACCTTTTTAACTGCCTCTGCATCTTGTGCCCGAATAGCTTCCCCAATTGCCTTTCGGCTTGCATTGATGAGTTCTCCTACAATTAACATATCATTCGCCCCCCTAAATAATAGTTCCAGTCTTTCTAACTTCCGTTTTTACTTTTCATGACATCATTCAATAGTCAAATAACGACATAAACATTGAACAATTTCTCCTTTCTGTCTAATTTTAATTCTGCAAACAAGTAATTAACTGAAATATTTGGCAAATTAGTCGAAAGAAACAGTATTAAGTCGCAATATTCAGTCTTGTTAGACTAATGTAATCTATATATAATTTTTAATAAGCAAGTTTTATGCCAGTCTGGACAATGACCTTAAAAACCAGTCAGCAGAAGAGATTGCGATGTCGTTTTAACATAAGGAAATAGATCTCACTCCATAACTGTAAATACACCTTTACAGTAAGCTGCCACTTACTAATAAAAAAGATGTAATATAATTTTTCCATGGAAAAAAACAATTACAGGTCGGATCCATCAAACTCTGCTTCTTCGGAAAAAGCTGCAATCTAAAAAACTTGGTTTTGGAGGATTTTTCAGTGAATAATGATGTTATGAACGAAAAACTTCAAAAGGAAAACGAAGAATTAAAGAAAGAGAATGAATTGCTTAAAACCGTTATTGATAGGATTCACGAAGCTGTATATATCGTTAATGAAAAAGATGAAATTATTTTGTATAATACCGAATCGGAAAAAATGGAAGGTCTCGATAGAAAAGATCTTTTAGGGAAAAAGGAAGAGGAGGTATTTTCTCAGCCTTACTACTTTTCTGAGGAAGTAACCAAAAAAATTCTAAAGACGGGGAAGCCCCTGATTAACCAGCCCTATTGGTATAACTTAAATGACGGAAGAAAAACGAATATGATTTTTAGTGCATATCCTTTTTATTACAAGGGTCAAATCACAGCAGTTTACGTTATCTTTCGCAATATGAATCAGCTCAGTGATTTTATAGCTATTACTTTAGAGATGCAGAAAAAATTTATCAAAGACGAACTTAGTCGTCATGATGGAGCTATGTATCTCCTCGACGATATAATCAGCATAAACAGCAAGATGAAAAAGATTACGGCAGAAGCACGAAAAATAGCTCGCCGTAACTCTCCAGTAATAATCGTAGGGGAAACCGGTACAGGCAAAGAACTATATGCTCAGGGGATTCATAATGCCAGTTTGTATTCGAGAGGTCCTTTTATCCCTATTAATTGTGCCGCTATTCCAGATACACTTTTGGAAAGCCTGCTCTTCGGAACGGTTAAAGGTGCTTTTACCGGTGCAACCGATATGCCCGGCCTCTTTGAACAAGCCGAAGAAGGAACTATTTTCTTAGATGAAATTAATTCCATGTCCTTGTCCCTGCAGGCTAAACTGCTCAGAGTACTCCAGGAAAAATCAGTGCGGAGACTTGGCAGCAAAGATCAGATACCCCTTCATTGCAGAGTCATAAGTGCTGCAAATATGGATCCAATTGAGGCAGTTAAAAAACAAATCATGCGCTCTGATTTATACTTCCGTTTGGCTACCATTACCCTAAATATTCCTCCCCTAAGGGAGAGAAAAGAAGATATTGAAGTTTTGGCCAGGCATTTTATTAAAAAATACAATCATCAATTTGGCCTATTCGTTAAGGATATTTCGGAAGAAGTGATTAGTTTCTTTGAACAATATGACTGGCCGGGCAATGTTCGGGAATTAGAAAACTTTATTGAAGGTGCAATGAATTTTATTCATTGCAAAGAGAAGATGCTGCAGCTGGATCATGTACCTGAATACTTTGAAGAAAGACTTTTTCTTCTTAAGAAAGACTCTCAAAATAATACAGACTATAAAAATCAAAAAAAACCAATTCATACCGGAACGCTTCAGGATGCTTTGTTGGAAACCGAAAAAAATATCATCGAGAGCACCCTAATGCGCAATAACGGGAATATTAGCCGATCAGCCAAAGTACTGGGGATATCCCGGCAGAATTTACATTATAAACTTAAAGCATTGGGAATTACGAACAAAGAGTTATAGTCCTTGATTGTATTCCTTTCTATTTTCTATATTGGTCTTTCGTTCATGCTCTTCGGCAATTTTGATGGCTTGGGGAACGGATAGTTTATCAGCTATAAAAATGCCCATAATCCCCCCACATAATTGTCCGCAGAAAACAGGTACGATTAAGGTTGGTTGGAAATTAGCGGTGAAGGACAAATAATCTCCCAAAAGATAACCGGCACAAACGCTGTAGGCAATGCACTTAACCTTATCCTGCGGAGACATATCCTTAACCGTGGCAAACATAGCTAAGACGTTGGCAGAGGCAGCTAAGAGCCCGGCACTGCCAGAGAAAGTTAACCCTAATTTTGTCCCTATTTTCGTTAAGGGTTTCTGCAAATACTTTTTCAGCAAATAGACCATAGGAAATGCTCCAGCCAACATAATTCCGATAATACCCGAGATTTCTAATGCCCTGAAGGTTTCTTCCTCATCGGCAATAAAAGGATCAAAACCCCATCCGCCTAAAACCTTGGAAAACACTCCAGTGAAGTATTCTATAATCGCAAAAGCGACCACCAGTTTTAAGGATGACATAAGTATCTTGCCATAGATCATAAAGCCCTTAATCATCTTCTTAGGTATCAGCTTTAGCCCCAAAGCGAATAAAACACAAATGATAATTAAAGGAAGAAGGTTAATAAAAATAGTACCTAAACCTAAGGTCAATACATACGCGGCATCGGCATTCGTGGAGATAGCTTCCCGAACCGGAATATGAGTAAAGAAAAGGATCATGCAAGTGACAAAAACCCCAAAAGGAACTGCCAGCATTCCGGACATCATACCTAAAGCTAAATATGGGTGATCTTTTTTATCTAACATAGTTAAGCCGATGGGAATATTATACAAAATTGTTGGTGCCGCCATAATACCCACCACCATGGACATGATCCAAGCTTCAGTTGATTGGGCAAGGGCCTGGGCTAAAACATATCCCCCTATATCGCTGGGAATAAAAGTCGTTGCAGCTATAGCCAAATCCGCACCTATAAAACGATAGATTGAACCAAAAACCTTCTCAATAAAGATCGTTAAATATGGAATAGAGATCATAATTCCTGCTATAGGCAGAAAAATAATTCCTATGGTTTCTATACCTTTGATAAATGACTGTCCCAATTCAGAATCCTCTTTGATAACCGAAGCGAGAGCTCCCGCTAAACAACAGGTCATGATAATAAAAATTATTGCTTTACCAAATATAATCATCAATATCTCCTCCCGACAAATGTTTTTAGAACGTTCTTGACAACAGAAGATTAAAACGGAGGAAATGCACCTACATCTCCTCCGTTTTTCCAGCAGTGTTTTGCTTACTAAATAAGATGGCACCTACCACTTATCCGGTAAACCAACCACTGTTTGTCCTTCCAGAATGCCTCACATTGGGGTTTTATGAGGTTTCATTAATAATTATTTTTCTACCTCTTCGATGATATTTCTGAGTTGTTGTTGTACTTCTTTATCCAAAGGTTCGGGTTTGTATTCGTTGAGAATTTCTCGGGCCTTTTCAGCGGCACGCTCTCCAGCATCTTTGCCCCCGGTCTCCCCTTCCCAGATTTGGCGCATTTTCCGGTCAAACAGATTTGCCCTGGATTGCTCTTGTTTAACATGCGCCATGGTATGTTTTTCCAACAAGTAGTGCTTGCCGCTGCCTCCGCCTACTCGCTTGATTAGATCAACCGCCAAGGTTTCATCGTTAACTTCCACACCACGAACCACTCGTTTTACCATTTCTGCTATTTCGTTATCGATGAGCAGTTGAGCATAGCTGAAGGTTACCCCTAACTCCAGCATTCCCATCCCATAAATCAGGTTAACTCCTGCCAAGGCCGGCAGCAAAGCCGTCATGGTCTTTTCATATCCTGCCTGGACATCACATAATTTGCTATCTGCCTATGTCCCTGCTGTGAAGCTGGGAAGTAAGTAGAACTGAGCCAAAGCAGCCACACCCGCGCTGCACATTCCAAGCTCCGGCGAACCCACTGGAGCTGTAGCAAATTGCAGGTCAAATGTCGTAGTAGAACTACCGTACATTACCGGCGCACCCTTGCTAGCGAGCTGGGATAAGGTAATCCCTGCGAGAACTTCGGCATTGTGCACAACTAGGGTACCGGCAATGGTTACTGGTGTGGTGGCCCCAGACATAGCCATTGACAATATATTGCAAGGTACACCTGCCCGGGCAAATTCCATGATAATGTCACAGCACTCTTTATGAAGCTGGAGGGGACTTTGCGGACAGGTTAGGGCTGATAAAACAGGCCGCTTCCTGAGATTATCCCAGCCGCCTGCAATAATTGCACCCATTTCAAGATATTTTTTGGCATGATCACCAGAGGTAAGGTCAATGTGCATAGCATGTTTACTAGTATTGCTCAAAAAAGCTTCAGCTTCATGCAGATCAACGGATACTTTAGGGCAATCCCTGGCTGAAACCGCATGGGAATAAACGTCAACTCCATCCAGATAATCGGCAACTAGAGCTGTTCCGGCAACGTCAGCCTTGGTTGTATTTCTTAAAACTCCTGTTACAGGGTCAATAATTTTTACTCCCGCGCCAAACGTGGTGAAGCTTACCCGGCTGCCCTCTAATACGCAATCGTTTTTGGGATTACGACCGGCAAGGGTAATGGTGCTCGGAGCAGACCTAATCGCATCTTCCACAAGGTGCGCAGGAATGCGTACAACGGATTCACTGCGGTCTACCATAGCCCCGGCATCTTGGAAAAGATCGAGAGCCTCTTTAGAAGTGATATGGACCCCTTCCTGCCAAAGGATTTCCAGAGTTGAATAATGAATTTGTCTTAATTCAGCGTCAGTGAACATACTCAGACTAAAACCATGTTTTTTAGGATTATCAGACCAAGGATTTCTTATGGTCACCTTTTACTCCACCTTTCTAAGAACATTTATTGAAGCCAAACCCTAGTCGGATAGGTTACTTGGCCAGTAAGCCTTTAGCAAGATCGCAAGCAGTAGCGGCATCCGGTGCAAAACCGTCGGCACCAATTTCATTGGCATATTCCTGAGAAATGGGTGCCCCACCAATAATAATGCGTACCTTATCCCTTATGCCCTCTTCCTTAAATAGCTCGATAGTATCTCTCATTGCTGGCATAGTAGTGGTCAGCAGAGCAGACATAGCGATCATATCAGCTTTTTGTTCCTTAGCTGCTTCTACGAACTTTTCCGGTGAAATATCGACGCCTAAATTGACGACTGTAAAACCGGCACCCTCCATCATCATAGCTAACAAATTTTTTCCGATATCATGAAGGTCACCTTTAACTGTACCAACCAGCACTTTACCTAATGAGGGAATATCTTTTTCAGCTATATGGGGTTTAACCAGATTAATACCTTCTGACATCGCTCTAGCTGCCATAAGTACTTCGGGAACAAACATTTCGCCCTTTTTAAATCGTGCTCCAACTACGTCCATACCAGCAATGAGACCCTGATTGATAATTTCCAAAAAATCCTTCCCGCTATCAATTAAACTTTGAGTTAGAGATTTTACTTGATCATCCTCACCCTTTAATACTGCTTTTGCTAAATCTTCATAGCCTGCCATAAAATATTACCTCCTATTGTCCTTTACTTTTAACCCTAAGTTCTTCTGACTTAATAGAAAATGATTATTCCCTCCTTTTTCTTTTCTACTTTGATCACACTGTTAAAAATAAGCAATATTAATGCCAAGCTTATAAAGAATTCAGAAAAACCAGATATATCAGGGACTTCAATGTTTAGCCGGTATTAAAATTAAGAGGACATCATCCGAACTGTAATCATGAATTTACAGTTCGGATGATGTCCTCTTAAAAAATAGGTGTAACTGTTTTTTACATAGAAAAATACAATTACACCTTTAATTGACTTATTAACAAAGCTATGACTTTAACTGGCAAAGTCATAGCTTTCGTTTTAATCCTATGAAACTTAGTCTGGATTTTTTCATAATTATTTTATATTTAACCTTACTCCATCCAGATAGGTTAAGCTTCTGGCCATGCTCTGAACATTCTGTGCACCTTCCCGAATCATAAGAAGCCTTTCCAATCCAAAACCTATGCCGACCCAAGGATCAAAAATCCCCCATTTCTCGTCCAAAAAATGAGGCCCCATAGCACCTGATCCCAGCTCAAGATCACCTTTCATCACATCTACAGTATCTCCATAGACCACAGACGATTCGGCAAGAAGCCCATAACCTTCAATTCCTGCTGCCTCCATAACCCAGCGAGCCATTTCTTCAAGCCGTTGATGCCGCTCTTCAAGGGGGGTACCCAGTTCTGTCAGGTTAAGCATCGTAAATTCATTCAGATGCTGCGCCCCCTGTGACTCTTTTCGATAGCAGGTGCCGATTTCAAATATCCGAATCGGTTTATCCCAAAGGCGTACGAGATCTCGCCACAGTGTATAAAGATTCGGAGCCAACATAGGCCGCAGGCATCGTTTAGCATCTAACCAAAAGACTTGTGAAAATAGCGGGTGATCGTCTGAAATCGTCATTTTCGCTAATGAAGTCTTCGAAATAATTGTCGGTGTAACAACCTGAACAAATCCTTGCTTGCATAATGCCTCTGCCAGTCTGTCTTCTAGTTCAGGTAAGGCCGGCCGGCGCTTCTCATCACGTAATTTTTTAAGCTGTAATTTCCCCTGCTTAACTAAGCTATGTTCGACAGCTTGGAATGCACGGTCGCGGCTTGATGTTTCAGTAAAGTTCATATCCAGTTGTTCAGACGATGCGTTAAGTTCTTTTAATCGTTGCAATTGAACCGTTGACCATGAAATACTCAAGAGATGAACCTCCTGTCAAAACCCTTAGACATAAAAATGGCGAGGAGTACGGGAGTTTCACCCGTCTGCACGAATTTAGAGTCCGTGTGATCGATTCGATCTACCCCCCATGTTGATTTTAGATTACCATTAATTCCAATTTTGTGCAAGCTAACTATCCAGGGCGGCTTTAATCCTTTCCGCTTCCCGCGTAAATAAAGCGGCCCAGCGGGCATACTCAGCAAGTTGTATTTCAACATTCTGAGTATTTCTCTATCCCCCACTCGTCTTTAATCGACTGGATGATCATGTCTCTTTTTAACCAAGCCTCTTGGATATTCACCCCGGTGATAATTAGTGCAGCCACCCAATCCGTTTTACCTAGAGTATAGTTAGAGATTGCTTCATCTGCTCCATAAAAATCCGGATATAAATATAGTGGACCAGCTTCAGCCATAATGTGTTCGCCGCAGATCTCAAGTCTATCATTTATTATATGGATGTGTTCGAAAATCACGCTTCTTTTCACGAATACATCAAACTCTTGCCATGGCTCACCTTGTACAAATGCGTTACCAATGATCTCCAGCATATTGATCCCTGTGGTATGATACACTGAGATTGGGGTTTGGCTAGGCAGACGAGCGTCGATTTCAAGAACCTTTAACTTTCCTTGATGAAGAATAGTTTCAACGTCCATAATTCCTTCAAGATTCAGATTTCGGGCTAACCTTAGTGCGATCGATTCAAATTCTGCTCTAAGATCTTCCGGTAAAACAGCTGAACCCACCACACGTTTACAATCATAGTTTTTGTCCATGTGTAATTCCGTGACTTGAAGAACTTTATAAACACCTGAAAATCCTATGACTTCCAACGAATAAGATGGCCCATCCAAATACTCCTCTAATACCCAATCCTTCAAACCATTTTCAAATAATTCCTCGAACTCTTGAGGATTATTAATTTTGTAAACCCCTTCGCTCCCACTAGCACCTGAAGGTTTCAAAATGATTGGAAAACCACATTCCGGCCACGGTAGTGGAGCAGGGACTCCAATTTTAGCAAACAATCTGTTAGAGTCAATTTTTGAAGAAGAAATAGCATAAGCATCCTTATCAAATAATAAAGGAGTCTTGGTAAATCTTGCACTTCGTACCAGACAATCTATTGCTTCTTGATTTTCAAGAGCAGGAATAATTAGATCAATACCTTTAAGTATCGGTATACACTCCAAAATTTTTGTAACGTCGAGCAAATAAAATTCATTACAAAGCACCGCCGCAGGAACCTCCGATTTTTTATCAATTAGGAGAACTTCCCATCCGGCTTTCTTTGCCAGATAAGTTGCCTCAACTCCCTGCAGTTTTCCACCTACTATTGCAACCCGCATATCAACACCCTCTTCGTCATCAAGCACTTTGCAGTAATTGTTATCGTTTCTTTTATGGATATAATTACAGTAGGTTATAAAGTGTATTGTCTGTATCTACTTGGAGCAATTCCCTCAATTTTTTTGAAAACTCTTGCGAAATAAGTGGGATCTTCAAAACCGTTCTTTTTAGCAACCTGTATAATATTGTATTGAGAGTTCTTTAACATCAATTTAGCGTTTTCTAGTCGTACCTGAGTAATATATTCCGATATTGTACAGCCAAGATTCTGTTTAAAAATTCGACTTATATAACAGGGACTGAGATAAACTGCTTGGGCTATGTCTTCAATGGTTATCTTTTTACGGTAATTAATTCTTACAAACTCTGCTGCTTTCTGAATTGCTTTGAAATTTCTTTGATATTTTCTAAGATCAGGCAGATTCATATAGTTTTCCAGCATATCTTTAGTCCGGGCGCAAATTTCTTCAGGTGTTGTTATTTCAAGCAACTCTTTATAAAATAAAAAATTATGCTGCAAGATCACATTTAAATCGGCTCCTCTGTTTACAGCGGCTCTTGAGATAATAATGACTAGTTCCATAACTCTGGTTTTAAAAGCATCGAAGTGTTCATGCTTAACTTCTGTGATATCAAATAATAATTGTTCGAGAAGCTGCTGAGCTGCTCGCTTTTCACCATTTCGCACCATCGTTTTAAGCTCATATTCTTTATCCAAAGAGTTAATACTCACTGCTCTTGACTCAATTATTCGCATTGCAACTTTAGGACGTTCGCAAGCCTGTATTTCTTCAGCCAGTCTCGCCTGCTGATCTGTGCAGTCCCTGCTTTGCGTTAAAACCTTTGTACCATTTTTCAATAGTTGATTCGACATAATAAATAAAAGATCAGCTGCCGCCTGAAGTTTATCACTAGACATAATCTCTAATTGGGTCGACGCCCAGTTAACCGCGAAAGAATCGACACTTTTACAGATGATAGAAAAACTATATTCATTTAAGACGATGGGCACGGCCCACATTAGCAAACCTGCATGACATCTAAAAATATAAGGTTCACCATATTTATCAGCCTCTGTACAGGCGCGGGCATAAGACCTCGTACACTTTTTTATTCCTATACTATCCTCTCTAATCTTTCGACAAAAGTTAGAATCTTTAATCTGATGATCCGTAGAATTAATAAGGGTATTCCCTTGAGTGTCAACGATGATAGCCTTCAGCCCGGTAGATTTCGAAAACGAACTGAGCATTTTTTTCAACAGATTCCACTCCGCTAGGTTCTCAATCCATTGTAATTCATTTTCAGAAGTAATATTTACTTGTATCACCTTCCCACCTCCGAAAGAAACTTATTTCAACTCGATCTAACCCTTTTCCTTAATTCCTTTAAGGATTTCAGAGATCATTGTCGCAACACCCAATTGAAGTGGATCATGGATTAACCGAGGTCGGATTTGATCTAACCCTCAATACAACATACCAGGTCCATAAATCATATTGGCACTTGCCAATACGGGAAGGAACCGTTTCGTAAAAACTCCTTTCATCTTTGATACCATTATAAATTGCAAAAAGCATGCCAAAACAAAAACAACACCAAAATGCCTGTTCAGCGGCATTTTGGTGTTAAATATCATTATAAGCGTCTATACTTGTCAGAATTTACTACACTAAGGTTTCTTATTTAATCAAAACTGTAACATTATTTTTACATAAAAATTTAAAATTACTAGGAAAATGTACTAGAATTATTACAAACCCAAGCTGTTTTTCTTTTAATGCATCTTTAGACCTAGAATACGCTGGGGCGGACTCTTCTTCAAAGCGGGTTTCTGCCACACTCATTAGTTGTTGCATCAACAACAGTCTTCACCCCGAATTTCTTGAGTCGTTCAGCTACTCCGATACCAATCTCAAGGGCAGCCTTCCGGTCACATTGATTGAGCCTAGTACAGTGTTGACAATTGCAGGGTTTGATAATATATTAATTTTCTTTGAAAAACTGCACCGCAGTCTTAATTACCCGATCCAATCCGCCCGGTGTCATAATACGGTGATCTGCACCTTTGACCTCAGTCAATCTCGCTCCGAACTGCTTTGCAAAGCGCCGAGCGTCTACCACCGAGGCGGTCTCGTCGGCGTCACCGTGGATCATCGCTATCTCCGCCATATCTGGCCGGCAGAGTTTGAATACATCATGCGCCTCTAGGTCGTCGTAAAATTCCCGGGTGAACTTCAGAGGGCGAATGTAATCAAAATCCGGCATAATGTAGCCCTGCTCCCTTAGCTGAGTGTATTGCTCCTGGGAAGTAATGTTCCTAAACAGCCTCGGCATATCCACTGCCGCACAGCGTAAAAAAGATTTCTTGCCCGCGTGGGTGCGCGTCGCCAGATAAATCAGATTAATGTACGCGCCAAAGCTGGACGAGAAGTAGGCGATCTCCGCCCCGAGCCTGAGCTCACGCACATGGGCTTCCACCGCAGTAAGGTCGTTTAGACAGTTGGATATCCTAAACTTCTCGCCGTCTACCGGGCTGTCACCATGGGCGGGAAAATCAAAGCTGTAAGTCCCAATACCGTGTTCCGTCAGTGCTGACGCCATAGACTTAGCCGTCGGACTTTCCTTGCTGCTACCGAGTCCATGGCTAATGATGACGATCCTCCTCTCGTCACCGCTCAAATTGTTCACGCATGGGATATCATAACCGTTTAATCCTCGGATGGTTTCTTTTTTCATGACAGCCTCCTTCATTCTCTTAATGAAGTATTTTAATCATGGTCTTTCCATGTTTTAAAGCTGAATAGAACTAACTAAGGTTTAACATTTAAAGGAAACAACGTTAGGGGCAGCATATTACCAGTAATTAGAAACACTAACCTGGTTATTTTAAGGCAATGAAAATATCAATATCTGCATTCTCCCAATCACTATTAAGATATTCTTCAAAATCTCCGGTAAAGCTTCTGTTTAAGTCCATTTTCCAGATTTCACCCCAAGCCTCGGCAACTGCTTTTTCCATATGCCCGTGTACCGAGAACTTCGCATACCTTCCTGCAGGAATTATTTTTACAGTCAGTTCATCATTTTCCGCTTTAGAAACCTCATTGCCGGCAGTAACGCAGTATTGGTCATCTGAGTAATCAGAATAAAGCCCGATGGCATACTCGTTAAGCTTATTTTTGATTGCGGCATTTACACCACCGTGATATAACGTTTCCCAAAGTCCACCGATAATTGTACCCATTTTAGGATCAGCATTGCCGGTAATTGCACTAACACCGACGATTGTTTTTTGCTCTAAATTTACGATTTCATAATTCATAATAATAACCTCCCTCTCTTTGATAAGGCTATTATACTTTGTCAAATACGACAGCTGTATGTCATATTAAAGATACAGTTTCAAAGTGTTCTGCAGTTCCGCTTGGACATCATTTCTCACGTCCAGCGGTTCCAAAACTTCACAATGCCTACCGAAGGTTGTGATGTAGTAAACTAACCATTCACCCTTTGGATAGTTAATATCCGCAATGAAACTTCCGTCCGCTTGTTGATCATAGCTATCGAATTCATCATATACCCGATAAGCAACCTCCGCAGACAGCTTTAGCTTTAGTTTAATATATTCTTCTTTAAACACGTTCTCGTTAGAAAGAATTTGGTTAGGAGATTTCCTCTGAAAAGTTTGCTCTGATACACAAAGCTCCCTGATTCGCCTTAACTTAAAGAAACGGAAATCACATCGTGACTTACAATATCCATATAAATACCATGCCCCACTTTTGAAGCAAAGTTTTAAAGGTTCTACTTCACGGGCTGTCTGCTGTCCTTTGGCACTGGCATAGGCAAAAGAAACGATTCTCTTGCCTAATATTACAGATTTAAGTGTATTGAATGTTACAGTTTCGTTCTGTGCATTAGACCAAGATGAAAAATCCACTTCAATCCAATCTTTATTTGATTCACCAAACAGGCTGCTGAGCTTTTTAAGCGCGGTATCTGTTTTGCTGAGATTAACAGCCTTTACAGCTTTTAACGAAGATAAAATATCGTCTCTTTCTTCATCCGTTATTACAGCTTTATTCAGCACAAAATCAGGCAGCAGTGAAATACCACCGCCCTTTCCTTTGCTCATATAAACAGGAATTCCTGAAGAAGACAACGTTTCAATATCCCGGTAAATAGTTCTTGTTGAAACCTCAAATCGTTCTGCCAGCTCCTTAGCCGTTACTGCTTTTTTATCAAGCAGGATATATACGATTTCGAATAGTCGGTTGATTTGCATTTAATCACCCTATTTCAATATACCCTTATAACATGACACCATCAAGTCATATTTAAATTACCTATGATTAAAAGTTGAACTCGACGGTTCCTTGAATAGCGCATCTTTCCATGGCATCAAATTGGTTTCAACAATGCTTGTGAGATTTTATGGTTAATTTTTGAAGGATTTAATCGATAAATCTAGAATAGAGTATCAATTACATAAAATTTACCATACCCTCTCGAAGCGACTTATTAGCTTCACGGATGAATTACTTATGATAGTTTTTAGAAAGCACCGATGAGAAGGGAGGCGGTCTCGGAATTGTCGAGGAAGAAAAAACTTTTGATTATTAGCGGTGCTCTTTCGCTTTGTTTTTGCCTAATCCTATTGACAAAATTACCTGCACTTGGTTTAGATCGTTCCGAGTTTTGTGGGCAATGTCATGTAATGGATGAACAGGTTGATACGTTTCTACATTCTGCTCATCGATTAGGAGCTAATTGTGGTGATTGTCATATTCCCCATAGTTTAGTTCCCGGTGCAATGTACAAGGCATACACGGGAACCAAAGATATCATTTCCGTACTTGCAAATAAAGACCCTTACGAAATCCGGATTAGTCCTATTGGCCGGAATATTGTGCAGGCTAATTGTTTGCGTTGCCATAGTGAACTCCTTCAGGCTGTCGGGGATACAAGCGAGAATGGAGGAAAGTATTGCTTTGATTGTCATCGTAGTACTCCTCATCAGAAATAAGTAAGGAGGGAAAAACGTTGGAGAATAAAGCCTATTCAAGAAACCACATTGGGATTGCTGTGCTTACTACTATTATTATTGGGACGGTAATGTTCGCTGGGACATTTTTCTTCGTATCTCATAATCAAGATCTTAAAAAAGAACAGTTAGGAGAAATTGCCGCTAATGAGACCGATCCCGCTGTATGGGGGAAGTTTTATCCGCTGCATTATCAGACATATCAAGAAAATCTTAACAATACAGAAAAGCCTTCGCATTTTGACACAAAACCTTATATGGAACCTCTTTATGCTGGCTTGGGTTATGCCAATGAATTTAACGAGCCAAGAGGGCATGTCTATACGTTAGATGATATTAGGGAAGTCGATCCTTCAAGATACAAGACTGGTGCAGCCTGTAATACCTGTAAATCCTCACAGATTCCAGGATTGATCGAAAAGTATGGTGATCAGTATTATACAATGTCCTTTGATGAGATTAACTCTCAGTTAGAAGATCCCATTGCTTGTTTGAATTGCCATGACCCCAAAACCATGGAGCTAAAAATTACTCAGCCAGCCCTAATCCAAGCCTTTGAAAGACAAGGTAAAGATATTACTAAGGCTACACGACAGGAGATGCGTTCACTTGTGTGTGCACAATGTCACGTAACCTATTATTTTAAACCTCAGTCTAAAATCGTGACGTTTCCTTGGGATAACGGAATCAAAGCAGATCAAATTTTATCCTATTTTGATGATGATAAGTTTTCCGAATGGAAACATCCCGATGCTGGTACAGGACTTGTAAAAGCACGACATGCAGAATATGAGATTTTCATGGGTAGTACGCATCAGACTGCTGGCCTAGCTTGTGCCGATTGTCATATGCCTTACGTCAAAATCGGTAATACAAAAGTTAGTTCCCATAATTGGACGAGTCCGTTGAAGACAATTGATGAGAGTTGCGCAGTCTGTCACAGAGAAGGCAGCGAATGGCTAACCGCAAGGGTTAAAGATACCCAGGAAAAAACCAAGGAAGTTCAGGATCTGGCTGGAAAAGCTATGGTAGAGGCAATTAATTCCTTGAAACTAGCTCGTGAGACGAAGGGAGTTAATACCGAAATACTTGCCCAAGCTCAAGAAATGCATCGCAAGGGTCAGTGGTATTTAGACTATGTCATGGTTACTAATGGTTATGGCTTCCACAACCCTACAGAATCGTTGAACAATCTAGGTAAAGCCATAGATTATGCCCATCAGGCAAAGCAGCTTGCTCAGGATGCCGTTGTAAAATCAATTGAATGAGTCTAGGAATGAAAGTTCGATTTAGAAATTAATTGTATGTTGCACGTTAAAGGATAGTTACTACCTGCTCCAATCCGCCTGGAATCAAAATACGGTGAGCTGCGCCTTTGACTTCAGTCAATCTCGCTCCCAACTGCTGTGCAAAGCGCCGAGAGTCCACAACCGAGGCGCTTTTGTCGGCTTCATCGTGGATCATCGCTATCTCCGCCCTATCCGGCCGGCAGAGTTTGAATACATCATGCGGCCTCTAGGTCGTCGTAAAATTCCCGGGTGAACTTCAGAGGGCGAGTATTATTAAAGTTACTCAATGATATATCTCATTTTTCCTGACATTTTAATTCATCGTCTGAGGAAGTTGTTACAGCGTTGTGAATTTTAACTATACAAATAAGAGGCAAAACTTGGCCTCTTATTTGTTCCTGACTGATCCGTCCGGAAAACTTGAAGAAATAACAGGATTTGCCCTATTGTTTAGAGATTTCTCTTTGTTCTTAGTATAAAATATTTTCGTTCAATTTAATGAATCCTGCTGCAGCTTGACCTTGAATTAGAAAGGCTAGGGAGACCCTCATTATAATAATATACTTTCCTTGATGAATGGTTATTTTTTGCCTCTATACAGCTAAGTTGGTTTAATGAACGGAACGGAGATATAAACGAGAATTTAAACTATCATAAACCTTTCGTTTCGTCATACAAATAATCAACCACCGGATCAAGTGGGTCTATGTCGTCATCCTTCACTTTATAATCTAACGTTTTCCCAACAAGACCTGAGAGAAATAGAACTATTTTTTTATTTATATCGTTAAAGAACTGGGGAATATCGTGTTCTACAACTTGAATGATTCCTTCAGAATTGATTTTTAACTTACAAAGCAAATCTGCTGCATCCCATTTATCTTCATTATAGTAGTCCTTAAGGACAAAGGTCATGACTCCATCCTCTTCGAACATTTCAGAATCCACATAGCCTTCCACAGGCATGACTTCTTTCAGCATATTCTTTAATTCATCGAGTTCAATCGTTAACTCTTCAAAGTAACTATCTATAACTTTTTGGATAAAACTATTTTCTGTCATATTAATCTCCTCTTTAGACACCTTTATGTTTACTAACATTATAGGCATTCATTAAAAATGCTATACATGTAAACCCCATAATAATGACAATAATAACCCAACAATGGGGCAAAAAGGCCAAAGAGCAGTTTCAGCGTCCGCTATACGCCTTTGATACCAGAAAAGTCCTCCAGATCAGTCCTTTTCTATCAAAACTCCTGTTGTTCAGTACGGAGAATAATCTCATTCTGCAGCTCTTCGGTGAGGTTATTGAAGTAATCACTGTAACCTGCCACACGGATGATGAGGTCATTATAATTCTCTGGATGATGCTGGGCATCCCGAAGCATATTGCTGTCCACAACATTAAACTGAATGTGATGGCCGTCCATACGGAAGTAAGCTCTAATCAGATCCTTCAGGCATTCCAGACCTCTTTCCCCTTCTAGGACCGCGGGGGTGAATTTTTGGTTGAGCAGCGCGCCGCCGGTTCGGAGCTGGTCCAGCTTAGCAGCCGACTTTATAACCGCGGTGGGGCCGCATTTGTCTGCGCCCTGCACCGGAGAGATGCCTTCGGAAAGGGCCACACCGGCTTTACGGCCGTCTGGAGTGGCACCGATAACTGATCCGAAATATACGTGGCAAGTCGTGGGCAGCATTTCCACCCGATACTGACCACCGATGGGGGTTGGTCTTCCATTGACCAGACTGTAGATGATCTCGAAAACATCCATGATGATGCTGTCTGCCTGGTCGTCGTCGTTGCCGTATTTGGGGGTCTTGTTCAGGAAGATCTGGCGTTCTTTTTCGAAACCTTCAAAGTCTGCGTCCAGGACGTCCAGCAACTTATCCATGTTCAATGTCCGATCATCAAAAATGTGCTTCTTGATGGAACTTAGGCAGTCAGTAATTGAGCCCAGGCCCACAAACTGAATGTAGCGGCTATTGTAGCGAGCACCGCCGGCATTATAGTCCTTGCCCTTGGTGATGCAGTCTTCAGTGATAACACTCATGAAGGGTGAAGGCATATATTCGGCATATAGTTTTTCGATAACATTGTTACCGCGGATATCGACTTCGATGAAGTAGGCAGTCTGTTTTCTAAAGGCTTTCATAAGGTCATCTATGCTTTGGAAATTTCGTGGATCCCCTGTCTCCAGACCGATCTTTTTGCCGGTGCGAGGATCAAGGCCATTGTGCAAGGTAATCTCCAGTACCTTTACCATATTAAAGTAACCGGTAAGAATGTAGGCTTCCTTCCCAAAAGCACCTACCTCCACACAGCCGGAGGTTCCCCCTTTGCGGGCGTCTTCCAAGCTCTTGCCCTGGCGAAGAAGTTCCTTTACCACTGCGTCATGATTGAACACAGATGGGAAGCCCATGCCCTCGCGAATGACCCTGCAGGCTTCAAGGACAAATTTGTCAGGATTCCTTTTACTGATCTGTACGTTGGTGGAGGGTTGCAGGATACGCATATCCTCGATCACGTCCAGCAGGAGATAGGAGACATCGGACACACCGTCGGTACCATCGGCTTTCATTCCGCCGATATTGATGTTGCAAAAATCGGTGTATGTGGCGCTTTCCTTCAGGGTTATACCAACCTTAGGCGGAGCAGGCTGGTTGTTGAATTTTACCCAAAAACTTTCAAGCAGCTCCAGGGCACTTTCCCTTGAGAGAGTACCGGCTGCCATCTCTTTCTGATAAAAGGGATTAAGATGCTGGTCTAGATGGCCTGGGCTGAAAGAATCCCAGGTGTTCAGTTCTGTAATTACGCCCAGATGAACGAACCAGTACATCTGCAATGCTTCATGAAAGGTACGGGGCGCGTGGGCCGGAACCCATTCGCAGTTCTCTGCGATCCGGATCAGCTCTGTTTTCCGTTTCTCATCTTGGCATTCGGCAGCTATTTCACGGGCCCTCTTCGCATAGCGCTCGGCAAAGATCATAAGGGCGTCGCAGGCAATGTCCATGGCTTTCAGTTCTTCTTGCTTATCGTAGGCTTCAAAGTCGTTGACAAAGTCCAGTTGATCAAGTTGTTCCTTGATCTCGGCTTTGAAATCCAGCATTCCTTTGTGATAGATTTTGTCGTCACAAACGGTGTGGCCGGGGGAACGCTGTTCCATGAATTCGGTGAAGATACCAGCTTCATAGCAATCATGCCATTCTTGGGTCATCTGATCCATAATCAGGTCACGAATGGCTTTCCCCTTCCAGAAGGGGATAATAGTCTCTTCTTGAATCTTCTTGATCTCGTCACTGACCTTAAAAAATATTTTTTCGCGTTGATCCATGATCTCAAGATCTTCAACACTATGGCAGCACAATTCGGGATATGTGGGCGAAGACTGGGGTTTAGGGCCGCGTTCGCCCACGATTAATTCCCCATCTAGAATGACTACGGTCTTGTTCTCGCAAAGATATTTAAAGGACAGTGCCCGAAGCACTGGAATGGAGACCTTACCCTGATAGTTCTGATATGCTTCCGTCATTAAAACGGCACGCTCGATGGAGATGCTTGGCACGGTACTGACGCTCTCTTGACGTAGTTTTTGAATACGTTTATTCATGCCTAGAACCTTCATGTTTTCGGTAGTCATTATATCTAACCTCCTATATGAACATTCAAGCCCTGTTGCGACAGGATTGCAGCCAGTTCCTGCATATGCTCTGCCGTAGGTTCATTAATGTGCGAAATAATATAGGGCAAATGTAAACGATGATATTTGGCCCCTGCCATTTTATGATAAGGGAGCAAATAGATTTCTTTTAAACCAAGATCCCGCATTAGAACACTAAGGCTATGAATAAATTCAGGCGAATCGTTAACAGTGGGCACCAAGGGTACACGAATCCAGACCTGAGCTCCTTTCTCCACAATGTGACGCAAATTGAGCAGAATGGGCTCAATCGGTGCCTTTATGTACGTTTGGTGTACGTCATCCTCCAAATGTTTGATATCGTACAGAAAGAGATCCACATAAGGCAGCACGGCGTCAAAGACGCTCTCCGACACAAAGCCGCTGGTATCGATGGTGGTATGATAGCCCTGTTCCTTGCACCGTTTCAGGAATTCCACCGCGAACTCCTTGTGGCTTAAGGGTTCACCACCGCTTAGGGTCACCCCGCCGCGACTCTGCTCATAGAAGACCGCGTCTTTATCCACCTCTGTCAGAACCTGTTCTACAGTCATTTCCTTTCCCAAAATTTCCAGAGCAAGAGTAGGGCAAGCGATAGCACATTGGTTGCAATAGTTACAATGTTTAGTATTAATGACGATACCCTGTTCTGCAGCTTCCAGTGCCTTATGGGGGCAGACCTCAACGCAAGACTTGCAGCCTAGGCATTTCTCGTGGTGCCATACAATCTCTGGCTGAAAAGCCTGAGTTTCAGGGTTATGACACCATGGGCAATGCAGTGGGCAGCCCTTTAAAAAAACCGTGCTGCGAATACCCGGGCCGTCGTGGATGGAATACTTCTGGATGTTGCTGACCAGCGCAGTTGTCAAGGTAATACCTCCCAAATCAACGTTCACCATAGCGAGAATATGTTTCTTTTCTATTTATGTATAATTCTTTAAGATTAAAAAATTTCCTGCAAAAATAGTTAATTTTCCTGATTCATCCGAACTCCATTTGGGACACACAAAGCAACGGTTAATGAAAGCAAAACAAGGCGGTAACAGAAGGAAACTAAGTATATATTCTTCATAATAAGGAAACCAATATCCATATAAGAGATAAACTTGACTTTAAAGGTGAAAATAATGGAGCCATTAGCTGTTGTCACAAGAGATGGTTATGTAGAGAGTATTCACTATGGATATATTTGCGTTGTTGATTCTTCTGGACAAGTACTGTATAACATCGGTAATTATAATACCAGGATATTCTTCCGTTCCGCCGCAAAACCAATTCAGGTAATACCTCTTATTCAGTCGGGGGCTACTAAAGCATTTAATTTTTCAAAAAAAGAAATTGCTATTACATGCGCTTCCCATAGCGGACAAAAAATTCATCAAGAAACTGTAGGGGAGATTTTAAGGAAATTAAGTCTTAATGAAGTAAACCTTCACTGCGGTATTATGACACCCTACAGCGAGGAAGAAAATAAAAGGCTTATATCAGAAGGACAGTCTCCCTCAGTCTTTCACTGCAGCTGTTCGGGCAAACACTCAGCAATGCTGGCTTTAGCCAAATTCAGAGGACATAGCACGGATGATTATGAAAAAATGAGCAACCCAATCCAGCAAGAGATTTTAAATACTATTGCTGAATTTACTGACGAAGATATACATTCCATACCTATTGGTACAGACGGATGTGGTGCCCCCATATATATTCTGCCGATTAATAAAATTGCACTATCTTATGCAAGACTGGTAGCCCATGCACAAAATTCCAAAAGCCCTTATAGTTATTCCTGCAAAACCGTGTTCGATGCCATGACACAATTCCCCGAAATGATTGCAGGAGATTATAAATTCTGCACAGAGCTGATGAGGGTTACTGAGGGTAAACTTATCGGAAAGGTGGGCTGCGAAGCAGTATATTGCCTTGGAATAAAGGAAGGCAACCTGGGTGTATGCATCAAGATTGTTGATGGAAATGAACGGGCAGTTTATCCGGTCGTTATACAGGTACTAAGAGAGCTGGGGATTTTAAGCACCACTGAATTCAATTCATTAAAGCCTTGGTATAGACAAGCATTACATAATAATATCAGTGAGATCATTGGGGAGATTGTGCCTGCTTTTAGTTTAAAATCACCTTCAGATAACCATTTATCACTTGGAACTAGGTATGAATTAAATAGTTAGGATAGTATAGTTTAATCACATGGAAATTCGGCCTGTAATTATTCAAAAGCAAATCAAGCTAGTGGCGTAAGGGCTTCTTTTTTCTGCTATAATTAACTGTCAGATAGACACCAATTTCTACGTCTGAACGTAATGGGAGTGATATCTCCATCAATTATAGCTTAAAGGAGGCGAGAAGAATTGGCAGTAGGATTTATAGGCATAGTAGGAATCGTTCTATTCATCTTGGTACTTCTTATAATTGCAGTCATGCTTTCAGTTCGTTCACGGCAGAAAAATTTAGATCCTGTCAATCAAGATGAAGGGGGGAAAAAGATGATTAAGACGGTTTATACGTATCTTATTTTGTTTGCCACCTTGATGATGACCATTGGGGGAAGTGTCGCTTCCTTTATGGCAGTGGCTGACTTGATTTCACCACCAAGTTACTATATGACGTATGAGGATTTTAAGAGAGGATATGTTGTGCCTAAAGAGTATATTGATACAAAACAATCTCAACCAAAAGTCGAAGTAAAAAGCGAAGAGGAATTACAAAAAGACTATGAAAGCCTTGTTAGTCAGGAAAAGGTTCGAGCCCGTGAGCGTGCTTTAAATAGCCTGATTAAGAGTTTTGGTTGGATTGTAATCCCACTACCGGTCTTTTTGTACTACCAGCGAAGGTTGAAGCACGAGTAAAAGAAAAACGGCCCTTCCTTCGTTTGATTTAACAAAGGGGAGGCCGTTTGTTAATGCTTAAATTAAGCTTTAATCTGGCGGTATAAATCATCTAAGAAGGTTTTTTCATTTTCTATAGCATCAACCAAAGGAAGTCTTACACCACCAGCATTAATCCCATGATGCTTTAACAGATATTTAACCGGTACAGGGTTAGTAGTGACGAACATTCCTTTGAACATGGGAAGCAGTTTCAAATGCCATTTCAAAGCCGTTTGAGTATCCCCCGCAAACCAAGCATCCACCATGCTTCTCATTTCGTCACCAATAACATGTCCAGCCACACTGACGATACCAGTGCAGCCCAAAGCCAGCATCGGCAAAGTTAAAGAATCATCACCGCTATAGATAGCAAAGTTCTCAGGGAGGATGCGTTTTAGTTCGCTGACCTGATCCATCATTCCGCAGGCTTCCTTAAGCGCTGTAATGTTAGGGATTTCGCTAAGTCTGAGCACGGTTTCCGGGAGCATATTAGTAGAGCATCTTCCCGGGATATTGTAAAGCATCATAGGTAGCGGGGTCGCATTAGCTATTGTACGGAAATGCTGATATAAACCTTCTTGTGACGGTTTGTTGTAATAGGGTACGACCGCCATTAAAGCGTCTACTCCGACTCCTGCAGCTTTTTTGGCTAATGCGACACTTCCATCAGTTGTATTTGAGCCTATTCCGGCAATTACTACTGCCCTTGAGCCAACGGTCTCTTTAACCACCTTAAATAATTCAAGTTTTTCTTCAGTAGTAATTGTCGGAGACTCCCCTGTTGTCCCTGCGACGACAATACCATCATTTCCATGTTCAATTAAGTGTAAAGATAGATTCCTTGCTTCTTCATAATCGACTTCTAAACGCTCATTCATGGGCGTGACCATAGCAGTTAAGATTTTTCCAAATGACATACTCCCACTCCTTACCTCTTATTACTCTATTATGTTTACACGTTTAATTCGGGGTCTAAGATATCAGTTGGGTTTTATCGCTGCAAAAACACAAAAACAAGGCGTAGATTAAGCTGACGCCTTGTTTAAAACAAAATTAATAAAAATTAAATAATGTACACAAAACGATAGCTCTTCACCAAATGCGGTGACAGTTCAAGGACTCTTAATCCGCGAACCAGGCATGGATTTAAGAGAAATCCACCCTTCGGAGCCATCCCCTTTCGCTAAGGATCATAGGTATCTCTCCAACCTCATCTTAGCTACTCTTGTTTGACCCGCCTCTATCTTCTTTTATTCAACTACTTTGATTATAACGAAAATCATCATACTGTGCAATCTTTATTTGCTTGCTTTTGGCTTATATTACCTATTGAATCTGTTTTCATCTTCATCTATTGTGTTACAATCCTTACAAGGTTCAGATAACCCATTAAATGGAATATTTTACGCTTATTCCTCCTTGCCTTATTATGCTACTATGAGGAAGGTCTATCATGAATTCAACCTACACTAAGGCGGTTAACATGTAATTGTTCGAATGTTGTCTCTGAATGTACAACAAGATGAGAGGCCGTTCATTCGACCTCTCATCTTGTAATCCCCCGTATGTTACCATGTCGAACTATTTTTTGACAATCGGAACTTGTAACTCGGTTAACCAATCTTCTTCATTTTCCTTGTTCCAGATACCGTCTATATAACTTTCTCTCGGAGCGTCTGCAACGGTGTAACCATTTTCTTCAATCCACTTGAAAGCATAGGCATATGCTTGTGACAATCCTGAATATGCACCTTTATGCATAACAGACACAGCGGTGGTGGACTCGATCTTTTTGAATTTGATGTCATCAAAATCTGGCTTCATTCGGTCGATTGCTTCGCAGAATTCAACATTAAAATCTCTTTCCTTATATTCTCCATCGAGATAAACTATAAAGCAGTATTCCGGCACCATACACTTGATGTCTGGATATTTTTGAGTAACCTTTTTGCCCAATACAGGAATAAGTTGGAAGTACGCATCATAGCTTGGCACGGTCATACGCTTTGAATAAACGATGCACTCTTGTAATTCCTTAATTATTGCTTGATAATTCATAAAATTCGGCTCCTCTCGTCCTAGTAAAATAAATTGAATTCGGGAGAGCTGTTCTTGTGCAAAAGATATTTCCGCAACCAATTCAGACTTGCGCCTTTCTAGTATTGCTTTGGCGCTAATTCCTGACAGTATCTGCTTGATTTCATTAATGGACAGCCCCATTTGCCGCAGGGATTGTACATGATGAAATTTTACTAGCTGGTTGGTCGTGTAAAAACGATAGCTTGTAAATTTATCGGTTTCTTCAGGTTTCAAGAGCCCGATTTCATCATAATAGCGTAATGTTTTGATTGTCGTTTTGCACATTTTAGAAAATTCTCCTATACGGAACATCCAAGCATCTCCTTTCCTTTCAAATTCATTCTACTAACTCCTGTAACGGGAGAGTCAAGAGGTCCTGAAACATAATCTGAGGTAACACCATGGACAGTGCTACCTCAGACTAATCCTTTCTAATGGTTACTTTGACTGCCTAAAAACCTATTACACCCCTACATATCAAGCTGTAACGATAATAATTTACATTTCTATCTACAACTGAAAAAATGCCCTAAGACTTCTTAGCTTTGGTAATATGGTTTAGAATTGCTTCCTTGTTCATCTCCACATAGGAACAACTAGGGGTATTTCCACATTTGCGGCAGACCATATCATAAGCAGAGTTTAGCGTACGACATTCCGGACAGGAATAATGCTCACCCATTTCCCAAGACCATTGTTCGTACCCTACATCTTTAATCCTCTTTTGTGATTGCCATAAATCAAGTCTATGGGGCATAAGAGATTGGAAGGTTTTAATTTCTTCACAGGGAAATTCTTCACATTCACCGCAAAACTCAATTCCCTTTCGTCTGGCACACTCGATCATAGTACAGTTCTTACAATAAACTGTCCTATGTTCAGAACGACAGCCTTCGCAATGAGTTTCTTCAATAGTTTGATTAAGAATTTTCGCAAGTCTTTTTAACCGCTCTGGATCCTCTTTAGTCGCAATATATACTGAACAAGATGGGCAAAAAAGACCACAGACTGCTGAAGTCATTTTAATAGGGTCCTTAACGTGTTGATTGTTACTCATTTCAGTTCCTCCTTTTTATTCGTTCTAACTTCTTAGATACAAAGAGAGGTGGAAAGTTACAAACAACTTAAAGCTTCACCTCTTCAAACTAATTGCTTCGGAGGTTCCATTCATAGTTTATTCTATAGTGCATAGTCAATCATAGCAAGGCATGTGACCACTGTTTTCGTCATGCTTAGCTACTATTAAATGTCAACATTAGTCAAAATTATCCCTATTTTTCATGTGATCAAAAAATTATCCTTATATTTTGCAAAATATAAGAAATGCTGAATAAGTTATAAATGTAGGCGTAAGTTAAAGGCTAAGGTTATTGAACCTTAGCCTCTTGTAATAGAGATAGAGATAATTCAAGATTATCACGCCAACCACACACAGAATTAAATCAATGCTGATTTCTTCAAGGAACCGTAGACACTCTTTGTCAGGATGCCCGCAACAATCGTTCCAACAGTGGCGGTTAAGCTCGACGATAAAAGTGCGATCTTCCAGTCAAGATGAAAGACGTAAATCAATCCAGCCATGACGCAAAGGTTACCGGTAACGGCAGCTCCGAGCATTGATAATATATGATGGCTTAGTTTCTCCATGGAAAACTTACTGGAAATTAAGGAGTAGACTATGGATCCGAGGACATTTGCGAATAAGAAGAAAAAGCCCAGCGGTGAGTAGCCTGTAGCCATGGCTACAACAGCCTCCACTACCCCGGCGATAATACCCGCCGGTTGCCTGTACATTAAGACAATCAGACCTGTAAAAAATGCCCAACATGTGCCATTTAGGAGTAAGAGGGTGGGATCCAATATTGCGTCGATACGTCCTGTAACCTGCATCATTATCAGCATTACGATCCCTATGATGACGGAGCCTACCAATGCTTTTGTATCAGTTCTAAATAATTTTTCATTCATTTCTAAATATCCTCCTCTAATTCTAATTATAGTAATGGTAATACCTTGTTAACCAGGCTGATGCTTATTACCATTAACATCCCAGAGATTAAGGCAATATCGTAAGGCTTAAGGGCTAAATTAGACGTAAAAGTACGGGTTTTGGTTCGTCCATAGCCTCTTAACTCCATGGCTAGGGCAGTTTCTGCAGCACGCCGGACAGAGCGATATAAAAAAGGCAGAAACGTCGGGAAAATACCTTTGAGATTGTCCATGGCACTCTCCATCTTAAGGCCCCGGGTACGCTGGCTATCGACTATGGATATATATTCAGCTTTCATGATTGGAAGGAAGCGGACGCTTAACCCCACTAACATGGCAAAACGGTAAGGAATTTTGAATTTCATGAGCATCAGGGTAAACTCTTGTGCTGAAGAAGAGGTAAAGAATTGCATACTTGCAAAAACAATAATGCTGGCCTTGAGGATCCCGGTGATCGCTAGAGGTATAGCTTCACTGTATATTTTGAGGATTCCCCATTGGTAGATCAGAACACCCTCCCGACAAAAGACCAACTGTACGGTCAGTATCTGTAGTCCCAAAAGGAATAAAACCACGATCATTGCTTTATACCGCTTCAAGGAACCTGTTAAGATTAGCGAGGTCACAACCTCTACTAATAAAACCATACTTAACTGAAGGGCGGTCCCACTAATCAGTGAAAAATAAATCATTAAAACATACCAGGCCAGCTTAGTCCTGGGATCAAGCTTCGACAGTCCCATTTTGAACCTCCCGGAAAGAAATAATATTATGGAAATTCAAACCAATTGCTTTAAGGGTTTTGAGATATTCCTCGAGATCTCTTGTCAAAATATCTAGTTGAAGACGGTGATTATTCATGGCCACTATCCTGTTAGAGTATTCTTTTGCCATGGTCAGATCGTGAGTGATGAGTAGAATGGTTTTGCCACTTTTCGATAAATGAAAGAGTTTATCCATAATCATGTACCCTTGGGTTTCGTCAAGGCCTGAAGTCGGTTCGTCGGCGATAATGAATTCCGGATCACTGACGAGTATGGAGGCTAATGCTAAAAGCTGGCGCTGGCCGCGGCTTAAGCGATGAGGATGGAGCTTTTTATAGTCCAGCAGCCCCACAAATTTCAGGCACTCATCAATCTTTTGTTCTATTACTTCATTTTGTTCCCCCCTTAGCTTGAGTGAAAATCCAACTTCTTCTTCGACGGTACTTGCGAAAATTTGATAATCAGGGTTTTGAAACAGAAAGCCCGCCCGGAAACGGATCTCTGCCAGCTTTTCCTTATTCAGAGTCTGGTCAAACACTCTTATTTCACCTTTAGACGGCTTTAAGAGACCGATAAGCAGCTTAGCTAACGTTGATTTTCCCGAACCGTTTAATCCTATGATTGCTAAAAAGTCACCCTTTACTATTTCTAAATTAATATCTTCACAACCGGACAAATGGTCTTTGTACGTATAGGTGACATCAGTGACTTTAGCAATCAGTTCGTTGGACTTACCCTGAACCGTATGTAAGGATTTCAACCTTTCTTTTCGACTCTCGATTTGCTCCTTGTAATATGCCTCCGGCGAATACTGTTTAACGATTTCGCCTCCCTGAATATAAAAGACCCTGTTGGCATAGTTGAGGACTTCTTCAATTCGATCCATGACCAAAATAATGGTAAGGTTTTGAGTTTTATTCAACTGACCCAACCGCTTATAAAGCTCATCACGGCCCAGGGGATCAAGTTCAGCGGTGGGCTGGTCAAGAACTAAAATAGGAGCATTAAGGGCTAAAACACCCGCTAAAACGACTCGTTGGGCTTGCCCCCCTGAAAGAGAAGTAGTCTCCCTGTTTTCATACCCTGATAGACCCACAAATTCCAAGGTGTTTTTAACCCTCTGATCAATTTGTTCTATGGGAATTTCCAGATTGCCAAGGCCGAAAGCAACATCTTCGTAGACATCCAAACCAATAATTTGATTTTGGGGTTCTTGCATCATGTATCCAACATAGTCGGACATTCTATTGAGGTGCATATCCTTAATATCTTGCCCCATGATTGTGACTTTTCCGGTTAATTCTGCTTTATGGTAGTGAGGAATTGCGCCTGTAATGGAATGCAGCAAAACTGATTTACCAGAGGCTACACCACCTGTAATGACGATGAAATCTCCCCGATTTATTTCGAAATCAATGTTTTTAAGTGCGGGTTTATCTTCATTCGGAAAGACGAGTTTTTCGATGTTAACCTTCGCAATTGTCTCCATAGCAACTCCTAAATCAATGATTTTAGAAAACCTGGTGGTCTCAAAGCGGTAAAAGAACAAAAAAGTTCTAGCTTTAATAAGCTAGAACTTTACCTTTGTCCTTTTGCAATATTTCATAGGCAGGTTTCCTGACTTGTAGACTAGAATGTACGCCTTCCCAGTTTCCCAGTGGCAAATGTACATTTTTCAAACATCTACTTACAGTGGTGGGTCCGTCCAGGATTAGAACCTGGTTCCCTATTATCCCTAGCGGGCACCTATTAAATAATATATTTAATTGACTTCATGATAGAATAATTTAGATATTTTGTCAACAGGAGTTTATGAAAATTAACCCAGTTGTATTGAAAGTGCTAATCAAGCAGGAACCACTTCTTTCTTATTTTGACGGTACCAATGACGATGCTGGGAAATGGCCTTCATGAATTCTTTACTAAAAACACTCATATCTTCTGCATTACAAATAGTAACTACGCCCAGTTCTGTCACCAGCTGTGCCTGTGTGGCTGCACCAGCCATTGCCACTTCCTTTATAGCAGAAGCCCTTAGCAGGTTTACACCTTCATTAGCGGCTCCAATTGCTTTAGCGTGTTTAAAGGCTTCATTGACAAAGTGCAGTGAATCACCCTGTATCACTAAACTATCCACTGATTGTTGCCCTCCGGCTATATATACAGCATCATACTTGATAGAGCCAGTCGTCACATAGTTCTTTCCAACTTCTAATTGCAGTCCATCCGAGCTTGTAAGTATTCCTAAATTTTTACTTATGATTTCACACTGAATACCGTTGGCCTTCAGTGTCTGCATAACTTGAGTCAGCTCTGGATAATTAAATCCATTCTCCGCAAGTATGGCAACCTTACGGGTACGAGCATTCCTAATGGTATTCTCTTGGCTCACTGCCGGTGAAGATGCGGTCACTCCCGATCCGCTGGGAGTATTAGGCGGCTGTGCGCCTACACCTAAAGCAATCGCATTGGCTAATTGGGAGTTCACATTATTAAACATATCTACGACTCTCTGTTTGATATTCCTATCCATAACACTTCCAACTTCGAAGTGGAAAGCTTCAATGATATGCTCCTTTTCTGCAGCAGACATACTATTCCAAAAAAGAGTTGCTTGACTATAGTTATCCTTAAAACTTTCGCTGCGCTCTCGAACTTTATTCCCTTCGACTTTTTCCGTGTAATGGGCATAACCTCCCTCAGTCTCTGAGGCTGGCTTCGGGTAATTCCTATTAAGAGAATTGGGCGAGTAACTTGTCACTCCCCGGTCTATAGTCATACGATGAGAGCCATCTCGCTGATTATTATGTATAGGCGCAATAGTATGGTTAATAGGTATTTCGTGGAAGTTGGGACCGCCTAAACGAAGAAGTTGAGTATCCAGATAAGAGAAAAGACGTCCTTGTAATAAGGGATCATTGCTAAAATCTATTCCCGGAACTACATGACCCGGATGAAAAGCAACTTGCTCTGTCTCCGCAAAAAAATTATCCACGTTACGATTTAAGGTCATTTTTCCAATCAGTTTTACAGGTGTAATTTCCTCAGGCCAGATCTTCGTTGGATCCAGAATATCAAATGGGAAATTAAATTCTTCCTCTTCATTAAGCAACTGTACACCCAATTCATACTCAGGGAATTCGCCTGAGTCGATTGCATCCCAAAGATCACGCCGATGAAAATCCGGATCCTTTCCAGCTAACTTTTGGGCCTCATCCCAAACCAAAGAATGTACCCCCAGCAGAGGTTTCCAATGAAACTTAACAAAACGTGCCTTACCTTGATTATTGATAAATCTAAAGGTATTGACACCAAAACCCTCCATCATTCTGAAACTTCTAGGAATAGCCCTATCCGAGAGCAGCCACATGATCATATGAGCGGTTTCCGGCGTACTCACTACAAAATCCCAAAAGGTATCATGGGCTGCAGAAGCTTGAGGTATCTCATTATGCGGTTCAGGCTTAATAGCATGAACAACGTCGGGAAACTTAATGGCATCCTGAATAAAAAAAACAGGAATATTATTGGCAACCAGATCGTAGTTTCCTTCTTCAGTATAGAATTTTGTGGCAAACCCGCGAACATCCCGTACTGTATCTGCCGACCCTCTAGAACCAACCACTGTTGAAAAACGTACAAAGACGGGTGTTTTTTTGGATGGGTCTTGGAGAAACTTAGCTTTCGTAAACTCACCCATAGACTCATAGACCTGAAAGTAACCATGTGCACCAAACCCTCGGGCATGGACAACACGCTCTGGAATACGTTCATGATCAAAATGAGTTAACTTTTCTCTGAAGTGGAAATCTTCCAAAAGAGTTGGTCCTCGACTACCAGCTTTTAAGGAGTCATCAGTACTAGCTACATATAACCCTTGATTCGTTGTTAGTTTATTGTCATCGTGACTTACCTTGAAGACTTTTAACTGTTCTTCTTTGCTCTGTTCTCCAATAGCAGTTTTATTCCGCTGCAATAGATCCATTTTTTCCTCCTTTTGGGATACTTAATTGCATTCTTAAGCTTCAGATAGATTGATACTGTAAGACCAAAGCTTGTCTTTATTAGTATTTCTTAGATATATTTCCTTATACTTTAGATAACCTTTGCAAAATCGTTAATGAAATCCAAGTTTATAACCTTATAAGTTTTCAATCTGTTATTGAACTTACAACTAAGTTGAACATCGAGACTTCTGTTGTAGGAGTCTATCTTATGTAAGCAGAGTACGGCAATCCCACTTGTAGAAGAGGGATTAACATCATTGGATAAAGGATAATTGTTAGTCTTCGCATAACGGCTTAATTAGAATGGCATGCTGTAAAGATAGGATTAATCTCTATGGAGGAGGAACCAAATTAATGCAACAGAACCAACAAGCTCAACAAGCAGCTCAACTGGCTGAGCGAACAATTCAGAAAGCCTTACAATCGATTCAACAAGCAATACAGATAGCCGATCCTCAAGCTGTTCAACAAGCACAACAGCATATACAGCATGCTATCCAGCAGGCACAGCAAGCTCAAAATAGTTCTCTAAAAGATCAAAAACAACAATTTCAACTGGTTCTACAACAACTACAGCAAGCACTTCAACAGCTGGAACAAGCTAATCAATTGCAAAGCTAAGGAATACAGAGATAGACGCCTAGTGGAAGTACCCCTAGGCGTCTATCTCTGAGTTTTTATTGATCATTATTCAATAGTTCCCATTACCGGTAGAGCCGTCTGCCAGAACTGATTTTACAGCTTCTTCAATTTCTTTATACCCCGTACAACGGCATATATTTGACTCCAGGCAATCTTTTATTTGTATATCATCCGCTTGTGGATAGTTGTTAATTAACGAGTTGCTATTCATAAGAAATCCGGGCGTACAATAACCACATTGGAAAGCAAACTTCTTTATGAACGCTGTTTTGAGAGGTATGTTTTGCAGCCCTTCCACCGTAGTAACTTTCTTACCTACAGCCTCTATGGCAAGCATCAAGCAGGACTTCATTGCTTGGCCATCCACATCAACAGTGCAAGCACCACAATCACCGTTTAAACAACCGGGCTTAGCTCCTGTCAAACCCAGTTCTTCACGGAGAACATATAAGAGGGTGTCTGAGTGACGTACATAAACTGAACGCTCCTCACTATTCACATTCAGTGTAATTTCTGATTTATTCAATTTCCGTTCCCCCAATAGTATCCAGCACGTCGAGTAATGTATTCTTGAATACAAACCTCCGATAATCCTCAGAGCCATGAACATCTTTCAATACAGGTGCCGGGATTTGCCGCATTGCTTCTTCTATCCTCGCCTCTTTAGGCAAGGCTTGATTATTTAAGCTCTCATCCATTTTTTCGTTACGAAAGGGATAGGAGCATAAACCACTAAACGCGAATCTGATTTGTTGATCTTTTTTTAGTGCTGCGATGGTCATTAAGGGGTAACCTACATCCCATTGTCTCCGTTTTTTGATGCAGAGAAAAGGCAATTCGCTCTCCTTCTCTTCAATCATGATCTGGATCAGCAGTTCTCCTCTTTGCAGCCTTAGAGTCTGATCGAATACCTCATTTAGAGGCAATTGTTTTAACCCTCCAGGGCCAGCTATGATAACTTGACTGTCTGTTAACAAAAGAGGTAAGATCGTTTCCCGGTAAATAATATTAGCACACATGTTTCCACCAAGAGTAATTTTATTTCTAGCCGTATGGTCAGCAATTTCACCAATTGCTTTGTTTAAAAAGCGAAAATATTGGGATTCTCGAATCCTATTTAAGGTTTGGGCTGCTCCAAACGTTAGTTTATTGGCTTCTCTTTTTAAGACGAGACATTCTGGGATCTCCTTAATATCAATGACCGCACCCGTCTTAATTTTATTAACTCTGCCAAGAGTGATGATTTCTGTACCCCCGGAAAAATAGATGGGCTCCTTCCCCTGTTGATCCAAGGATTGAAACAGTGAGATCGCTTTGTCAATTGAGGACGGTTTGAAATATTCGAAATCATAGGAAATCAATATTCATTCACTCCTATTTTTTGTCTCCAAATTGCCTCAGGAGTAAGGGGAAGTCTATTCAACTCCATTCCGGAAGCCACTGACAAAGCGTTTGCTAAGGCTGCAGGCATACCTATCAAGCCATGTTCCCCAAGGCCGCGGGCTCCGTAGGCACTCTCGATATAGGGTGTTTCGATAAAGCTAACCACATACTCCGGATGATCACCATATCTGAAGGGAGTATAGGTACGAAGGCGGGAATTAAGCACTTCTCCCTGCTCACTAAATACAAAGGTCTCACTACTTCCGAAATTTAACCCCATTTCCATAGCACCCATTACTTGCCCTTTCGCTAATTTCCTATTGAGCACTATCCCTGCATCGATAACGGAGTAGGCCTTAAGAATTTTGTATGTATAATCCCGCGTATCAAACTCTATTTCTGCCCCTTGAGCAGCTACTGTATACTCGGGTCCGGGACGTCCTACACCTGTTTTTGGATCGATATGTGTCAAATGTCTTAACATATATTGCCCTCGGCCAATGACCTGGCCGCCTATCGCATAGCCATGGGGGTATTTATAGCCATAACAAATATCTTTTACCTTTATGTAAATGTCGGGTTCGTTTTTGACATAAACCCTTTCATTGCCTACCTCAAGCTCATCGGGAGAACACATCAGCACACGGGAGGCAATATCCTTCATTTGTACAATGGCATCATCTGCGGCCTTCAATAAGGCTCTACCAGCCATCAAGGTACCCCTGCTGGCCACAGTTTTCCAATGCTCGGGTATGGATTGCGTATCGATTTCCATTTTGACAAATATTTTATTGACATCCATTTTCAATTTCTCTGCCAGCATCTGAGCAAGTACGGTTTTTGTTCCCATTCCGATTTCAACAACCCCAGACTCAATGTTTACACTGCCATCCCTATCAAAAACTAAAATTACTCCAGAGCTAGCATCGCTATCAATAGTTGATGTCTTCCAAATACAACTTATTCCTTTAGCACGAACTTTCCGATCATTGATGGGAATGACTTGTCCCTCATTCCAGTTCATTTGTTGCTTTAGGGTTTCAATACAATTGGGTAAATTTCCAACGGTACTTTCATTAAGACGAATTTGGGTTGGCGTCGTCTGACCTGGCAGAATTGCATTTTTCATCCTCAGTTCCAGGGGATTCATATCAAGCTTCTTAGCTAACATATCCATAGCTCTTTCAAAAGCAAAGGAAAGCTCAGAATGGCCAAATCCTCTGTAGGCTGTTACATAGGGGTGATTCGTGTAGACACATAGAGAGTCACACCATACGTTATCAATATGATAAGGTCCTGTCGAAGTGACTGCCGCAGCTCGGCTTATGGTTGCTCCCTTATCGGAATAGGCCCCCGTGTCAAACATGTAAAGGATTTCTGCCGCGGTTAGTTGCCCATCCTTTGTAGCTCCTAGCTTGATAGTGGCATCCAGGCCTATATGTACTGGAGAGGTAATCATGTCCTCTTCCCGTGTATTTACTAGCTTTACCGGTCTGCCCCCAACGGCTAGAGATGCCATATAGGCAATCAATTCCAACTGAACAGCTACCTTTCCACCGAAAGCTCCGCCGACTAAGGGGGTTTTGACGATAATCTTCCCGTCCTCAAGGTTAAAGTAATCGCTCATAAGGTGCTTGATCATATAGGGAGACTGAGTAGCTGAAGTAAAGACAACACAACCATCCGGGCGTATTTCGGCAATAACACATCGTGTTTCCATAGCCATATGATCCGATTGAGAAAAGGAAAAACTAGCCTCTACCATTTCATGGCTAGCTTTCCATCCTTCATTCATGCATCCCTTGCGAATCTTGATACGATCTGCAATGTTGGTATTGGCCTCCGGATAAACATGTTCTATTCTTTCGTATACGGCTAGATTTTCGTGAACTAAGGGTGCACCTGGAAGGAGGGCATTCTTAGGAGAATTCACAACGGGCAGCGGTTCATAGGTAACTTCGATTAATTCAGCGGCCTTTTGGGCCTGAAACGCAGTATCTGCCACGACGACGGCGACAGGTTCCCCATGATACCGTACCTTGTCATAGGCAATTGGAGGTCGATCTTTGATTTCCTCTCCTGTTAAGGGGAAGGGCTGACCAAGTACAATCCCCCGAACGCCTGATACTTTCAGGGCCTTTGTCGTGTTGATTGCCTTTATTTTGGCATGTGCATAGGAGCTTACTACCATCTTTATATGTAACATATCCTTGCTCGAATGATCACCAGTATATTTAGCTCTACCCGTTACCTTTTCAAGCCCGTCTTTACGATAAACACTATGTCCAATACTCCAGCTCATGAAATTACCGCCTTTAGAAAAATGTATCTAAATATTAGTGCGTTCTATTTATTATGAACTCTACTAATCTCATCTATTCTCTTATTTATGGAATTAACTCCGTTTGACTAAAGCTGACCTTCGAGACTTCTGTGACATAAGTCTCCGTAGGATAGTCTTTGGTAAGATTATCGCGCCCCCGTAGTAATTCATTCGTAACCAGAGCAAACTATGAGACACCCATATTCTAAAATGGGTGTCTCATAGTTTGCTGGAAGGTCCTTCACACTCTTTGTATAAAAATACTTATTTGGCAAATTATACTGCTATGTGCTCAAAGTACAGGATCCGTATATATGATCGAAATGAACGATTAGGAGTAATTAAGATGCCAAACAATAATGATCTAATCTCACCTGAAGTGCTTACTCTTATTATTACAGCAACTATTATTGGAACCTTGAGTCGAATTTTGACCATTAAACTAGATTACAGACAATACCCCAATTATCCAAATGGCTATTTAATTCATGCAGTAACAGGTGGGCTTGCTGCTTCAATCGGTGCGTTTATCATACCGGCAGTTGTGGCAAAGCAATTTACAGCGGTTACCTTTTTAGCCTTAGCAATACAACATTTTCGAGAAGTTCGAAAAATAGAAAGAGAAAGTCTCTCAGATCTAGAAGGAGAAGAGTATACAAAACGTGGTAAAGCTTACATCGATGGGATCTCGAAAATCTTTGAAGCACGTAACTACATAGCATTTCTGGTTGCCCTTGTTACTGGTATTACCATTCAGCTCTTGCAAAGCCTTACGACTGTTTCTATGTTGATTGAGGTTGGATGTGGTTCCGTTGCGGGACTTATCGTATTTTACATTCTTAAATTATTTACAAAAAGGCAAAAAATAAGTGATATTGCTACCGTAACAGAAGGCAAAATTGAAATTACTGATTCCAGTCTATATGTTAATGGTATGTTTATCTCTCATTTAATGGGTAGAGAAGAAGCTAAAAAGTGGTTTATAGAGGACGGGCTTGCTGCAGTTATTAATCCTAATCATAAACACTTCCAAATCCCTCTTCTGAATAAAGGTCAACGACAGGCAATTATATTTGAAGTAACACGTAGAATAGGGCAGAGAAAGATATATAGCGTTCAAGAGATTAATAGCGGAAAACTAATTATTGCCTTAGTTCCTGTTATCAAAAATTTTAACTTATTTAAAGAAACGATTTTATTAACACCTTTATTAGAAACGGTAAAAAAGAATCCCGAATTATTGCGCAAAAATAAAGGAGTGTAGCTGATGACAAACAATGGAGGCGGAATCCAGGGTATACTCGCATATGTCACTACTGATAAAAATCGCTATCTCGGTGGAGATCCCTTGGCATTATTAGCAAAAGACAAAGAAGAACTACTTGAAATATCTGAAGCAATTGCTGAAGCTTTTTTGGCGAATATTCTCCAACTTGTAAATGGAGACTACTTAATCATAAAAAAGTCCTAACTCACCGGAGGTACCCTTCGACCGCTTACGCTTATTCCGTTTTATAATATAACTCTTTGCCTTTAAAACAAAGCAAAGAGTTATATTATATAGATTTAAAGAGAAAACTAACACTTCTATCCGGCTTGTTGAATTTTTTAGTCGAAACTATTTTAAGTGATATCTTTCCTGGAAAATTTCCGTATGGCTAAGATCACAAATCCAAGCATGTAGATGACAATATAGATAAACATCCATATACTTGCAGGTTTACCGCTGCCGGATAAGCTAGCACCAGACATAGCGCTTGCCGCAAGCCCAGAGCTGGGGACCATCACCCGTTCCATGGTACTGTAGATCGTTTGAAAAGGCGAAATCAGACTAATAAAAATCCCAGTACCAATGACCGAGTTATTATTCACGTACTGCCCAATCATCTCGACCATGCCGCCGACATTACCTAAAATATAAACAAAGATCATTAGGATACCATTGGACACGGCTTTTAAGGACACAGATCCAAAAACTGTTAAGCAAAGGACAGCCACCGGGAGCAGAAGATATAACAGCCATCCTGTAATGATTTGAGAGAATGTTAAACTGGTTATGGTGCTAAGCCCAAACAAGGCTCCGATGACCAGAATCAATGAGAAAAGCAAGGTTGCGTAGGTACAGGCTAAAATAATCAATCCGCCAAGTTTCCCAAGAATATACTGATAGCGTTGAATGGGACGAGTGAGAACTCCTTGAATTAGGCCTGAATCGAGTTCTGACGCAATGGCACCCGATCCGAGCATAATAGTTAGCAGGGCAATTAACATGGCAGAAAATTGAAAGCCCATTTTGGTAACCATTTGAATGGCAAAGGGTCTGAATTGGTCTCCCATTCCATGAGTCACTGATGTGTTGGGAAAATAATTGAGCATGACTGTCCAAAATATCAAGTACAAAAAGGTGACGATACCCATTATGATAAACGTCTTTTTTCGAATGGCTTCATTAAGGGTTGTGATTAATATGGCACCGATGAGTTATCCCTCCTCCCCAACAATTTGCATAAACACAGTTTCAAGGGTCTCTCGATGAGGTGTTAACTCATACAGGGTCACACCATTTGAGATAAGGCTAGCTGCCAGGGAAGGAATTTCTTCATAATCTTTTAAGGAACATGTAAGACTACCATCTGCTAGTTTTTGCAATTCGTAGTGTTTATTCAGTTTTGTAAACAAGTCTTCAGTTATGCCCTTAGCACGGATTGTTAGGGAAATTTTATTCATGAGTAACTCGTCCATCCGGGCAGATCTAACAACGGTTCCTTTGTGAATAAACGTAACACTGTCGCAAACTGCTTCCACTTCACTTAAAAGATGACTGTTTAGAAAGACAGTTGTTCCTTCATCTTTCAGAGAAACAATAATGTCTCTGACATCTTTACGACCAATGGGATCCAGAGCAGACGTCGGCTCATCCAGAAAGATCAGTCGTGGGTTGGGCAGCAGCGCACAGGCTAACCCTATTCGCTGCTGCATACCTTTACTATAGGAACCGACTTTGTATTTTTCCTGCCCTTCAAGTCCTACTAACTTTAAGACTCTGCCAATTTGATCCTTCTTATTCTTTAATTTGCCTAATTGGGCGTGGAAATTCAGCAAATCTAAACCTGTCATCCAATCTTGATAACGAAAGAGTTCAGGGAGGTAACCCATTTTTTCTCTCGCTGAAACATCACCAAGGGGTCTGCCAAGGACTGTGCCGCTTCCCGATGTGGGAAATACCAGTCCTGTCAACATTTTTATACAAGTACTTTTCCCGGCACCGTTACGGCCAAGGAATCCATAGATTTGTCCGGCTTCTACCGAAAGATTGATTTGGTCACATGCCGTCTTGTTACCATACGTTTTAGTAAGAGCATGTGTTTCGATGATCATTAACGAACACTCCTAGCGATTTTTGCAAGCTCTGCATCCGTCTTATTACCAATTAATCCATATAAATTGCCATCTTTGGTCCAAATCAGCACAGAAGCATTCTCCATAGTTGGCATTTCTTCCATAGCAATTTTATGAGCTTCTTTCATAGCAGCAAATTTTTCTTCGCCGTATTTGCTAATTAATTTTTCGCTCATTTCATCCATTGATGCTTTGTGCGATTCATCTGTTATTTCAAGAGATTTCGTATGAGCTAGGCCAGATGTCATGTCTGCAGGAATAGTCTCACTAAGTCCTTTTAAATCTGACAAGGTATAGATGTAACCATTTTTCCCGCCCAAATCTACTTCTCGACCGAAACCAACTAGGACAGGAAGATAGATATCGGAACTATCTTCATCGATTTCAGCCAGTTGTTGGCGCAGACTCGCAGGAATTAAGGGGAAATTTAACATAACATCTCGCAATTCATTTTTGGCAGTTTGCGGCGCTTCTAAATAAGATTTCTGTGTCGCTAAGAATAGGACATCATTGTATTTTGCGAAGGCAGCAGCGGAGGATACCATAGACATTTCCACGTTTTGCAGATCACTGGACAGCTGTTTTGGACTATTAACCCCTTTCAGCAGTTCATTGAAAGCATCCACATTTAAGGTGAAGGTCATTTTGCTGGAATCCATGGCTGAGATCTCAGGGGTTTGAGAGTCTAATTCCCGTGGCAAACGCAGCTTGAAAGCATCAAACTCCTTAGCCTGGTTTAGTTTTTTCACTTCATGTTGTGGTTGTGAAACAACGTTAATAAGAGAATTGTGTTCAAAGGTCTTTCCTTTGGATTCTTCTTTCAGCTTAGAAATGGTTTGCATACCTTCTTGCAGGTCCGCAATGGTAATTTGAATTGTTTTCACATCAGTTACACGGAAAATTGACAGAGTATCCAGCGCTAAGGTTTGCACTGGTTTTACAAAGGTAATCAGTCCCAATACAAGCGCTAGTGAAGCAACAGTAAAGATTTTTCGTTTCATAATTTCAAATCCCTTCATACAATTATTCGTTCCTTCTCTTTTTACATCAAGAATATGTCCTCAATGTGACGGTTTTATTAATATCTAAAAGGTAATTTAACCACAAAGGTGGTCCCTTGACCCATCTCACTTGTAAAATCTATTTCACCTTCATAGATTTCCACGATCTTCTTAACGATAGCTAAACCAAGACCACTGCCCTCTTTGGAATGGGATTTATCAGCTTGAAAGAATTTCTCAAAGATTCGTCCTTGATCGATGTTGGCGATACCAATCCCTTGGTCCTTAATCTCGACGATTACCTTGTCCGGTGTTTTTTTTGCACGAATCCATATAGTTTCAGACTCAGCAGAGAATTTGACGGCATTCTCAATTAAGTTTACCCATATCTGTTGGATTAAGGCTTCATCCCCTGTGTAAACTATTTCATCAAGGTCTATGTCCAGGTCTAAGTTTTTCCTCGACCATTTTTCCTCAAGAAGGACTATGGTCCTCCGAATCTGCTCATCCAAAGAAAAGGGTCGCGTACTCTCAGGGATGAATTGATGGTCCAGCTTAGAAAGACGCAGCATATTCGAACTTAAATGGCTTAATCTTTTTGACTCATCAATAATAATGTTTGTGTACGCTTGAAAATTTTCTTCCGACAAATCTTTGTCTAGGAGCATTTCAGCGAAGCCTTGTATAGAGGCAATAGGTGTTTTGAATTCATGGGATACGCTGCTAATAAAATCTTTTCGGAGATACTCCATATTCCCAAGTTCAGTGATCATTAGGTTGAAATTTTGAGCTAACATGCCTATTTCATCGTTACCCTTATAGTCCATCCTCACTGAAAAATCACCCTTAGCAACGTCTTTTGCTGAATTGCTAATCCGAATGATTGGCTCAGAGATTTTTCCCATGGCAAAGTATAATAATGAACCTCCTAAGGCTACACATAAAAACAATGTTACAAACATAAAAATTCCAAAAACAGCATGGGCTTCTTTGATGCTCAGATCCCCATGATAGAGCACTAAGAAAAGAGTCGTCATCAGGGCAAAGGAAACAAAACAGGAGAGAAACAAGATTCCAATGGCCATAAAGGAACCCTTGGCACGAATTGAATTAGATAATTTCTTAATCATAGTACTTTTCCGCCTTATAACCAAGTCCTCGAATGGTGATGATCTTAAACTCCGGCCTGTCATCGAACTTCTTACGAAGCTTTTTGATATGGCTGTCCACCGTTCGTTCATCGATATCCGTATCCATTCCCCAAATTTCAGTCATTAGTTGCTGCCTTGTGAAGATTTGCTTTGGATAGCTTAGCAATTTAAATAGGAGCAGAAATTCTTTTTTGGGCAATTCTATATGGAGGCCCGGTCCGGCTACGCTTAAATTATCGTAGTCCAGGACGATTTCACCGATAATAATTTTATGTTCATTGGTAATTCTAGCCCGCCTTAACAGAGCGGCTACTCTCAAAACCATTTCGTTCATATCAATTGGCTTTACCATATAATCGTCCGTCCCGAGTCTAAACCCTTTTTCTTTGTCCTCAAAGGCTTCTTTAGCAGTAACTATTAAAATTGGCATATTAAAGTTTGCTTCTCTAAGGCTTTTAACAAGTTCGAAGCCATCCATTTGCGGCATCATAATATCACTAATAATTAAATCCACATGTTGGTCTTCTAATATTTCGAGAGCTTCTTGACCATTTTCAGCTTGGAAAACTTTATAACCAGCTTGTTCCAACCGAGTTTTCATTAACATTAGTAAATTTTTATTATCCTCGACAATCAAAATTCGAAACACAACAAACCTTCTTTCAAAAAGATTATCTTTTTATTCAATTCAAAATGAAAGCCTAGTTAATTCTATAGCTTGTTATTTCACAATTAATTAGCATTCTATACATGTTATATCACTCTTCGTATATTCGTTATATAGAATGTACCTTAATATTGTGACTTCAATGTGCCCAAATTAAAACGACCCTAGAAATGATATATCTCAGATTTCTTTTAACTGCATAGTTGAATTATGCTCTATTTTACTGGTAGTATAGTATAAACGAATCAGAACGTACATTCTGCTCAGCTGTATTGCACTAAAACAAATATTCGTAACGGAGGTTTCATAATGGATACCAGATTTCAGTACCCCCTTCCCCCATTTGCTAAGGATTTTATAAATCACCTTGCCGTTACCAATAAATCTAAATCCACCCAAGTCGCCTATACCTACGAACTTTTTATGTTTTTTCAGTACTTATGTAATTCAATGGAGAGTTTCCCCTCTTCCCCATCAGATATCGGGCTATCAGATATGGAGGTTATCGGGCATCGCCATATCGAGTCATATTTAAGCTGGGCAAATTCTGAACGTACTAATGGCCCCCGTGCTCTGGCGCGTAAACAAGCCGTTATTAAGTCGTTATATCGCTACCTGCTCCGGGAAGATATGATACATAAAGATGTTACAATTAAACTAGATCCTATCAATGTTCAGCAAAAACTACCCAAAGCATTGGAACCTAATGAAATTGCTGACTTAACGGACGCATTAGAAACGGGTATAGGCTTATCAGATGGCCAACTTAAATACCACGTTTATACCGAGAAACGTGATTATGCCATCGTCCTTACTTTGATTGGTACAGGTTTACGTTTATCTGAGCTTTGTAACCTAAGTATCAGCAAAACAAATATTAATAAGGGCTATTTTGAGATTATGCGTAAAGGGAATAAAGAAACGGTTATTTATTTTAACGATGATGTGGGCAAGGCCCTAAATGATTATTTAGTGAACGAACGTCCTCGTTATGTCCATAAAGATTCTGATGCTCTATTTCTATCTATACAAGGAAATCGAATAAGCAAGAGAGCGGTACAAAATCTTATCGCCAAATACATGACAATTCTAAAATCTCTTGGTCATAACACGGAGGGCTTCAGTGTCCACAAGATGCGTTCGACCTTTGCTACTATACTCCTTCGTGAAACTGACAACTTAGCTATTGTACAGGATGCATTGGGGCATTCCGACCCTAGGACAACGAGAATATACACCAAAGTGCTGGACGAGCAACTGAAACGAGCTGCGCACTTAATTAAATTCAAATAGGTTTATGCCCTATGGTGTAAGTTGTTTATTCGATTACTTCATTAAACATCTTAATGCTCCCTTATAGTTAACAGATTAGAATCTGTATACCTATAGGGGAGCATTTTTTGAGCTCATGTTGTTAAATATCTTCAGTGCTTGTGGTAAATGACACACAAAGCTGTGCTAAATGACTCAATCAAGCTAGGAATTTTAACCTTTAGGTTAGCCTACAAGCAAAATATACACCGCAGACTTGGCACAAAAATTGCTAACTAGGATATACGTCTTAAAATTAGAAGGAGTTGGAAAAAGGTATGCATTATAAGATGATGTCATTTCGAAAAGGATTATCCATTGCAATCATAGTTATCGGCCTATTATTAAGCTCTGCCAGTATGGGTTTTGCTGGTGAAAGTGATAGCTCAGGTGGGCATGGAGGAATGGACATGGGTGGCAGTTCGACGACACATTCTGAGCCTAAAACGAATGAGGTTCCTAAGGAAACAACGAACTCGCAACCTGAAGACAATCATTCTAGCCCGGATTCGGGGCATGAAGCAACACCGGATATGGACCCTAACATGCCTGGGCACGTCGAATCAAGTGATATAGGTACAGAAAGTAGTGATGGTCATGGCGGAAGTAGCGGTGGACACGGTGGAGGAGCTTCAGACCCGGAAGGAGTTAATTGGCCGGTAGTTTGGGGATTCGCAGGAATCAATGCCTTAGTAGTGGCCATAGCCGGCATTCTCAAATTAAAGCAATAAATCATCGACAATAAGGGAGTGAAACCATAAATGTCAGTAGCGAAGAATATTAAGCCTAATACACAAAAAGAACCTCCAAAGAAGAATTTATTAGAGAATAATACAATCAAGGGAATCCTAAAAAGTCGTTGGTTTCCAGGAATAATTCAGTTACCTGTTTTAGCTATTTTTGCACTGATTGTTTTCGAATTGATGGCTGGACCTGGTTCCGCTCATGATAATTTTGGAACGGCTGGAACTTGGGTATTATGGTGGCCGCTTATTCCAATCATTTTCGTATTGTTAGGTCGGTTCTGGTGTGCAATTTGTCCTTTTGCAACGGTGAGTGACTGGATTCAGAAAATCGTAGGAAACAATCGTCCCGTTCCTAAGTTTCTAAAAAAATATGGAATATGGTTAATTGATGCATTCTTTATCCTAATCACATGGGCTGATCATACCTTTGGTGTTGTTGAGAGCCCTAGAGGTTCAGGTGTTTTACTACTAATCATTACAACAGGAGTTATTGTAAGCGGAGCGTTCTTTGAGCGCAGAACATGGTGCCGTTACTTGTGTTTTCTAGGCGGATTGTCGGGGAATTACGCTAGGTCAGGTTCTCTTGAGTTAAGAGCTACTCCTGAAAAGTGTGCAAAATGTAAAACTCAGTCTTGTTATAAAGGCAACGAAAAAACCCCGGGGTGTCCGATGTTTGAATTCCCACGAACTATGGAAAGTATGGCAAGTTGTAATCTGTGTGCGAATTGTATTAAGACTTGTCCAAACGACTCGATTCAATTAACGACCCAAGTTCCATCTAAAGGCTTATGGTCTATCAGAAAACCAAAATTTGAAGAGTCCTTCTTAGCTATTATCATCATGGGCATCGTCTTTGTTCAGAATATTACCATGCTTGAAGTATGGCAGGAAATGCTTACTAAGCTCGAAAATTTTGTGGGAACAACGAATTACTTTGTAACCTTTACCATAACCTTCATTATTGCAATGGCAATTCCAGTATTAGCATTATTTGCTAGCAGCTACTTCGCAAAAACCTCCAATAAGAAAAGCACTATACAAAACTTTGCAATCTTCGGATATGCCTTGATTCCTTTAGACTTAGCAGGTCATATTGCTCACAATCTGTTCCACTTATTAGCCGAGGGTAAATCTGTTATTTACACTTTCGTAGCATTATTCGGTGTAGATACTCATGGTGCATCAGCTGCTATTCTAAGCAATTCTACCATTCAACTACTTCAGTTTGGTCTAATTGCCCTTGGAACCTTTGGTTCAATCTATACGGCTTATAGAATTTCCAAGCATAATTTCGATGCTGAAGGGAAAACAATATCCAGTTTTATGCCTTTTGCAGTTTTGTGCTTAATACTTGGGGTTATTAACATCTATCTATTCGTTCTCCCAATGGCAATGCGCATGTAAAGCGAAAATTAACGGGCTTGATGAATAAACATCGAGCCCGTTAATTTTCGTGCTAAGTATTATACATAAAAGCGACTAAGGATTAATTCCTCAGCCGCTTTAACAAGTTTATGGTGCTGCATTGCTGCCACAGCCGGGCAGAGCAATTTAAGGGCAATTCTAATACCTATTAGCTTGAGTTCCATCGACAGTAATACAGACGTGTTTTCCATCAGGTTTGCATATAAGCCAGCTCAACTGATCATTATCGCGTTTGGTATACAAATATCCTCCCCTACCACCGATATCTGCTCCCAAATAATACTTAATCGCTCCTGTAGGGCATTCCTTTAGACAGGAGGTACAACCCCAACACTCTTTCGGATATTTCACGTAAGCTTTGCCTTTATCACCCATATCCAAAAGATTTCCCGGACAAACATTAACACACTTTTTGCACCTAATACAGAATTCTTGATTAATCTTGATGCTCATATTGTTCATCCTTTTTCACAATTTCTCGGAAAATTATCTCGATGTTTCCATTGCCATAGCGTGAATTAACATACCTAAAAAAATGTTCATCATCCTTTTTGGGATAGTCGGCGTTCTCATTATAACAATGCCACCTAGTTTCTTTTCTAGCTATCAGATGCTCTATCACTACCTGGCAGACATATAACCGATCAATCACCTCATAGATAAACACCAACTCATGCATATCGTTAGCTCTGAGAAAGGTACTTCTATCTAACAATATCTTAATCTGTTCTCGGGCTATGAATAATTTGTCCATATTTACCATATAACCCGCAGATATCCCTCCGGCATATTCATCCATCACTTTTTGCATAGCTTCTTCAAGGTCTTCTACACGTAATAACCCGGGTGAGTTCTTTAAGAATCTTGTAACATTGCTAAATTTATTAATAATCTGTTCCCTATCAATAGAAACGGGTTTTATTCTTTCAATATACGACATTGCAGATAGTGCTGCTATCTCACCTTCAGCAAAACAACCCGTCACATATTTCTGCGGACTGCCGCCCGCAACATCTCCGGCAGCATATAGTCCTACCAGGGTCGCCGCTCTTTTTGTATCTACCCAATAACCGCTTGCCGTATGCCCACCAACAATGTATGGTTCCGTACCTTCAATCTCTACATTTTCAACCGATGGCCCCTTTCCACGCTCAATCCAGCGCAAAGTCTGAGCTGGTGCCATGTTTAGATAAGCTTTGTAAAGTTCCTCCTGTGTCTCCATGGGCATTCCTTTAGTTTCCAGATAACAAGGCCCTCGACCTTCCATGTTTTCCCTAATGGTTGAGTACATGCGGTTGGGGGTTGACGGCGCCCCGTAGTTTCTTTCGTATTCTTCTCCCTTGCCGTTAATCTGCGAAGCACCCACTCCCTGAGCAATCGTCCCGGTTGGAGCAATCGTATCCTTACACCTCAGAGCAATAAAACGCATTTCCATACTAGTCATTTCAGCCCCGGCACGGATGCCCATGGCATAACCAGCACCGGTATTGAATGGTGAATACCACATTTTATGCCGCGAAAAACCCGGGTTGTTCGGACGGTATAATCCTGCAGCACCGCCTGTAGCACAAATAACAGCTTTTGCTTGAATTGTGAAAAAAATGTTGTCCTTGATTGAAAATCCATAAGCGCCAATTACCCGGTTATCCTGAATAACGTAATCAATCATATTTACTTGGTTAAGCACCTGAACATTTTTCTTTTCCTCAACAGCCTCAGCCAGAAGCGGTTTGATATTTTCTCCATTGATTTTGATATTTCTCCGGCCACGGGCGACGTAATCGCCCTTCGAGTCCTTTTGGATTACCAACCCCATAGTTTCCACTTTACGCGTAACTTCATTTAACCTCTTGGCCATAGAAATGACGAGATCTTCTCGAATTATCCCTTCCGCGTCGTTGCGTACATATTCGAGATAGCTCTCTGGGGTTTCTCCCTTAAGAATATATGCATTAAGGGCGTTAACCCCTGCTGCTAGGCAACCGCTTCGTTTGATATTGGCCTTTTCTGTGATAATGACCTGGCAATCGGAATTATTAGCAATCGTTAATGCCGCAAAGCACCCAGCTGTTCCTCCACCGATAATAAGAATGTCTGTATTTAATATCTTAAGCTCTAAGTTCATTAAATCTTTCACCTAGCTTTCACATCAATCATTTAGTTGTTTCTATATGGAATAATCATAACTTATTTACCAGCTAACCTTAGTGTATCTACAAAAGGAGCGAGAAGATTTTGAAAGGTTCCTATTCCAAACCGAGAAACAAAATCATAAAACGATTCCTGAGGAAATCTACTATTTTTATAGAACCTAATAAAGCATTCCAAAACCTCTTCAACCATTTCGGCTGGAATAGCCCCTTGGAGCGCAGTCGCAAAGCCAGCATTAATTCCGAGGCTTCCACCAATGGATAGTTCAAATTTCTCGACTGTTTGACCATTGAGCTTTCCTAATGTCCCCTTTAATCCGATGTCAGCAATTTGTAAATGTCCACAGGAATTAGGGCAACCAGTAACATGGATTCGGAGTGGCGTATCTACCTCGACCTTTTCAGCAAGGGTTTGTGACAATTTCAAAGCAAACGCTTTTGTTTCCACTAAAGCTAAATTACAGAATTCCTTTCCACTACAAGAAACAGTGTATCCTACAAAGGGTTGCGGATTTGGGCTAAAACGTTTAATTACTTTTTCCTCGAGGAGTGCCTCGATCTTTTCAGTCGGTATATTAGCAAGGACCAGATTTTTCGTAGGACACACCCGAAGGGAACCATCTCCGTATCTATCCGCGCATTCTGCTATTTCAATTAAATCTTCTGGAGTTAAACGACCAAGAGGTACCGATAGCCCCACATAGCTTAGCAAAGGTTGCTTTTGAGCATGAACGCCGTAATAATATCCTGCGTTCCAACCGCGAGTTAAGTCAATTCCTTCGGTTTCGAGGGGGCCAGTCAGCATAAGAAGCTCCGTCTCAAACTTCTCTCTTCCCCAATCCGCTACAAGAAATTTAAGCCTTGCATGTCGACGATTCTTTCTGTATCCATGATCTCTAAAAAGAGTTGCAACAGCAATTGAAACCTTTAACACTTCATGGGGATGTACAAACAGATTCAACTTCTGGGCAATATGTGGTTTTGCGGATAAACCACCGCCAACATAAACATGAAATCCGTAAATCTCCCTTGTTCCATAGTTCTTCATGGCCGGTGTAAATGCCAGATCATTGATTTGTGCATGCCCGGCATTATACATATTTGCCGAAATCGATAGTTTAAACTTCCGTGGAAGATTTGAAAACTCTCTGTTTCCCTGAAAGGATTCAGTAACCTCTTGTACGATTCCCCTCGTATCAATCGTTTCATTAGGGTCAATTCCAGCTAAAGGATTCCCTGTAACCGTTCGAGGACAATCTCCTTCGGCCCCGATCGTTTGCAATTGGACTTTATTCAAAATGTCCATAACGATAGGGATAGTTTCTATTGTAAGCCAATGAAACTGAACCGCTTGACGAGTCGTTAAATCTAGACTTTCTCGACCATAGTCTTTTGCAATATTGGCTAAAACACGAGCTTGTTCTGAATTGATGACTCCACTAGGAATTTTTACTCTCATCAGAAAATATCCCGCCTCTCGCGGTTTTTGCACATTAACCCCAGCCCATTTTAAGAGAGTACGCTCACTAGTATTTATAGCTTTAAATCCAGACTTTTTATATTCCGGAATTTTTTTAACGATATCTAAGCCATCGTTAACTAGCTTTACCTTTTCAAAATCATTCAGTTCCTCATAATTCTTTACCCAAACCTGGTTCATATGATTACCCCCTATTCATAGCGAATTACTAGGTATTAACTATATGTTATAGACTACTATATAATAAGGTTTTGTGCCAGTCCCAATATATAGAAGTATTTTAATCCAAATACGAAATTCGATATGTGGTGTAACAAAAAGAGGGATGCCCATGTGAGCAACCCTGAAGACTTCAGATTCAATTTTTCTTTCTTCTATAATATAGAATTTCTAATGTTTAATTTTTATTTTCTGACCGATATAAATCAGATTTGGGTTCTTTATTGAAGGATTAATGTGAAGCAAATGATGAACGGATGTGTGGTGATGATGAGCTATTTTCCAAAGGGTATCCCCTCGCTTTACGGTATGAAACATCATATGCATTGTCAGCACTCCCTTTACCAATTTAATCCATAATATTTATTCTTTGATTAAGAAGTGCAAGGCCACATAAAAATCTCAAGAAATCTAATCAAACATCCAATCCTACTAAAAAAATACCGATAGTTTTACCCCATATGTCCCAAAACTGTTTAACTGGAAGTGGGTTTGTTCCACGTCCACATTCCACCGTGAATCCCGGGCGTCTCCATTCTTGAATAAACCAGTCCTTGTACCCGGCATCACTCTCGACGTATCGAATAGATTTGTAGCCGCTTACTTCCACGAATCTTTGTACAATACGAATTGATTCGTCTGGTTCTAACCCTCTGTAACCCCAATAGATTTCCTGACCTTGTGTATGAAAAGCAATCACCAAACGAAAATTGTGAGAACGAGTAAAATTGGCCATTGCTCTTGATTCCGGTTCTGAGAGGGGTGACGGGCCTGGATAGTCGCGAGGAGCTGGGGCCAAACCTGAGCGCCTGGCTACTTCTACTTCCCATCTAGCTGGGAACTGATCATTCAAGTCAACACCTCGGAGATTAGCCTTCCATCCCCTAAAGTCTCTTAAGCCACGGTTTATCCTCATGACTGTATCATAAAGTGGATCAGTGGGCTGAATGCCATTTTGCACAAGTTCAACCCCATCCGGATTGACCATCGGGACAATCCATAAAGATGTTCGCTCAAAGAGATTCTTTACATTAAAATGTCCGATATATTTTCCATCTCGATAAGCTTTAGCATAAACCTCTAGAAACTTCATTAATAGAAGAGTTGTTATCCATTCATTGGCATGGAACGATCCGTTATAATGAACTTTCTTAATACCTTTACCAATCTGAACTGCAGGAATAGAACGCCCTGACACGGACTTTCCAATAGTACTTACTTTAATGAAAGGATAAACCGTTGACAGAGCATCTAAATCAGACATCATTTTATTATAGTCATAGTTCTCTTGAGGGACTACAATGGTCTTACGTAAACTAGGAACGTGTATTGCCTGCCCTGGTATTATTAGAGATGGATTCTTAATATCAGGATTAGCTGCCAGAAGCACATTTACAGTTAGTCCATACTTCTTAGCAATAAGAAATAGAGTTTCTCCCCGCTGTACAATATGCCTAATCATCGGGCTCATATAAAACACCCTCCTCCATAGCTATCTTATTCACGTTTATAAATAAGAATTACCAAAAGCGACTAAGGATTATCCTCAGCCGCTTTTAGGTAAATTACTTATGGTCTTTACACTTCACACATAACAAATGTTGAACGGAAGTGAAGTTATGAAGTCGGAGTTCGGCAGGGTACACCTTTTTGATCCAATACTCGTGTTCTTAAATATTGCCCGATAAGCTCAACGAGAACCACTAAAAGAAATATTGTAATAATCAAAGTTGAAACTTCCTGATACATAAAGAGTTTCATGCTAATCATGAGCTGGGTTCCGATGCCTCCCGCTCCCACAAATCCCAGTAACGTAGCGGATCGCATATTACACTCCCAACGAAACACAGTATAGGAAAGGAAAACGGGCAATGTTAAGGGGATTCTCGTCATAACCAAGATCTTCAGATCATCCATGCCTCCCACACGGGACATTTCCACAAGTCTTTGGTCAACAGATTCGAACATTTCAGCATATAATTTGCCGAGAATTCCTGTGCCATGAGCCATTAGCGCTAGAACCCCGGGAAAGGGGCCCAGCCCAACCGCCACAACAAAAATAAGAGCCCACATCAATTCTGGAACACCTCGAAGCAAAGCTAAAACACCACGGGATAAATAATATAGACCCCAACGCCAAGACCATAAAGCGCTTCCATAAACCCTTCTTGAATATTCTTCCCCCCGGGGCCTCATGGCAAAAAGCGAGAGCGGTAGAGCGAAAAAAATGGCCAAGACTGTAGCGACTATGGAAATTTCGACGGTTTCTAATAGTAATTCGAAAACAGTATGCAAAAAGACAGGACTGGTCTCTGGAGGCCATAAACCACCTGTAAAACGAGTCATGGCCTTAATATTCCCGGGATCTAAAAATTCACTGGGAGAAAAATTTGTATCAATTCCGCTGATAATCACAATTCCCAGGATGACTACCGTAATGACCCAATTAAGGATGCTGGATTTCTCGTGCTTCATACGACCTTTACCCCCCTCTCGGGGAAATTTCGCATTAGCTTTTTACTGACGTCACTTTTACAATAGTCCTCGGGAGATCCGTTAAAGGCTATGGTACCATGATCAAAAGCTAATATTTTAGAACAATACTTAAGAGCACTATCAATTTGGTGCAAACTAAGAAGTATTGTTTTTCCTTGCTTATTAAGGGATTGAAATAGTTGTAGGATAAGTTCAGCAGTTGCAGGGTCTACTGAAGCTATAGGTTCATCTGCCAAAATCAGTTCCGCACCTGAATAAATAGCTCGGGCAACAGCAACACGTTGTTGTTGTCCACCTGAGAGTTCTTGGCATCTCTCATAGAGCTTATCTTCAATACCGAGGGTGGTTAGGATCTCTTCAATCTCGGATTCCTCTTTTGCGGTAAGGCGAAAGGTTCCTCGAACCACTGAAGCGAAGGACATTTTACCAGCCTTTCCCATGAAAACGTTTCTTGCCACATCCAAGGAGGGAATAACATTAAAGTTTTGATATACCGTAGCAATCTTGCCTCGCAAGGTCTGAAGCTGTTGGCGATTTAAATGGCTCATAGTTTGACCCAGGATCGTTAGATTCCCTTCACTAGGGAAAATAGCCCCGCAAAGCAAGCGAAGTAAGGTTGATTTACCTGCACCACTGGGGCCGACGATACCTATGATTTCTCCTTTGCTTACGGAAAAGGAAGCATTGTGAAGTCCTTGTCCGTTAGGGTAAACTTTCGAAAGTCCTTCTGCGAGAATGATATCCATAATAGCCTCCATAATATAAGTTGGCAGGAATGAGGTTCCTGCCAAGCTGGTTCTTATTTGTTAGGGTTAATTAGGCCGAGTCGATTCGCTTCTTTTTCTATTTCAGTGTAATTTGCTTCAGTTACTCGGGTAAAACTCTTAGCTCTCATTAGGGTAAGGAGTCCGGGATCATTCATTTCAAGAAAGGAATTGATGATTTTTTCTTCGAGAGATTTATCTAGGCTATCTCGAACAACCCATGGATATCCCTCGACAAGATGTTTATCAATGATTCGAATCTTACTGGAGTCGACGGTTTTATTAGTAATAAGTCGGTTCAAGATACGGCCTTCGATTCCCCCTGCATCCACCGTCCCATTCTGAACCGCTTGAGCTGTCGCATCATGGCCACCGGAGTATAGGATATTCTCTAGATCATTTGGTACTTTGATCCCTGCTTCATCAAGCATGAAGCGAGGATACAAGGAGCCAGAGGTTGAGCTAATATCTCCAAACGCAAAGACTTTACCTTTGAGGTCAGCTGTGGATTGAACTGGGCTGTCTGCGGGAACGATAATTAAACTATAGTATTTTGAGGTTTGTGTCTCCTCATCGATTTCCGTTACAATTGGATGGATATTAGCTCTTTGTTTTGCCTGCGCATAAGTAAGACCACCAAAGTATGCTAGATCGAGTTTATCATTTGCCATCGCTTCTACGACTCCTGCATAATCGGAGGCAACGAAGAGTTCAACAGGCATGTCCAATGTGTCAGATAAGAATTGACGAAAAGGCTCATACTGCGCTTTAATCTTATCTGGAGCTTGATTAGGCACAAGTCCAACTCGCAAGGGCGGCTGGTTTGTTTCTTTAGTCCCTTGTGACTGGCTCGGGCTTTGGCCGCAACCACCTATAAGGAGAGTGAAGGATAAAAGAACTGAAACTATGAGTGCGATCTTTTTCTTCATTGATAGTCACCTTTTTCTTGTATATTTCGACAAGAAAATTATATAACTAACTATAAATACGTGTCAATAACTAATTAGTTATCTTCCTTCAATTTGTCGTAAGGATTAGCACAAAATAGTACAATTCTTACCACTTTGTTTAGCCCTTAAGAGTGCTTGGTCGGAAGCCACAATAAGATCATGAATAGTCTCGCCATCTTCCGGATAACTTGAAACCCCTAAGGAAATCGTAATTTGTGGGTATGAGCCGTTATCAAGCTCACTAATTTTGGAACGGATCGTTTCGGCCATCTTCCAAGAGTTCGCTTTATTGCAGTCCCTTAAAAGTAAAACTATTTCTTCTCCACCATATCTGTATACTCGATCGGTTGTACGAACACTAGCCTGAATTGCTTGTCCAACTTTAACCAATACGCTATCTCCAACATCGTGACCAAACCTATTATTAAAATCTCGAAAATTGTCAATATCAATAAATATTAATGCGTATGAACCATTATGTTCCAAGTTTTTTATATCCTCATCAAAAGCTCTTCGATTAAGTACTCCGGTTAGATTATCGGTCTTAAGCTTCACTCTTAGTTGCTTATTTATTTTAGTGAGTTTATCGAGTCTCCGAGAGAACAGTTCCGCTACTAAGAAATTTATTAATCCGAAAACTATACCTAGTACCAAGCATTTAGCCACGAAATTGTTAAAGAAGGGTACCACCATGAAGTGCGTAAGTGCTGAATGCATAATTGAGATAATAACCATAGCAAAAAACAACCAAACTCTGATCATAATTCCAACTCCCTTTATCCAGTCTTTAAGACCCTACTTCTTGTAAGTGGGGGGCCTTAGTAAACTTCGTGGAGTAGAGTAACGTACCTCAGCGCAATAGTATTCGTTACAGGCTGGGCTTTCGGTGAAACCTCCACATCAACTACAAATGGTACCACTGACTAAATAAAAAGTATACAGTTATTTATAGATCGAACCAAGCGTTTTTGCTTCGTAATAAGTAAACAATAACCTATAATCGTAATTGAAAAGGAAACTTCTTTCTAAATGAATCATTGTGCCGATACTTGATGAAGTCTTCCGAATTTATCACAAATTCTCTCTCTTCTTCGCTGTCTAAGTGTTTTATAATTACTTTCATTCCTGTTTGTATCCGTTCAATTGGAAGATCTCGGCCTCTTACAGAAAAACCCAATTCATGACTATTATCTTCATAGAGTCTACTACCACCCGAACTATAACCAGCGCCCATAGAATCTACAACATTTATACTTATGTGATCCTCAAAATACCCATTGTATTTTTCAGACTCATTATATTCTGTCGAGTCATTGATGTGGTGTGTGAACTCACATTTGCCAAAAAGGGCCGTCGTATAGCTTTTATTGTCTATTTCATAAGGGCTGCTATATAAATACATTATTCTCCAATATGGCATTACCAACGATTTCGGAAGCGCTGAAAGCAATTTATATTTGAACTTTTCAGTTTCATTAGTATCAAGAATGGGTGCTTTACGTTCAAAGTTATAAAGCACCAAACTGTTCAGATGAATACTTACATCATCAAATTCAACTGTTTTGTTAATTTTCGCTTCTTTACCTACTACGGAATGCTTAGTTATAAAATATAAGGTGAATCCGAGCCATATTACAAACAATACCGTTAAAACACTGATTACTCTTTTCAATTAATTCATCCTTCCTCCAAGTCTTATCGGTCTGGTTACTTTGGTTCTTATATGCTGACCTAATCATCTCATAATTGTTCTGCAGAATATGGGGAAACCTGTATCTCTTTATTGGAAAAAGGTCCCCTACTTTTTATAGTAAGAGACCTCACTGTTATACAACCTCTTGATACCTTAGACTACCCATCATGCTGGCAATGAACAAACAGTCTGGTTAGTGGTTAGTTAAATAATCGGCCATATGGAACAGGATTGTTCATCGCTATCTATAGTCTTTTTTGATATTTGTATCAAGGTTTTAGACAAACGCTGTACACTTTCTAGCAAAACTGCTTCATTGTGAGTCGTAAAACAAAGGCGAAACTCTTTGTCATGAGTGGGTACTGTATGGAAAGCTTCACCAGGCACAAAGGAAATTCGGTTCTTTGCAGCTTCTTGTAGGAGCCGCTGGGAAGTGACTGCTTGTTTTAATTTACACCAAAAGAAAAAACCTCCCTGGGGTAAGTTAAACTCAATTTGGTGTGCACATAAACGCTGGAGAGCTTTTGCCATTGTATCTCGGCGTTTTTTATATTCCCTACGCACCGTGGTCAAATGTTGAGGAAGCATCCCTTCGTTTAAGAACATGGTCACAAGCCATTGGGCTATGTTATTTGAATGTAGATCAACGAATTGTTTTTCAAGGGCAAGCCGATTAATTAAAATCGGCGGACCTACAAGATAGCCTGTACGTAAACCAGGGAAGAGAATTTTAGAGAACGTCCCCAGATAAACCACTCCCCCGTAGGAATCTAAAGCTTTAAGAGCCTGCGGGGGCTGTTCGGCATAACACAAATCGCTATAGGGATCATCTTCTACAATAACCAGTCGATGACGTTTGGCAAGTTTAATCAAATCCTGGCGATCATGTTCTGATAAAACTCTGCCGGTGGGGTTTTGATAAGTAGGTATCATATATAATAATTTTGGCCGGTAGCGTATGAGAAAGTCCTCCAACAGCTCCAGAGATAATTTTTCAGAGTAAGGCAGGCTTAATACCCTAGCACCTGCAGCCTGAAAAACTTGAATAGCTCCGATAAACGTCGGTGCTTCCATCACAACATAGTCGCCAGGCTCTAGTATTACTTTGCTTAATAAATATAAGCCTTGTTGAGATCCTGTAAGAGTGAGTATGTTCTCCGTCGAAGTGGGTATGCCCTTCTCGCTTAACATTACGGCGATTGCTTTTCTCAACGGAGTATAACCTTCTGTAGGAATATGTCCAAAATGGGCAGGGTCAGTCTTGCCAATATTGCGGTTAAACAGCTCTGTAAAGGTTTCCATAGGATAAAGGGCCGGATCAGGCATACCTGCTGCCAGAGATATAGTTCCTGGCGCAGGAGTCGAAACGAGATCCCTTAAGATTGATGTTATGGGATTTTGGGGATAGGCAGTAAACAGTTGAGGCCAGGGAACTTCGGATAATGACTCAACTTCACGTGCTTGCGCTACATATGTACCGCTGCCCACTTTTGTCCATACCAACCCCTGCTGTTCTAAGTGGCGATATGCATTGATAGCCGTAGTGCGGCTTACAGCGAATAGTTCAGCTAATTCCCGCTCAGGGGGAAGTTTCGTACCCGGCTGCAGGATTTGTCTTCTAATTTTATCAGCAATGAGTATGGCAATTTGCATATAGAGAGGTTGCTTATCCGAGGAATCCAGTTCCGAGCTATTTAAATGTTTGGATATGTCCATTTGGCATTTCTCCTTAATTAATATCCAATTATGATTATATATTGGTAATTGGATATTTACAATGTTTTGCCAACTAGTTAAGATTGAGAAAACATAAAGAGATAGGTGGAAGGATTATGCAGCTATCAAATCTGCTCTCAGGTAAAAACGAACTAGCGGAAGAGGTATGGATTGCACTCCGTGAGTGCACTCCTGTCGTCCTAGGGGTAGTGCCCTTTGGTATCACCTGCGGGATAATGGGGCTTACAGCACAAATGTCGGGCTTAGAAACTATTTTAATGTCAATCTTTGTTTTTGCCGGTGCGGCCCAATTCATTGGCATTACCATGCTGGGGGCAGGCATTACGGGTTGGGGAATTATTATCCTGACTACTTTACTGGTAAACTTGCGCCACTTGATTATGGGGTCATCTTTAGCACCCTATATGACTAAACTACCCTTTTCCCTTCAAGCATTTCTGGCTTTCTTTCTGACCGATGAAGCCTATGCTCTGACCATTAGCCGAATTTACAAAGCTAAATACAGTATGCTCTATCAGTTGACCGTAAGTACTACTCTTTATCTGGTTTGGGTTCTGGCTACTGTAGCCGGGGTGGTCTTAGGCAGTTACATATCAGACCCTCTAACTTGGGGACTCGATTTCGCCATGCCGGCCACGTTTCTGGTACTTCTGATACCGTTATTGGTAGACCGCAAGAGTTTAATTGTATTCGGTATGGCTGCAGTAGTCTCTGTATTAGCTGCCCTATATTTACCCGGTAAATGGTACATTATTATCGCCTGTTTAATAGCCAGTTTAATGGGGGGATTATTAGAAGGTGGTAGTAACCATGCGTAGTGAAGCTATTTATATTATTATGGGAATGGCCTTAGTAACATACTTTACCAGGATCGGTGCTCTAGTTTTATTTCGGTTTACGGGGGTACCAACCTGGTTAAACAGATGGCTTAAATATGTACCGGTTGCAATATTGACTGCCTTAATTGTACCGTCATTACTCCTGCCACAGGGATATTTAGATATTAGTTTACAAAACCATTACCTGATCGCGGGTATAGCTGCTGCTATTGTGGCTTACAAAAGCCGTAATATTATTGCTACTTTGGGCATCGGAATGTCAATTATGTTTATCTTGAACGTATTATAGATAATTACTAACTTTAAATACCCTGACACTACGAAAGCGACCTTATTGGTCGCTTTTACGCAAAAAAACGCCACTTTTCTCACGAAAAATGGTGTTTGTAATCTAAATAGCGTATGAACAAAGTTCTTGTTTGATCCGCTATACTTCAATTGATTTCGATAAGGATCCGCGTTTGTGTCCGAAGGTTACGAGGAACTTTTTATAGACTTGATAACATGAAGTTACTATAAATTTAACACTTGCAATTGCTAATAGAACCAACAGGACTATTAAAAACCAAGTAAAAATTGTTTCAGCCATTATTTATTCCCCCTTCAATATTAAATTATTGTATACTCTTTTCCTATTTTAATTATAGCAGAACGAATTCGTAAAAGATAGTGATAGTTCACACATTCTCAAAGTCTTACTCTTTTGACTAGTTTAAATTTTTTAATTATTGTGTCAACGTTAAGAATCAATGATCTTTACATAGTTAAATGCTTGCCTCCGAGCAAAAGAGGCAAGCATTTTATCTTATCTTACTTAGCAGAAAGTATAACTTCGTTGCATACTGCGAGAAGGCTAATACGTGCGAAGACAGTGTCTTCGTCTGTAGCATAAGTGCAACCAACGGTTTCGCTTTCGCTAAGGCTCGGCGAAGCCAGGTTTTCTTTAAATGCTTTTATGTGAGATCAGGTACCACAAAAAGTACGGTAAGGTTGAGTTAAGAGCTCAGGTAATGCAGAGTAATCCTCTTGTTCTGGGGAATGTGCGTAGGGGCTTGAGAGAACCTTGAGAAGCTTCTCCATGACGCTGTAGTCTCCATGTTTCACTGCCGAATCTAAGGCTGCCTCGACCCGATGGTTACGAGGGATTATCGCCGGATTGCTGTTTCGCATCAGCTGATGGGAAGAGGCTTGCGGTTCCTGCTGCCTGCCTAGTCTCGCGTGCCATAGCTCAAGCCACTGAGAAAATTCTTTAGTGCCAAATAGAGCAGTATCCTCCAACCTATCAAACGTTAAAGCCCTAAACGTATTGGTATAGTCAGCACGATATTTCTTCATCATACTGAGCAGATCTTCAATGAGAGATTCATCCTTTGACTCTTCATTAAATAATCCCAATTTCCTTCTCATTCCTGTCAGCCAATTACAGTTATACAACTCAGTGAAGTTTGATATCGCTTCCTGAGCAATCTTGACAGCTTGTTCCTCATTGACATGGAGTAGGGGTAACAGAGTTTCGGCAAACCGTGCAAGATTCCACCCAGCTATACTTGGTTGATTGCCATAAGCATAACGACCTTGAACGTCTATTGAACTGAAGACAGTAGCCGGATCATAGATATCCATAAAGGCGCAAGGACCATAGTCTATGGTTTCTCCGCTAAGTACCATATTATCGGTGTTCATCACCCCATGAATAAAACCAACTATCTGCCAATTAGCAATCAGTCCTGCTTGACGTTTGATTACTTCCTTAAGCAGGGAAAGATAGGGGTTCTCTACATCGTCAACCTCAGGAAAGTGTCGTTGCAAGGTATAATCCGCAAGGGCCCGGAGGTCTTCAACGCTGCCCCAATTTGCAACATATTGAAAGGTACCGACCCGGAGATGACTGGCCGCTACGCGGGTCAGAATTGCACCAGGCAGGGCTGTCTCCCTGAATACAGACTCCCCGGTTGTCACGACTGCTAAGCTGCGGGTGGTTGCTATACCAAGTGCATGCATTGCTTCGCTGATAATGTATTCGCGGAGCATCGGTCCAAGTGCCGCTCGGCCATCTCCTCCACGAGAATATGGCGTTCGGCCTGAACCTTTGAGCTGAATATCAACCCGCTCACCCTGAGGAGTGATCTGCTCACCAAGCAACAAAGCTCGTCCGTCCCCTAACATGGCGAAATGTCCAAATTGATGACCGGCATAAGCTTGAGCAAGAGGAGACGAGCCTTCTGGAACCTGGTTACCGGCTAGCACCGCTACCCCGTCTTTGCTACCCAGCTCCTGGAGGTTCAAACCAAGGGTTAATGCCAAAGGCTCGTTGAGAATGATCAACTTTGGGGACTGGACAGCAGTTGGTTTGAGACTAGTGAACATCAGTTTTGGCAGACGAGCATAACTATTGTCTAAGTTCCATCCGGTTGCATTTATTTCATTTTCTTTAGTCATGGTATCTCCTTTTCTTCTTTAGTTCTCAAACACCATATAGGTCAACATTTTTGGGATATGTACTTTATTCGGATATGATTCTCCATTACATTGTAACCCTTTTTAGTGTCTACCTCTTCAATTATATTATACCGTTACATATACATAGGAAATGAAATGAATTATTCAGGAACATAGGAAAAGCCAGTCTTAAACTGGCTTTCAAACGATTCTTCGAGCTTTTCCTCTTTAAAATCAACGGGTGTGTGAAATGATTAAGTCAACGGACTGAATTGCCCTTTGTTTTAATCTTATAGCTCGTGTTAGGTCCTTTATGCGGGTGATCCGTTGTTTTATCCTCGGTATTTAATAGGACATCGTCAATCTCAATTTCTGCATAGTCCCCCTCGGGGGTTTTAATACACTGGCAACAATCATCACATTGTTTCGTCGGATCTAAATCACAAACATCACAATCACCGCATTCAGTACATACACGATCCTCTAAAATACAGGAATCTCCAAGGTTATTCAAATTTCAAATCCTCCATTAAACTTCTGTGATCAAGTAAATAAATAAGTCCTATGAATACTAGCTAAAACAATCCCGGACTCAAAATTAAGGATCTTGGATCTTTAGCTAGCCCTTTCAGAGCAGCTTTTGGACGCTGCTCAGCCCAGGTCTCATCGAGTAATAAAATAGTATCTTCGTAGCGTTGCTTGCTTCCCAATAAGACCAGCAATAAGTCTCCGTCTGGTCGTGAGACATAAGTTACCAGACATTGTCCTGCTTCTGTCGTAGTTCCCGTTTTTAAACCTTTGTCTCCAGGATAAACCTCAAGGAGTCGATTTGTATTTTGTAAATAGGCATTATGTAATATCCCTTCCGCGTCAGTCCATTGGACATGAGCGCTGACCTCTTGAACAAATCCCATGAGTTCCTCATTCTCGATAAATTGAAGGGCAATTTTACTCAGATCATTGGCTGTAGTGTATTGGCCTGGTTCGGGCATTCCATGCGGGGTTGTAAAGTGAGTATTTTGACACCCAAGAGTAGCCGCATATTCGTTCATTCTCTGAGCAAAGGCTGGAATTGACCCACTGATTTTCACCGCCAAAGCTGCAGCTGCATCGTTAGAACTATTAACATAAAGGGCAGTTAATAAGTTTTGCACGGATATTTGGTCACCTGGTCTGAGTCCTAGTCGAGAGCCTTCAACATTTACTTCCGTTCCGACTTTTATGATATCCGTCGTTTTTAATACATCAATTGCTATAAGCCCAGTGATTAGTTTTAACGTACTGGCAGGGGCTCGTTGGGTATCTGGGTTATGGGATTTCAAAATTTGATTTGTCTCAGGATTAATAAGGACATAGCTCAAGTCTTGCGTTGAAAGATTTGTTTTAATTGAATTTGACTTCGGTATATCTTGTTTTGTCTCAGCGATTGCTGGTTTGATCACTGGGTTGAGGTTTGCTGTACTTAGATAATGAACTGACACTAATAAAATAAAAATGGTTAGAATGGATATCGTCATTCTCTTAAGTTTAGATTTAACTCTCGAATATCGCTGTTTAGGTTGTTTCACAATAACCCCTCTTTTTGTAACTATAAACAACGACATTATAACTAATTTAGGGAATAGAGGCAAGCTTAATGAATCTCTAAGCAGAACATGGCTATTTTCCTTCCTCCCAAATTTGCCATACTACCAAAAAAGGATAGGGATTAATCCATTGCCCGTTAGGGAGTTCAATACCAAGATGAAGATGATCGGGTGTCGTTAAAGCATCTCCTGTATGTCCCATCCCTCCAATTAGCTCCCCCGCTTCTATTCGATTCCCTTTACAAAGTTCCGGGGAAATATATTGGAGGTGTGCGTAATAATAGTAATTCCCATCGTCTCCGCGTACACCCACACGTTCTCCTCCCAGACGATTCCAACCAAGCTGTTCGATTATCCCCCCGCAAATATTGACGACGGGCGTACCTTCTTTTCCAAATACATCCGTACCTTCATGTCTGCGTGCTCCTCCTTCTCGATCAGCACCAAAACTATCTTCGAACCAATACTTTCCGATGACCGGAAAATGATATAGATTTGGTTGGAAATAGGAATACTGCTTAAGAATTTCACGATGTCTTCCCACAAGCTTAACTGTTTCCTCCCGGAGTACACCCCACTTTAGATCTGAGAAAGGAACATTAGCATTAAGTTGGTCAACTAGGGGTTGGGCCTCTCTTTGTGGAATTGTCGAACGTATTGCTAACAAGTCCTCATAGGAGATAAACGAAGATCTGTTTTTTTCTTCTAGACATTGTTTAACTAGTGTTGGAGGTATTGAACTGAAATACGGATAAATATCTGGAGATATGTTCGGTGGACGATGGATTACCTGCCAAGAAACTATCCCTATAATAATCAGAATGCACAACTGTGTAAATCCTCGAAATAAGTTAAAGGGAAATTTCATAGTTTCCTCCTACTCTACATTTATAGGTTTATGGTTTTGCTTTTAACGAACATTTGTTTGCACATTTTCGAGAAGAATGGTACAATATTCCTTAATAGATGGGGGTGTTTTTTTATGTACCCGGATTTATCTCAGCGACAAACAAAGATTTTGGAATTTATTAAGGATCAAATACGAAAAAAAGGATATCCACCTGCCGTTCGGGAGATAGGGGAAGCTGTTGGCCTGCTATCTAGCTCTACGGTGCATGGCCACCTCCAGACTTTGGAGGAAAAAGGATATATCCGACGTGATCCTACCAAGCCAAGGGCAATCGAGATTCTGGATAGTTCTAGTGAAGTACTCCATATTCAGAACGTAGTGCAAGTCCCAATTGTAGGACATGTTACAGCCGGCCAGCCTATTACAGCTATCGAAAACATCGAAGGTACCTTTCCTCTCTCGGCTGATTTTGTTCGCCAGGACAACATGTTCATGCTTCGTGTGCAAGGAGAGAGCATGATTGAAGCAGGAATTTTAGATGGGGATTACATTATCGTCCGTCAACAGAATCAGGCTCGCAATGGCGAAATTGTTGTGGCCTTAATTGGTGATGAGGCTACAGTAAAACGCTTCTATAAAGAAAGAACGCTCATTCGACTCCAACCGGAGAATTCTGCAATGGAGCCGATCTACTCTCAAGATGTTTCAATCTTAGGAAAAGTTGTTGGTGTTTTCCGTTCTCTCTAAGATATAAGGCACTTATAACAAGATATGCTCTAGACAAAAAAGTTAACCTTATTACCTTTATATTTCTTCAAAAAAATAGTCTATGTTCTTCTTTTGTTTGCTCAGACTGTCGTTACCTTATGTTTTCTAAGTAATTAAAAAGCCGGTTCTCCTTTTTGAGGAAAACCGGCTTTTATCTTTGCTTTAAGTTAGATTGAGATTTTGCTGATTTGCTTGTCCTTGAACCGTTCCAGGCCTAAAGAGATTAGACGGTCAATCAATTCAGGATAGGGTATTCCAGTAGCCTCCCAAAGCTTAGGATACATTGAAATTTCCGTAAAACCTGGTAAGGTATTTATCTCATTAACAAATATTTCACGTTTAGACGTTACAAAAAAATCAACTCGACTTAATCCGTTAGCTTCAACTGCACGAAAGGCTTCAATAGCCATGCTTTGTAATTCTTTAATCACTGAGTCCTCTAAGGCAGCTGGAATCAACAGACTGGATCCAATGTTTGAATATTTTGCTTCATAAGTATAAAACTCTTGCGCAGGTAAAACTTCCCCTGGAATCGACGCTATAGGCGCATCATTTCCCAGGACTGAGACTTCTATTTCTTGACCAATGATGGTCTCTTCTATGACGATTTTGCGATCAAAGATAGCTGCGGTCTTCAGGGCTTCCATCAACTCTTCACGATCATGAGCTTTAGAAATACCCACACTAGATCCTAAATTGGCAGGTTTTACGAAGCATGGATAACCTATCGTTTCTTCAATCTCGTTCAGACATTGTTCCGGACCATTGAGGAATTCAGATCGCAAAAGAGTAACATAGCGGGCTAAGGGCAGATTCTTTTCCAGAAAAACCGCTTTCATACGATCTTTATCCATACCAAGAGAGGATCCTAATACCCCTGAACCTACATAGGGAACATTAGCCATTTCAAGTAAACCCTGAAGAGTTCCATCTTCTCCAAAAGGACCGTGAAGGACCGGAAAAATAAGGTCAAACTTCCCTTGATCTGGGAGGGTATGCCCATTTAAAGACATAAAACGTGGGTTGGTTGGATCAATAACCAGATTAACCTGAATGGACTCATTTGGTTCAGGAAATCCATCCTTTAAAAGAGTTTCTGGTAAGACACCCCAAAACCATTGGCCTTGTTTACTAATACCGATGGTTTCAACCTTGTAACGGTTTCGGTCGATTGCTTTGTATATTGACCGTGCAGAATTTAATGAAACCTCATGCTCACCTGAGCGACCGCCAAAAAGAAGAACGACGTTTAGTTTGTGATCATCCACAATACTCCACCCTCTCAATAAGTAGTTAGATAGTAAAGTAAACCAGTATGTGCTCACTGTCCCATAAATTTTAAACTAGCCTCTCGGGATAAAGGTGCAACTTATAAAAGTATATGCGTAAAAACGAAAAAAGCTCCCACCTAACGGGCAAGAGCTCCTATTTGATCTATTGGCCAATATCGAAAAAGAGTTCTTCCAGTAATATTTTCGACGGGTAGAAATCCCCATTCTCTAGAGTCCGCACTGTTGTTGCGATTATCTCCCATAACAAAGACCGAATTGTTGGGAACCACTATTGGACCGAAATCCTTCATTGATGTTTCAAATAAATAGGGTTCATAAAGAGGTTGATCGTTAACATAGGTTTTCTTATTTCGTATTTCAACTTTATCCCCTGCTAAACCCACGACTCGCTTAATATAGTCATCCGTGGCATGAGCACTTGGCGGTGGATGAAAAACAATAATATCTCCAGGACTAATATGATCGAACCGTTTAAAGAAAAACTTGTCCACTATGACTCGGTCCTCGAGCTGAATGGTTGGAAGCATGGAACCCGTTGGGATTTTACGTGCTTCAATAACATAGGTGCGCAAAACCCAAGAAAGAGCAAAGGCAATGAGGACAATTTCTACGAGTTCTATCAAAAAACGTGCTGAACTTTTTGGTTTCTCAGATTCTTCCATATAAGCACCTCTTTTCCCCTTACATAGTAACACAGATCTACGGATGTTTAAATGGTTTAAACCTCTCTAGCGCAGCAGCCCTTGTTCCCACATAGTTAGGGCTGCTAAGATATTCCCCATTTGAACATAGGTGTAGGATATACCACCTTGCTGATAAACAATATACGGTTCACGAAGAGGTCCGTCAGCGGAAAATTCGCTGGTGGATCCTTGGATAAACGTTCCGCCAGCCATAATGATTTTATCTTCATATCCCGGCATTTCCGACGGGATAGGTAAAACATGAGAATCAATGGGTGATCCTTTTTGAAGACCTTGGCAGAAAGCAATCATTTTTTCTTGAGATCCAAGTTTGACTGCTTGAATGAGATCTGTTCTCGGGGCTTCCGGTTCCGGATGGACTTCAAACCCTAAAGCTCGCCAAAAGGCGGCAGAAAAGACTGCCCCTTTAATAGATTCGGAAACGGTTAAAGGGCTGAAGAATAAACCTTGATAAAATAAACGCTGCCACTCTAAAGTTGCTCCCATGTGCCCGCCAACCCCTGGTGCCGTTAGGCGCTGGGCACTAAGCTCCACTAAATCTGAGCGCCCGGCTACATATCCACCCGTTGGGGCTAGACTTCCTCCCAGATTTTTAATGAGGGAACCTGCCATTAAATCCACACCGATATCACCTGGTTCCTGAGCTTCGACCAGTTCTCCATAGCAATTATCAACAAAAATAATCAGTTGAGGATAGTTTGATCTGATAAAATCCACTAATTCCTTCAACTGAGCGATCATAAGTGCATTTCTCCAAGCATATCCCCGGGAACGTTGAACCATCAGCAGGCGAGTTTTATCCGTTATGGACTTTTGGATAAGATCAAACTGTAGTTTACCCATAGAGTCCAAAGGAACAGTATCATATAATACCCCAAAGTCCATGAGACTCCCTTGCCCTTTTCCCCTTAGTCCAATCACTTCTTCCAAGGTATCATAGGGTTTTCCGCTCACAGAGATAACATGATCTCCCGGGCGTAGAACTCCGAATAAAGCTGCTGCAATAGCATGTGTGCCTGATACAAACTGACCTCGGACAAGGGCTGCTTCTGTCCCTAAGATACGAGCCACTATGCCATCCAGAACCTCACGTCCTGAATCACCTAAGCCATAGCCGGTTGTTCCCTGTAAATGATAGCTTGCGACTCGTTCCTCTTGAAAGGCCTTCAAAACTTTTTCATGGTTTTGTCGTGCTATTTCTTGTAATCCAGGTAATTGACTAAAGAGTGCTTCTTCTGCTTTAGAAACTGCATCGTTAATCAATGTCGGCCATTTCTGATTCGAATACAAAAAAACTTCCTCCTAATATATAAACTAGTATAAAACTTGGTTATACCCACGCCGCCGCGCGCGAAGACACTGTCTTCGCACGTATTAACTCTTCTTGCAGACACTGTCTTCGTACTTAATTAGCATTCTTGCAGCCACACGATGGCGCCAGCCTTAGATGCACAAGGTTCCTAAAACTACCTGGTTAGCAAAGAACTAATATGTTGCCATACCGGCCTCAGAGAGTCTCCACGGGTAAGAGATATCTTGATGGGATAAGGAAGGTACCCTGCCAGCTCATTTAGATTATCGTCATCATCAACCTTATCGACTTTATTGAGCAACGTGATCATAGGTTTATCCGCACATCCCAACTGGTTTAGAACCTCCTTAACCGTTTCAGCGTGTTGGAGTGCTTGGGGATGACTGGCATCGACAACATGAATCAAACCATCCGCTTGTTGAACTTCTTCTAAGGTCGCAATAAAGGCTCGAAGAAGTTGAGTGGGCAATTTACGAATAAACCCAACTGTATCGCTTAGCAGGATTTCTAGAGTAGAGTCAATTTTAATACTACGAACAATCGGATCTAAGGTAGCAAATAACTTGTTTTCACCGGCTGGTAAGTCTGATCTGCTGCCGGCTCTCTCCATAGCAAGTTTCATAAAGGTTGTTTTCCCAGTATTAGTATACCCTACTAAAGCAATGATCGGCAGTCCACTTCTGGTTCTTTGTCGGCGCTGTACATCACGGTGCTGTAAGACGAGCTTTAATTCTTTCTCAAGGGAATTTATACGGTCTCGCATTCTTCTTCGATCAAGCTCCAATTTTGTTTCGCCAGGTCCCCGGGAGCCAACTCCCGCACCTAAACGAGAGAGAGCTTGTCCCTGTCCGGTCAAATAAGGCAGGAGATGCTTAAGCTGTGCTAATTCGACTTGCAGTTTACCCTCTCGAGACTGAGCACGCTGGGCAAAGATGTCCAAGATTAATCCCGTACGATCGAGAACTTTTAATCCGGTTTCCATCTCTAATGTTCGCAACTGGGTTGGAGATAGTTCATCATCACAGATTAGAACATTAGCTTCCGTCTCCTGTAGACGGTGAACCAATTCTTCAAGTTTTCCGCTGCCAAAATAGCTGCGTGTTTGACCATAGCGACGTAACTGGACCAACTGACCGACCACATTGACTCCGGCGGTACGAGCCAGTTCCCGCAGTTCTAATAAATCTTCATTCGTTTCTTGTTCACTTTCTTCCAGAGCAATTAAGAAAGCACGTTCTTTCCCTTGCGCGGTCACAGTTTTAAGCTTTCTAGGTGAACTTTCTTCAAGATTAGAAAGACCCTCAAGATAATCAAAGGTATCCCAATTTTGGGGACTTAGGTCAACTATATAGGGATCCCTTTCCATTCTCCGATAGGCAATTTGAATACCCGTGAGCGCCCCATCGTGAACTCCGACAGACGACATACTCTCCAGTTGTAAGGATGCCAAAGCACTATGATCCAAGGGGCTTAGTTGGTAGTTTCCATTAGGATGAGTATGAATGCACCTGAGGTGTTTTCCGATCGACCTACCCTTAATTGGTGGAAGAGCTACTGTCGCATGACGCCCTACTGCAGCTGCCAATAGGATCCCGTTCCGAGAAACATAAATGGCAATTTCTCGATTCCAAAGCTGAGTAAGGCGTATAAGCTCTTTAAGGATATCAGGATGAATTAGTTCAGAACGCTCAGTCTTAATCTCAGAAAGATGTTTTAGTTCTTGTACCTGACTTGCCCGAATTCCAGACAAGTCTCCCGAAATGTCCATGTTCATAGATTACCTCGAATTCAAAGATTTTAATGGCTACATGGGGCAGTAATTCTTACAGGTTTTCCAAGTTAATATCAGCGGGCAAAATCTGAATGAGCTCTTCACGACTTGAGCTAGGCTTTTGGAATAGACGCACTGCTTGTTTTCGCACGGTTTTCTCCACTAGGTTTCGTACAAGTCTTGCATTTCCGGCATAACGATGGGAACTAAGTAAAATTTGAAGATGAAAACGAAGGGCATCCTCAGCTTCTACAGTTAACTCATATTGTCGTGACTTGAACATTGATTTTCCGATGGCTAGCAATTCATCAAGTGTGTAATCCGGAAAATCAATATGTATTGGAAAGCGGGATCTAAGTCCTGGATTGGTTTGCATAAACCAGTCCATTTCTTGACTATACCCTGCTAAGATTAGCACAAGATTATCCTTATTGTCCTCCATGGCTTTTACTAAGGCATCAATGGCTTCCTTGCCGAAATCCTTCTCTCCTCCTCGGGCTAAGGAATAGGCTTCATCTATAAATAGGACTCCACCCAAAGCTTTTTTTACTTGCTCCCGAGTCTTTTGAGCAGTATGTCCGATATATTCACCGACAAGATCTGCACGCTCGCATTCAATAATATGTCCTTTTTGAAGAACTCCCATTTCTTTAAACAGTCGCCCGACCAAGCGTGCCACTGTTGTCTTGCCCGTCCCGGGATTCCCTTTGAAAATCATATGGAGAACAAGGGGTTCCGCTATTAGTTTTTCATGTGTTCTTCGCTTTTGGATTTCCACAAAGGCTTGCAAGTCTCGTATCAGTCGTTTAACGATCACTAATCCAATGTAGGAATCTAATTCTGCCAGGATTTCTGCAACTTTATTTCTGTCCTTATCCTTGTCTTTATCTTTTTCTTTGTCTGAGGCAGAGGAATTATTTTTACGCCCTCGCCCAATCCCCACCATTTCTACTGCAGGAGTAAGGGTGTTTTCAGTTTTGGGGGGTAAAGGAGTCTGAATTAGCGGCGGTAATTGCTTATCCTGTGCGAAGGTTATTCTGATTGTCATATGTACAGGCACCTCCCATCCTTACTACTATACGCAAGTAAGGACGAAAGGTGTCCTAAAAACCTGATGTTATTATTTCCCTGTTAAGCTTTTGGCATAACGCACACGTGACGTGTGATCAAGGAATTTCTTACGAAGACGAACGCTTTTAGGTGTAATTTCAACCAATTCGTCATCATTAATAAATTCTAAGGATTGCTCTAAGGACAGTTCCCTTGGCTTATCAAGGCGTAGAGCCTCATCCGCTGAACTGGTACGCATATTTGTCAGCTGCTTTTTCTTACATACATTAACTTCAATATCTTGCTCCCGCTTATTCTCTCCAACAATCATACCTGCATACACATGAAGGCCCGGATCGACAAATAAAGTGCCTCGCTCTTGAGCTGAATATAACCCGTAGGCGTTGGTTTCCCCTTCTTCAAAGGCGATGAGGGCACCACGATTTCGTCCTGGGATATCTCCTTTATAGGGTTCATACCCCATAAACATATGACTCATCATTCCCTCTCCGCGAGTTTGAGATAAAAATTCTCCCCGGAATCCGATCAGTCCTCTCGCTGGAATTTTAAACTCAACGCGCATCTGAGTTTCAGAGAGGTTCGTCATATTAGCCATTTCAGCTTTACGCTTACCGAGCAGTTCCATAATTGCGCCTAATGAACTCTCATGAAGGTCACATATTAAGAATTCCATAGGTTCGCATTTTACACCGTCAATGATTTTATAAATAACTTCCGGTTTAGAAACCTGGAGTTCGAACCCTTCCCGCCGCATATTCTCAATCAATATCGAGAGGTGAAGTTCTCCCCGACCTGACACTTGGAAGCAATCAGCAGAGTCTGTTTCTTCTACTCTTAGGCTGACATTCGTCTCAACTTCCTTCCAGAGACGCTCGCGGATCTTACGAGAGGTTACAAAATGCCCTTCACGCCCAGCGAAGGGGCTATTATTAACCATGAAATTCATGGATAAGGTTGGCTCATCCACTTCAATGGTGGGTAAAGCTTCCGGGTTTAGAGCACATGCCACGGTTTCCCCAATATTAGCACTGGTTAACCCGGTAAGTGCGACAATTTCTCCGGCTGAAGCCTCGGAAACCACTTCACGCTTTAAGCCATCATAAATCATGACTTTACCGACTTTAGTACGTTCAAAGCTTTCATCCCGTTTGATTAAAGTTACGTTTTCATTCTGATGAATTGTTCCACGGACAATGCGACCAACCACAATCTTGCCAACATAATCGTCATAGTCCAGTGTGGTGACGAGCATTTGGAAGGGTGCTTCCAGATCAACAACGGGTGCAGGGATATGCTCTAGAATGACAGAGAATAAAGAGGATAAGGAATCTTCCAGAGCATCAGGGTCAAGCCCTGCTATGCCAGTACGTGCCGATGCATAAACCACCGGAAAATCCAACTGATCGTCGTCTGCACCAAGCTCAATAAAGAGGTCTAAAACCTCGTCGACCACTTCTGCCGGACGAGCATCCGGGCGATCTATTTTATTGATTACGACTATCGGAACAAGTTTAAGTTCTAGGGCTTTACGTAAAACAAACCGTGTTTGAGGCATTGGCCCTTCAAAGGAATCGACAATGAGGAGTACTCCATTAACCATCTGTAATACACGTTCAACTTCGCCGCCAAAATCAGCGTGTCCTGGGGTGTCAATAATATTGATCTTTGTTCCTTCCCAGTGGACTGCGGTATTTTTGGACAAAATTGTAATTCCACGTTCACGTTCTAAATCATTGGAATCCATAACGCGTTCAATTACTTGTTGATTAGCTCGGAAGGTTCCACTTTGTTTTAACATAGCATCAACAAGCGTGGTTTTCCCATGATCTACGTGAGCGATAATAGCAATGTTTCTTAAGTTTCGAGTTTCCATAGTTGGGCTGAATTCCTTTCTATTCCTAAATATAATTATATCACTTAAAGATATCATAGTTGACTATTGAATTCAAGCACAAAGAACTAAGTTCGATGTTAACCGAACTTAGTTCTTTAGGTTTTGGGGCAACCTTTAGTTATCGTGGATTGTTTGCTGCTGATTCTGCTGCACTAGCAGCCGCTATGTTGATCGGGCGAATTGGCATAACCGTCGAAATAGCATGTTTATAAACCATTTGTTGTCTACCTTCAAATTCGATGACAACGGTAAAGTTATCAAATCCTTTTATTAGGCCCTTTAGCTGAAATCCGTTAACCAAATAAATGGTCACTGGAAGGTTTTCTTTACGCACCTGGTTTAAAAAGGTATCTTGTAAATTGATGGGCGATTTGTTCATTTATTTTCCTCCATCACCTTATATTTCTACTCTGACCCTATTTTACACGAGATTGACATGCTCTGCAAGCTTGAGCGACTGACTCAACCAGAACATTGAGATCTGTCTTTATATCGAACCAACGGATCCTAGGATCTCGTCGAAACCAAGTTAGTTGACGTTTGGCAAAATGTCGGGTATCTCTTTGTAATAAACGCAGCATCTCAGGTTTTGTGACAACTCCCTTTAAAAACCAAAGGGCGTGACGATAACCAATACTTTGTAAGGGTTTTAAGCTTAAAGGATAACCCTCAGATATAAGCGCTAAGGTCTCTTCTAATAGGCCCTGTGAAAGCATTGTGACGCAGCGTTGATTGATCCGTTCATAGATTAAATCCCGTGGAGCAGTTAGTCCGATATACACAATCGATGGGTCAAGAGGCTGGTACTCATAATCATTAAATTGACGTTGGCTTGAGAGAGTTTTACCAGTTAATTCGTAAACTTCCAGGGCTCGAACAACTCGCAGAACATTGTTGGGATGTAACTGCTCAGCCGTATCAGGGTCTCGTTTTCTAAGTTCTTCATGTAATGCTTCATTCCCGTTTAATAAAGCAAACTCATTCCATTTAGTCCGAATTTCTTCACAACCCTGTTGAGCAAAGTCGTAGGGATCGAGTAAGGAACGGATATAAAGCCCAGTTCCACCTACAACAATTGGAACATGTCCACGACCTCTAATCTCTTCAATTAAAGACGTAGCCATAACCTTAAATTGTGCGGCGGTAAAAGGCTCCGCAGGATCAAGAAAATCAATCAGATGATGTGGAACGAGTTCAAGTTCTTCTCTAGTGGGTTTAGCTGACCCAATGTCTAGTTTTTTGTAAACCTGGACAGAATCCCCGGAGATAATTTCTCCACCTAGCTTCTGGGCAAGAGCTAAACCGAGGGCTGACTTGCCAATGCCGGTTGGACCAATAATTATTACAAGTGGATGCACGAAACCACCTCCATTAAACTAGACCGAAATCCTGTTATTAATCGATGGACACCACTTGTTCAACTTAGTTAAACGAGTGAATCTGCCTTATTTTATTCCTAGCCATAGCCATAGCCATAGCCAATATTTAGCCTATTGATTAGTATACCCGGCACAGCATGCAGGCAAACTCCTGGGGGTTTTGTTCACAAAGTCACTTGGTGGCAACTAATCTAGGTGCGATAAAAGCGTTTTTCTAATTCAGTACGAGTCATTGTAACCATTGTAGGTCGTCCGTGTGGGCAGGTATAGGGATTTTGAGTAAGGCTAAGCTTGGCAATAAGTTGTTCCATTTCAGGCAAGTTCAGGGGATCTTGGGCTTTAATCGATTCTTTACAAGCTAACATATAAACCCATTCTTCCAACATCTTATCGAAGGTCGGAGGAGAATTCTTTAATAAGACCTCGTCGATAAACTCACGAAGTAAATCATCAGGTTGATTGGATCCTGTTTGAATGGGCACGCCGCGCAGTAAATAAGTTCGTGAACCGAATTGTTCCAGAATGAACCCCATCTCGTTTAGAATCCATAAGTTCTCAAGTAAGGCTTGTTCCTCTTGCAGAGTAAACTCCATAGCAAGGGGAATCAAAAGCGTCTGACTGGCTAGTTCTGCTTGTCTGAACTCCCTTAATATCCGCTCATAGTTTATCCGCTCATGAGCAGCATGTTGGTCTATCATAAAAAGTACGTTACCGTCAGTCGCTAAGATGTAGGTGTTAAATAGCTGGGTTATGGGCCATATATGGTTCAGAGGTTGATCGGCTTGCAAAGGATCCAAGTCCTGAGAATTCTCCGGATGTTCTAAGATCTCTTCTGCCTTTGGTTTGATTGTTGCTATACTGTCCAGGGGTTTTAACTGAGGTTCTAAAATAGATTCAAGGAGTTTAGGTTGTTTCGTTGTTTCAGGCTTGAAATTGATTTGCGGTTGGCTATAGGTTTTGGGTGCTTCTGACTCTTGAATAATTAACTCCGTTGTCTTATTGGTAGGTCGAGAAGGTGTCTCCGAATTTGGAACGCTTATAGACGTGTTAGGAGCTTTAGGAGGAGGTGAAAGGGTTACTTTGGTTAGAATCGAAGGTAATGGTTTACTATTAATCAACGTATTATGAACAGCCTCACGAATAAAGAGGGTTAAGGCATGCTCCTCCTTAAACCGCACATCCATTTTCGTAGGGTGAACGTTCACATCATACTCAGTAGGCGGAACCGTCAAGTGAAGCACAACAATTGGGTGAAGCTTTGCCGGGATCAGAGTGTGATATCCATCAGCAATGGCTCGACTTAATAATGGTGATCGAATGATACGTCCATTGAGCATAAAGAATTGAGCTTGTTTCGACGATCGGACTAAGTTGGGTGGACTGATAAAACCTTCAAGGCGCCAATTTTCGTGCAATACGTTTATAGGAATAAGCTGGCGAGCGATGGCATGTCCAAGGACTGCAGCGATGGCTTCCCTTAAATCCCCACGTCCGGAGGTTTGTAAAACAACCTGGTGAGGATGGGCTAGGGAAAAAGCGACATCCGGATGGGCAAGGGCCATTCGTCCAACGGTATCGCTGATTAGACCAAATTCGGTAGGGGTGGACTTTAAAAACTTTAAGCGTGCAGGGGTATTAAAAAAGAGATTTCGAACCGTAACGGATGTTCCAACAGGGCAGCCGATTTCTTTAAACTCGCCTTGTTCTCCGCCGTCCAGAGTATAGCTTATTCCAGCGGCTTCATTAGCTGGACGTGAGGATATTTCTAAATAGGAAACCGAGGCAATACTGGGAAGTGCTTCTCCTCTGAACCCTAGGGTCTTCAGATGATCTAAGTCTTCAATCTGAGAAATTTTACTAGTTGCATGTCGGATGACTGCCAGAGGTAAGTCCGCAATTCCTATTCCACTACCATCATCCCGCACCTGAATTAAAGGGACTCCGTTTCCTTCTATGGTTATATCTATACGTTTTGCCCCAGCATCGAGAGAATTCTCGACCAACTCCTTGACCACAGAGGCAGGACGTTCAACAACTTCTCCAGCGGAGATTTGGTTTGCTGAGTGCGCATCAAGAATATGAATTAGCGGTGTCAATACTCCCTCAGTCCTTCTTTCTTAGTCCAAACATAGTATCGATCCTGTAACTGATTTTGCAACAGCCCACTTATGATATCCTCCCTCGATTGTTGAATATGCTCCCAAAGGTCATACCCCCCTTGTTCGCAACTCGGACAGGCCTGGAAGGGAATCCTCACGAGGATTGACTTCTGCGTATACCGTCTGCTTTCTATATAGACGGTTCCTCCACAATGACTGCACTCACGAATGTAATCATGGCGGGTTTCTTGAAATCCCTCTGTATCATAATAGACGGAATGAGGACTGTAAAACCAATTTCCTTTTGGAAAATGGGTCTTGTTCTGGATGGAGATTTTTTGCTTGGCAGTTTGCTGTTGCTTTTGAAGCTCTTGAATATAGGGTTTTAGTGCGGTTAAGGTTAATGAAGAACGTTTCTGTTTCTGGGGTTCACGAACGTGATGATAGTCTTCTCCGGCAAGGGCAAGTAAGATAGCTAAATTGACATAAGGTAGTGCCCCTTCAATAGAATATCCACCTTCAAGGACGGCTAGATCCGGCTGAAGCAGCTCAGTAATCCGACCATATCCACCAGCGGTTAGATTCATGGAGGCCAGTGGATCCGTGAAATGATTATCCTGTCCTGCAGAATTAATAATCATTTCAGGAGCAAACGCCTGAAGTCGCGGCAGTACCCAATTTTCTAAAACATAGTGGTAGCCTTCATCACCAGTGCCTGGGGGAAGGGGAATGTTTAAGGTCTGATCCCATGCATTAGGACCTCCCTTTTCATGAACGAACCCCGTTCCGGGAAAAAGGGTGCGACCATCTTGATGAAGAGAAATAAAGAGAACATTAGGGTCATGGTAAAAAATATCTTGAGTTCCGTCACCATGATGGACATCCGTATCAACAATCGCAATTCGTTTTATTCCAAACCGGGCTCTTAGATAGTTTACAAGCATACCTTCATTATTTAGAGAGCAAAATCCACGATTTCCCCACACCGTTGCCCCCGAATGATGTCCGGGGGGCCGAGCCATCACAAAACCATTATGAATGTCACCCTTCACTTGGGCTTCTCCGAGGAGAAGTGAACTTCCTGCAGAAATAAGATGGGGATCTAGGGTTTCCAGATGTGTTCCCGGATGAGGAAATAAGGCTTGCGCTCTAAGTACATCTTTAATAGCGGCGACACGGGGGGAAAACTGTTTGATTTGAGGTAAATCCAGAATTCCTTCTTCAAAAAGTTGTTCTTGAGTATAAAGAAGACGCTCTTCACGCTCCGGATGGGAATCCCCTAATGACCAATCAAAGGCTGGGAAAAATAAAATTCCTGTTCGTTTCATTCTCTTACCCTCCCGATCACACCTGGTCGCATATGAACAGCCCCACGGACAATTTGACCTACCGTTTGATAATTTTGCACGATGGGAAAGAAATCAAAGGGTTCCTTCTCCATATCTTGTAGTTGAATATCATAGTGGGCAGCCTGCTTTTGTACAAGGGTTTCCAGAAATCCCTCCACTTCCCGGTGAGGGCGCAGTGATCCCGTCCATTTCCCTTGTTCTCCCGTCTCTTCAACCCGATAATGCTTCATATATGTATCAAGATGAAGGGTACAGTCAAAGGTGGGTCTAGCCAGTGCAGCACCTAAGGCATTAGATACTTCCGGGAAAGCGCCGAGACGAACAGAGGTCTTTAGTCGTTTTCCTAAGGCGGTTGCAATTCCTCTTGCTCCCCCACCGCTGACCAAGGTATTAAATTCTTTGCTCTCATGGGGATGGAGAACTTGCCAAACTTTATAAGCCGGTTCGTCTTCCCACTCTCGCTTAAGTGAACCAACAGCCTCGATGATTCGGTCAACCACTCTATCGATGATTCCCGCAGCCAGTTCCTGAAGGAATTGTGGGGTTCTCTGTTCAGGCGATAAAAGGGTGGCCAATCCTTCTTCAGCCAGTTGTAGGTTTCCATAGTCAATTAAGCCAAGATAACGCATAGCATCCGTTGGGGTTGGTGCCTTTCCACCCAGACAATAGGCTGCTCCAAGTCTATATGGCTCAATGATAAAGCCTCGATCATTCTGATCATTCGAGCGGACAACGGAGTCACCACCCACTGGAATCGAACGAACCGCTAGTGAGCGAACTAGCGTAGAAAACCCACCTATCTTGGCACCTTTAGAGCTCAGTAGTGGAACACCGGACAGTATGAGGCCAATATCTGTCGTTGTACCGCCAATATCAACAATAATCGATGAGGAATCCGGTTCAATTTGAGTAAGAGCTGCTAACACACTCGCTGCCGGTCCAGAATAAATAGAATCTATGGGTCGAATCTTGGCGAGGGGCAAATTTCCCCCATCTGCTTTTAAGATAAAGATAGGAGCTTGAATTTTTCGAGCCCTTAATGCATTTTGCAAGTTCTGGGCGAATTGCTGATATAACTCAGAAACACCTAGATTTAGATAGGTTGTCAGACTACGCCGGTAAAAATTGGCTTGTCCCCACTCATGCCCCAAGGCAATCCTCAAAGATGGATGTCGTTCTTTTAAGAAACCCGCCAGCTGTTCCTCATGAAGAGAGTTTCGGTGAGAAAACTTTCCCACAATGGCAACATGAGATCTGTTAGCCTGAGCTGCTGATAATGGAAGGCTCTCCCATTCCTGTTGATTAGGGGCCTCAATTTCTCTACCTCTAAAATCCATCTCTCCAGTAAGTTCTGTGTAGTTGACTGGCCAAGGAAGCGCATCGATTTTCATCCCATGTCCTGAAAACAAAAGTAACTCAACGGGTGGTATTCGATTTTGGAGAATTGCATTAGTAACAAGTGTGGTACTTACCGTGATCTGGTTAATCTCTTGTTCATCTGAGATATTCAAGGTATCAAAAGCATTCATAAGGGTTTCTACTAAGTTTTCCGACTCGGTAGGTACCTTTGCTGTGTGTTGGATCCGTCCATTTTTAAAAAACACGGCATCAGTATAGGTGCCTCCCACATCAATTCCTACTCGATTATTCATAAGATCCCCCCTACTCGATGTTTGATATTGGTGGTTCGCTTTTTATGCTCAAACGTCTAAAGACGTTTTTGACTATGAAAGCTGAACGCTGAACGCTGAACGTTAGCCTTTGAACTTAGGATAGGAATCTGTCCACTTTTCATATCACCAATTTGCAATACTGCTTGGTTTCACCCCGTCCCATTGACACATTGACACTCCCTTTCGCGTCATTGCTGCGAAAGCATCTCATAGCTGTGTCATCCTGAAGGAGGGACGACTGAAGGATCTAGATCCTTCGCTATCGCTCAGGATGACGGTTAGCCAAAACTCTCACTCATACCCTCATCTAGATCTTCGACGAACTAACTACGACCTACGAACCACGAGTAGCTACATGGTTTCTGTCGCTTGTATGCGTTCTCGTAAGTCAAAGAGGTACTGAAGGGCTTGGCGCGGAGTCATATCTTCTAAGGTTAGTTTTTCGACTTCTTGCAAAAGTGGATGGATTTTCGGAACGTCAAAGAGAGAAAACTGAGTGATAACCTCGGTTGGTTTTGCTGCTAGAGTATGTGCGGGTTCTGAAGACTCTAATTCTAATAATAATGTCTTAGCCCGCTGAAGTAAATCTTGGGGAAGACCGGCTAAACGAGCTACCTGAATACCATAACTACGGTCTGCGCGACCAGGTAAGATTTTGTGTAAAAACACAATATCCTCTCCCCGTTCTTTTACGCCGACATGGAGGTTAAAAAACCCGGAAAATTCGTCTTGAAGCAGAGTTAACTCATGATAATGAGTAGCAAAAAGGGTTTTGGGGGTGAACTCAGGATTTTGTACAAGGTGTTCAGCAACTGCCCAGGCGATGCTGAGTCCATCGTAGGTAGCGGTCCCCCGCCCAATTTCATCTAAAATGATCAAACTTTTTCTACTAGCGTAATTTAAAATATGAGCTACTTCCTGCATCTCAACCATAAACGTACTTTGACCGGCGGCTAAGTCATCTGAGGCACCGACTCGTGTAAAGATACGATCAACCAGTGAAATGCTTGCTTTGTTAGCGGGGACAAAGGACCCAATATGAGCCATCAGAACAATTAAAGCAACCTGGCGCATATAGGTCGATTTTCCCGCCATATTGGGACCAGTGATTAGAGCTAAATGCTGACCTTCGGACAAATGCGTATCGTTTGGAACAAAGACACTTTGATCCAGCATTTTTTCAACGACTGGATGTCGACCATCTGTTATGAGAATCTGACCATCGTCCTTCAACTGAGGACGTACATAATAGTTGCGAACTGCCACCTCTGCTAAACTGACAAAAACATCAATTTCGGCAAGTGCCCGAGCTACACGAATTATTCTCTTAGTATTTATTCGGACGTCTTCACGTAAAGCTAAAAAAAGGTCATACTCAAGTTCTTTAAGCTTTTCTTCTGCGCCAATAATTTTAAGCTCATATTCTTTGAGCTCTGGCGTAATAAAGCGTTCTGCATTGGACAAGGTCTGCTTGCGTTGATAGTCCGTCGGAATAAGATGGGCATTGGCATGGGTAATTTCGATGTAGTAACCAAAAACTTTGTTATATCCTATCTTTAGGGACCGAATCCCTGTACGTTCTCGTTCAGCATTCTCCAGCTTAGCCAACCATTCTTTGCCGCCTGTCGAGATAATCCGTAATTCGTCCACTTCTTTAGAGTACCCAGTTTTGATTAGGCTGCCCTCACGTAAAGAGAGCGGCGGATTTGGGTTAAGCGCCCTTTGTAGTTTAGAGACTAAGGGATCAAGACCCTCCAAATCGGGAATCTTTAGTTTTAGGGTTTCTGCGGTACTTGGTGTGATAAGTGTGCAAAGTTCGGGAAGCAAGGCTAAGGTTTGAGTTAGAGCTAGTAAGTCTTTAGCATTAGCCGTTCCGTAGGACACCTTCCCCATCAGACGTTCTAAATCATAAACCTCAGAAAGTAGTTTAAACAGATCTTTGCGAAGAAACGAATCTGATATCAATTCTTCAACAGAGTTAAGGCGACCTTCTATTTCATCTTGCCTAAGCAAGGGTTTATCAATCCAATGCCTTAAGAGCCTTCCTCCAAATGCGGTTTGGGTTAAGTCAAGAACTGAAAGTAGTGTTCCTTTCTTCCCATCCCCTCGAAGGGATTCAGTAAGTTCTAGGTTCCGTCGTGTCCATTGGTCGAGGAACATCCATCGTTCGGGACGGTAAGTTTTGATTTCTATGATATGGGTAGGATCTACCCCCGGCATAGTTTCCAGCAAGTAGGTCCATAAACCTGAAGCAGCTAGGGCAGCGACAGGAAACTCTTTAAATAACGTCTCCTGACCTTTAAAATGTTCACCCAGCGTTTGGCTGTCAAATGTCTTTCCGTCGCGCAGGGTACAATAATATCCCACCCAGTGTTTGGGCTTTTTCATTAACTCAGGAGGCAGGAGGAGTTCAGCAGGGTTGATTCGAGACACTTCCGCAAGCAAAACATTGAGATCGGTGGTTTGGAAAATGGTAAACTCTCCAGTGGATAAATCTAAAAAGGATAACCCCCAGCTTTCAGAGTAATATACACTAGCTAAGTAGTGATTTGAACGGTCTGAAATCGATTCTGTTAATGTACCCGGGGAAACAATTCGGATAATATCACGTTTGACAATCCCTTTGGCATCTTTGGCATCCTCCACTTGTTCACAAATGGCAACCTTGTGACCCGACCGAACGAGTCTTGACAAATAATTATCAACAGCGTGATAAGGAACTCCGCACATGGGAATACGTTTACCTTCCCCTGCATCTCGTCCGGTTAAGGCAATTTGTAAGATGGGTGCTGCAAGTTCAGCATCTTCACCAAACATTTCATAAAAATCACCTAAACGGAAAAACAGAATAGCATCGGGGGCTTTTTCTTTAATACTACGATATTGTCTCATCATGGGGGTAGTCATACTTGTCTTCTCCCCTTTTAGATTAAGTTCTGATTCAGGCGTAGGGATTCATAAATTGCCCCTATAAATTTAAAAAAGGGAAGAGCTACCAATTAGCCCTTCCCTCTTCTTGTTAGACATTTGTATGGGGTTTAGCTGCAACCACAGCCTGAGCTACCGCAGCCACCTGGATTACAACCTCCAGGCTCGCAGGTGTTATCCGCACAGGAACAACCATCCGAAGAATTTGCAATAGCACCTGCTAGAATAGCATTAACGCTATCTAACATTTGCGTGAAATTGTCTTGTGCTTTCATATAAGCTGCAATGGCCTCGTTCGCCTCGACTTTAGCTTCAATTTCATCGACCGCTTTTTTATCAGCTTCAGAAGGCTCTTCACCATTTTGTTGCGCTTCCATAAACCGTTCTTGAGCTTTCTGTAATTCTGCAATCAAAAGTTGGGCAGAAGCATCAGCAGCCATGGCATCTTCCTTGCTGTGTAGTTCTTCAAGCTCTGAGCTTCGGGCAATGGCATCTGCCAAGAGTCGGGCATTTTCAATAATTTCATTCGTCATGTGTGTTCCACACCTCCGTATACTACATTCTACATAGACTAACATGATTCCTGCTTTAAATTGCGGGTTTAAACAAATTCTACGCTTTAGTTTGAATATCTCCAACTAGGGTCCAGGTCCCAGCTTCAGTTATCCTGATATTAACTAATGACCCAATCTGATCTGGATTTCCATCAAAAACAACTAATTCGTTTCCCCGGGTTCGTCCTACTAGGCGCTCTGGATTAGTTTTACTAGGTCCTTCAACAAGAACTTCATAAGATTTTCCGAGCATCTTTTGCCGCCATTCTAAACTGTTCTGGTTTTGTACACTCATCAATCTCTGTAAGCGACGTTTTTTAACATCTAGAGGAATTTGATCCTCCAATTCTGCAGCCAGGGTTCCTGAACGTTTAGAATACATAAAGGTAAAGGCATGACTATAGCGAATTAACTTCATAATTTCTAAGGTCTGTTCAAAATCCTCTTCCGATTCACCAGGAAACCCAACAATTATATCCGTTGTTAAGCTTGCCTCCGGCAAAAATTCGTGAATCTTATCAACTCGACTTAAATAGTATTCCCTTGTGTATTTCCGATTCATGCGTTCTAAAATAAAATTACTGCCTGATTGAATGGGGAGATGAAAATGCTCGCAGAGCTTCGTTCCTTGAGCGACGGTCTCAATTAACTTATCGGACAAATCCTTAGGATGTGAGGTGATAAAACGGACTCGTAATAAATCCGGTATTTGATCTACTTCCTGTAACAAGTCTGCAAAGTCATAGGTGGGGGTAAATTCCTTACCGTAAGAATTTACGTTCTGGCCAAGTAAGGTTACTTCACGACATCCACTAGAAACAAGGTCTCTAATCTCATTAATGATTTCCTCAGGTTTACGACTTCTTTCTCTACCACGTACATGAGGAACAATGCAATAAGAACAGAAATTATTACATCCGTACATAATATTTACGTTTGCTTGCAGCTTACCTTTTTCTGCTTGCGGAGTGGATTCTATCGTCGTTTTTGGTTCTTGCCATACTTCAGCGACTTTTTCTCCCTGCTCTGCTTGATGGAGAAGAGTCGAAAAATCGTGCAAATTATGTGTTCCAGCCCAAATATCAATATGAGGAGCTCGTTTCTTCAACCGCTCTAAGGCACCCGGTTGTTGGACCATACAGCCGCTAATAGCAATTTTCAAGTTTGGGTTGTCTTCTTTTAGTTTTTTTAATTCACCAATTTTCCCAAGTATTTTATTTTCCGCGCTTTCTCTTACACAGCAGGTATTTATGATAACTAGATCTGCATTTATAAGATCATCTGAACTCGTGTAGCCTTCTTGTCTTGTAATATGAGTCAATGTTTCAGCATCACGCTCAGACATCTGACATCCGTAGGCTAATGTAACAACTTTTTTATCTTTTTTCAAGATCTGTTCAACTCCAAATCATGACCATTATTTATATAATCTCATTATAATGCTTTATTAATACAAGAACAAATTATGGCCGGCATAATTTGTTCTTGATTTAGTATTTCACTTCATTTTAGTATGATTTGTATGAATACTTCCCGTTAAATCTTTCCTTCTCGATAGCCGAGCCTGTCTCCGCCAATAACGAGCCTTTTTCCTTTGATTATTATTGATAATGAGCCCAATTACAGTAATAACCATGATTGACCCGATAATCCAGGATAAATGAGAAGAACCCAAAGAGTCGATACTAGAAGAAACCGGTTCGACGTTTCTTGATGTTTTTAAGGGAAATGTATTTACGAGAGTATCCCCATCTCGAACATCTACCTTAGCAACCACTTGTCCTTTGTCTACAGAAGTCAATTCGCTGGTGTACAAGGGGGTTACCCTTAGGCTAAGCATTGGCTGCTGTTCATTCAGTTTATGTGTTACGATGATCGGATGGTCGATAACGAGATCAACTGGTTCATCATTTACGGTAATGGAGGAAATGATTGTACCACTCGGTTTGAGGACCGAGTTGTTAAACTGGGTAAAGCCATACTCAAACATAGCCTGCATATCAGTGTAGATCTCACTTCCTGGGGACTTGAGTATCACACCAATGAGTTGACGACCATCTTTTGAGGCCGATGCAACCAGACAGTTTTTTGCAGCGGCAGTATAGCCTAATTTAATTCCATCAACATAAGGGTCTCTCCATAATAATTTATTTTGATTAACCATCAGTACGGGAACATCCGTTTTGGCTCTGGAGATAGGCTGGGTTTTAGTTCGGACATACTCTGCAAATACTGGATTTTGATAAGCTACACGCGCAATAAGAGCGAGATCGTGAGGGGTTGTGACATGTCCCTCTTCTGTTAAACCACTTGGATTAACAAAGTGAGTCTGAGTTGCACCAATCTCCTGAGCTCGTTGATTCATCATATCTACAAATTGTGGTACACCATTCCCTATATGTTCCGCTAATGCAACTGCCGCATCGTTAGCGGAATTTAATAAAGTAGCATAGAGAAGGTCTTTAAACTCTAGTACTTCTCCTGGTTCAAGATATATTTGAGTACCGTAAACAATCTCATTGTTTAGCATTGTAGAACTTGCAGTTACTTTATCACTAAAATTTCCTTTTTCAATCGCTAATAGTCCGGTCATAATCTTGGTAGTACTTGCCGGTGCTAATTGTTTATCGGGGTTTTTCGTAAAAAGGGCTTGTCCAGACGCTACATCAATTAAATATGCCCCCTCTCCACGTATGACCGGCGGAACGTTCTGAGCATTAACAATGGGCGTAAAACTAAACGTCAAATATACTGCTAGTATAATAGCCGTGATGAATTTCAACGAAAAATGCCTCCTATAACCGAAAAAGTTTATCAATTAGACTATATTTAGTATTGGTAAAGAAAAATTTAGTTTATACTTTCTATTTAGTGTAAAAAAGCGCTAGTGTTCCTGGTCCTGTGTGGCTTCCCACAACGCAACCAATATCACTAATCCAAATATCTTTCACTTTAAACCGTTGCTTAATTTCATCTGCTAAGATTTGAGCATCCTTAAAACAAGCTGAATGAGATATCCCGATCACTTGTTGCTCAGGATTAGCAATCTCTTGTTCCATAACATTCACTAATTTACGAATAGCAGCTCGGCGAGTTCGAACTTTGGCATAAGGTTCAATCGTTCCTTGAGGGGTAAAATGCAAAACAGGTTTGACATCAAGTAGTCCCCCAATAAACCCAGCCGGTTTGCTAATCCTTCCCCCTTTAACGAGGTAGTCAAGAGTGTCTAAGGTGAAAACATAACGCATGTTATTGCGGTAGTTTAAGATAGTCTCTTTTACCTCAGACCATGAAGTCGCTGATTCTAAGGCAGTCTTGGCGAAAAGAGCCAGTAATCCATATCCAAATGAAGCACCTAAGCTATCAATTATATGGACCCTTTCCGGAGCTGAGCACATTTCACGAATCATTTGAGCCGTGGAAAAGGTAGCACTTAAACCGGATGAAAGATGAATTGCTACCACTTCATGCCCTTCGGCTAAGGTTTTTTCGTATTGTTCCAACAATGAATTCGGATTAGGCTGTGATGTTTTAGGAAGTTCTTTAAAGGAATCAAATTGGGCATAAAAATCCTTGGTTTCTAAATTAACTCCTTCTAAATAAGTCTTATCATCAATGGTTACAGGCATTGGAACAACTATGATTCCAGCTGTAGTTGCTTTGTCTATGGGGATATCAGACGAACTATCAACAATTACTTTGAAGGACACATAGCACACCTCCAACAAAAAGATAACTTAATTTTTATTCGTGGGTGGGCAATAAATCTCCTGCAATCTACAAAAAAATAAAGCCCATCAAAGCGATAGGCTAATTCTTACTTAATTATGAAGTTTAACACAGGTTAAGAATGAGGATGATCTTAGAACTTTTGGATGATTGCATGGTGCCCGAGGGTAGCCATTAGGTTTGAAAGTTCCTGCTTCTTCACAACTCGATAGTTTACTTCTTCTCCTTCAATCCAAGTAACAAGAAACATACAATCCCTTCTCTCCTTGTATTATGTATACATAATACCACGTAAGATAGGATAACACAATCACTTTATCAATAACTTTTATCTATGATAAAGGCACCACTGAAGCAGTATGTTTTTCAAGGATCGGTTGCAATCGCTGCCAAATTTCATATTTACGGACATCTGACGGACGGCCATTTTGGTTAATGAATACGTGAACTGTCTTTCCATCAGCCACAAGAGTTTCATCGCGATAGACGTGATAAGTAAAGGTAACGCTTCGAGACGTCATACTCTCAACTTTTGTAACGACTACTAGTTCATCGTCGTAGCGAGTAGGTTTTCGATAACGACAATTTGCTTCCACTACGGCTAACCCCAACCCTTGTTTCTCAAACTCGGTATAAGGAAGATTTAAATCTCGAAATAATTCCGATCTGCCAACTTCAAACCAGATAAGATAATTTGAATGATAGACTATTCCCATTTGATCTGTTTCCGCATAACGAACTCGCAAATTAGTATTTGAAGATAAAGCCAATTTAATAACCTACTTTCAAGTGTATTTAAGATTGATTCATGCTAGCTATGCTTTCTAGGAGAGAAAATTGTAATTAATTATACCTAATGGTATAATGTGCAAAACATTGATTGACAGGATAAAAGGAGGACTCTTTCCCTTGAGTATTTCACCAATGCAAATAATTATCGAACGAATAAATGAGTTGTCCAAGAAGCAACGATCGATTGGTTTAGAAGAATGGGAGCGTGCTGAACAAGAAGCCTTACGCCAAGAGTATTTGACATATATAAGAGAACAAGTTAAAGATACCTTGAGCAGAGCTCAAACCACACAGGATTCCCCTATCCAATAGCCCCACCAATTTGAGTATTCGACAATTTATTGCCAATCCCTTTTAAAGGATGAACATTCTCTGGATCTTGAAAATGTATTTGTTTTAAGCATTAGGCAAATAATAAGTAAGGATCAATAATCTAAGTATAGATTAAGGAGGAGGATCACCTTTGCCTGAACGTATTCTAAAATATGGTGGAGTAAAATTCCGAAATCTTGTACCGCCAGTGAAAATCAACCGTTTTATTAATCGTTTACCGCGTAATAAGCGTGAGTCATTGTTTGAAATCGCTACTGAACTTCAGCAAGCGGGACTCATCAGAGTCTTTAATGACCGATCACATAGTACTATTGATAAAGATACTATTGATAATCAGATGACTAATACAGGTAATTTTACTCATGAAATCCAGGGACTAAAAAGACATACTGAAGATACCAAAACTCTTCCCAAGTAATTTTTAACTAGGAGTACTGTTGAAATAACGCGAATAGCCGATGGGCTATTCGCGTTTTAGGTAATTGGGTTTAAAGAATACTAACGGAACCTTCATACATCATACCAGTCAAGGCATCAACTGTTATCGTTTGTCCATTTGATACCTTAGTAAATGCCTGTTTAGCACCTACAATGGCTGGAATCCCATATTGTAAGGCTGAGATAGCCGCGTGGGAGGTCAAACCAGCCTCTTCGACGACTAATGCGCCAGCCCGTGCAATTAATGAAACAAAGCGCGTATCCGTAAACTCTGCAATTAGAATGTCTCCTTCATTAAAAACATCCTTTTCAGGAAATTTAACGTTTCGTGCGAATCCGGAATAAGATCTCCGCCCTATTCCGGTACCCTTGGACAGAATGTTCCCCATGATTTGAACTTTTATCATATTTGTCGATCCAACCTTACCAATAGGTACACCGGCAGTTATCACGACTACATCACCAGCCTGTATATAGTTATGTTTTAACGATGTATTTACTGTTACTGACAGCATTTCATCCGTTCCGGTGCTTTGAGGAACAAGAATAGGTTGGACACCCCATAGGAGAGCTAGTTTTCTAGCCGTCTTATCAAAAGGGGTTGCCGCAATGATCATAGCCAAGGGGCGATACTTAGAGATCATCCGAGCAGTTAAGCCAGAATGGGTTGGAGTCAGGATAGCTGTGGCCTGAAGGTCCTTGGCAATGGTATAACTTGCAAAACTGATTGCTTCAGCAACATTATGCTGAGCTTGCCGGGAGGATTGATTTTTGTTACAGGTTTTTTCAGTACGCACAGCAAGTTTATCCATCATTTTCACAGCTTCAATGGGATATAGACCTGCTGCGGTTTCTCCGGAAAGCATAATCGCATCTGTTCCATCTAAAATTGCATTAGCTACATCACTTGCTTCAGCTCTTGTTGGTCTCGGTTGGCGTATCATAGAATCTAACATCTGAGTTGCGACAATAACAGGTTTACCTAGTAGATTACACTTACGAATCATTTCCTTCTGTCTGATGGGGACTTCTTCAACTGGAATTTCAACCCCCAGGTCACCACGTGCGACCATCAGTCCGTCAGCAACCTCAAGTATAGCGTCTAGATTATTAATCCCTTCTTGACTCTCAATTTTAGCTATGATATGAACATCTGCTCCCATTTCTTCGACAACTCTGCGAACGTCCAAAATGTTTAAAGCTTTGCGCGTAAACGAAGCCGCGATAAAGTCAATACCCTGGGAAATTCCAAAGCGTATGTCTTCAATATCTCGTTCAGTTACAGCAGGCAGATCAATCAGTGCGTTTGGCGTATTAACTCCTTTTTGTGATTTTAGGATTCCGCCATTACGAATAATCGTACGAATAATTTCCGGTTCACTTGACGTAACTTCTAAATCTAGCTGACCATCATCGATAAGAATATGGCTGCCTGGTTTGACTTTACGCCATAAATCAGGATAGGTGATTCCTACCCTTTGTTGATTGCCTACGCTGTTGAGATCGGTATCCAGGATAAATTCCGATCCATTTTCTAGATTAATCCCCTTATCCGGAACTTTTCCAGTGCGTACTTCCGGACCTTTCGTGTCAAGTAATATCCCTAAATGCTTTCCGACCTTAGCTGCTTCTTCCCTTAAGATTGAAATTCTTCGACTATGCTCTTCATAAGTTCCGTGGGAAAAATTAAGTCGTGCAACATCCATACCGGCAGCTAGAAGTGCTTGAACCTGTTCCTTTGATTCACTTGCTGGACCAATTGTACAGACAATTTTAGTCCTTCTCATGCCTATATCCTCCTTCTAGCTACAACCCTTTTGTTACAATAAGCTTTGCCAAATCTAAAATGCGATTCGAATAGCCCCATTCATTATCATACCAGGCTAAAACTTTAACCATGCGATCTCCCATCATCATGGTCGATAATCCGTCTACAATAGCGCTGGCAGAATTCCCGTTAAAATCACGAGAAACAAGTGGTAATTCAGTATAAGCCAAATATCCCTTATAATTACCCTGGGCTGCTTGCTGTAAAGCAGCGTTTACATCGTCTCGAGAAGTAGGCTTAGTTAAATTAGCGACAAAATCGACTAAGGAAACATTGGGAGTTGGTACTCTTACCGCGAGTCCATGCATTTTCCCTTTTAGTTCTGGTATTACTAGACTGACTGCTTTAGCGGCTCCGGTGGTTGTAGGGATCATGGATTGATATGCAGCTCTAGATCGACGCCAGTCCTTATGTTCTAAGTCTAAAATACGTTGATCATTTGTAACTGAATGAGTTGTTGTCATCATTGCTTGTTCTATTCCAAAGGTTTCTAATAATACCTTAGCGACTGGAGCAAGACAATTCGATGTACAAGATGCATTTGAAATAATATGATGCTTTTGTGGATCATAAAGATTATCATTTACACCCATAACGATTGTAATGTCTTCGTCTTTTGCCGGAGCTGAAATAAGCACTTTTTTAGCTCCGGCAGTGAGATGTTGTGCCGCATCCTCTCGCTTCGTGAAACGCCCGGTTGACTCAATAACGATATCAACTCCTAGCCTACTCCATGGTAAATCTAATGGACTTTTTTCAGCTAAAACTTCTATTCGTTGATCGTCAATCATCATAGTACTTCCATCAATTTCAACTGAATTAGAAAGAACTCCGTGAACTGAGTCATACTTAAACAAATGGGCTAATAAATCCGGACTTCCTAAATCATTGATGGCAACCACTTTGAAAGGCAGAGTCTGACTAAGGGCTGCTCTCAAAGTAAGTCTACCGATTCGACCAAACCCGTTAATTGCTACGTTTATACTCACTTGTTAAACCTCCTAGAATTTCAAAATCTGTCATTCAAACAATACTCTCTTATACTACATAGATTTATAGGTAACCAGTTCCTTAAATATTTGATATTGTTACTTTGTATCTATATAAAGGACCATTTTGTAATAAAGAGATTAAACTATTTACAGGTTATGATCTTATCTTTTTTATAATTCCCTAAAAAGAAAAAAACTTGCAAAGAATTGCAAGTTCAGTACGAACACTTTATTAATTACGAGTTTGTTTTTGGGCTTGTAGTAACAACGGCTACAGCTTCTTCTACATCATATTCCAGGATCCTATCCAACACTGTTTTAAGTTTTTCCTCAACTTTCGAGAAATTCATCGCTGGAACATAGTACGTTTCTAGTAAGTCGTGAGTAGCCTTCGCTTTTGAAGAATGTTTAAGGGCCCTAGTAATATGTTGATTTACTCTGATCTGACAATCCCTAATATCTTCTCCGCAGTCTTCTATTAGCTGACTCTTATCAACACTTTCTTCAAAATCCAGGGTTATCCTTTTACCGTTAAAATTAGGAGTATAAGCATAGGGTTCAGCATCAATAACCATGGCTATTTGAAGATCTGGAAGAATAATAAGGTCCAATTGCTCAGGGTCAAGGGTATTATGATAATACTCAATATCTAGGCCGTAAGTCTTTCCTCGCTGTGCAATTTTTGAAAGGAATGTGGACTTTCCCGTTCCCGGTTGCCCTTTGAGTATATAGAGAGTCTCTGTTCCCTTTAGCAGCGAATCAATAAACTGTGTTTTTCCTTGCGGAGTATGACCCCAAGCAAATAGATGACGTTCTTTACTCCGATCTTTAGGGGGGATTTTAAAGATGTCTCGTTGAACTCGTAAGGTCATCTGATTAATCTGATTCCAATCCTGGTAGGATGAGGTATAATGTTTCCACTCACTTAAGGCAATTTCAGCTTCTTTTAAGGCAAAATACGCTCGAGGGAAATAACCTGAGGCCTTTGCACTGCAGGCGATAATTTTATCTCTGGCTTTTTTAAGCATGTCTTCGTTCCAATATTCACCAAGGTTGATAATTTCGTCTACTGCGCCTGGGTTTTTCGGATCCACGATATGAGGTGCTGTTCCATCTAATAAACCAATTTTAAGTTTAGGAATGACAACTCCATCAATCGATCCATTATCCGAAGAACAACAATGATACTCAATATCGTAACCGCGATCTAACATAGCTTGAGCAATCTTTTTCATAAAGGATGATTTCCCTACACCGGGTCCCCCTTTGAGAACAAAGATATGGTTGGCGTCTTGTTCAATCAAATAGTGATAGAATGAGTAAAATCCTTGGGATGTAACGGCACCAGGAAACATCTTCTTTATATGTGCATTAGACATGTAGAAATCTCCTTTCCTCTTTAGCGTCTGCACACCATTTTTATTCAGATAGACTAGTTTTAGTTCCTGTTTTCTAAAATATTCATAACGCGCGAAGACACTGTCTTCGCACGTATAAGTCCTTTTTGCAGACACTGTCTTCGCAGGCGTTTACTTTCTTGCAGGTATACTGCTGCAGTAATTTCTAAGAAATACCGAGACATGCGCCTGGGTATTTAGGGTAATGTCGAAACGAAGGTGCTTGTCATTCTGAACGCAGTGAAGAATCTATCCCGCTTCCGAAAACTTGGGTTAATAAGATCCTTCGCTGCGCTCAGGATGACATAAGTAAAAGGGTACCTCAAACCTTATACTTCAGATAAATATATGAAAAGACCAACTGATCATGATCAGTTGGTCTTCGGTAATTCTTCGATACTGGTTTTACAACGCTTTTTCTAAAATCTCTGCTACATCTAGTGCCTTCATTTGTTCCCCAGCTTCTCGTGCAGCAATTCCGTCGGCAAACATAGTAAGACAGAACGGACAAGCGGTGCCAACATAGTCAGGTTTAACAGCGATAGCCTGATCTGTACGCATTTCATTAATACGTTGTCCTTCGTGTTCTTCCAGCCACATACGGCCTCCACCAGCTCCACAACAGAAACTTTTCTCGCCGGTATGTGACATTTCTTTGAGACTTAACCCGACTGCTTTAAGTAATTCACGTGGTTGTTCGTAAATTTCATTATAGCGGCCTAGGTAACATGAATCGTGATAGGTCACTGATTTTCCATCAGAGTTCGATAGTTTTAGTTTTCCGGATTTGACCAAGTCTAACAGGAAGACCGTGTGGTGAATAACTTCGAAGTTTCCACCGAATTGTGGGTATTCATTCTTTAAGAAGTTATAGCAGTGTGGGCATTGAGTAATAATTTTCTTAACGCCATAACCATTCATAACCTCAATGTTTTCAGTGGCTAAGGAATAGAATAAATACTCATTTCCTAACTTACGAGCGGAGTCACCGCAGCATTTTTCTTCATTTCCAAGTATTGCAAAATTAACACCTGCAGCTTGGAGCAACTTGACAAGGGCTGCTGAAACTTTTTGATTACGTGCATCAAATGCTCCGGAGCAACCGGGCCAATATAAATACTCAGCGTCTGGGGCTTCTTCAAACGTTTTAACCCCTAGGCCTGTAAGAAAATCAGCACGTGTACTCCAACCAATCCCCCATGGGTTCCCGTTATTTTCCATATTACGGAAGGCAAGTTGAGCCTCAGATGGGAACCGTGTCTCCATGAGAACAAGGTTACGACGCATATCAATCGTTTTGTCAACATGTTCTACGAACACTGGACATTGTTGTTCGCAAGAACGACAGGTTGTACAAGCCCAAAGATCATCCTCAGGGATTACTTCGCCAATGAGGGCTCTACCAGTCCACTCTTCAGTCTCTTCAGCCTCGCTTGCAGCAGCAGCTTCTTGACCGGCAGCCTGGGCTAATCCTTTTGCTTCAACTTGGAGAGCCGCACCGGTTTCTTCCATCAGAACCCGCATATCTTGAATAATACGTTTTGGACTTAAGTGTTTACCGCTTAGGTAAGCAGGGCAGTTATCTTGGCAACGTCCGCAACGCAAGCAAGCATCCGTATTGAACAATGTTTTCCAAGAAAACTCACGTAATTGGCTTTTACCAAAGGTTTCAAGGTTCTCATCTTCAAAGTCAATGAGTTCAGGTATCCCAATAGGTCCACGATTACGGAAGAACTGATTGAGTGGTCCCAATAGAATATGAAAAAGCTTAGAGTATGAGAAATATGCAATGAAGGCCATCGCTAAGACAAGATGGAGCCACCAGAGGAAAACGTGTAAGGACAAGAGTTGGGCTTCATTAAGTAAGGCTTTTAATGGAACAGCCATCCACTGTCCAACAAAGGCATACGCTGCCCAAGGATCAGGCACTACAGCCATACGTGCTCCTTGGATAACAAAACCCGTCAAAAGAATAGCAAATAATAACGCAAGGGTGATAGCATCATCTGCTTTATTATCTAAACGATCGGGTCTTTGAATATACCGTCTGTAAGCAGCGATGAGGATGGCGATAAGAGCTGCAAGTCCAAATAAGTTAGCTGTTACTTTAATGAAAAGATAAAGCCAACCATGAAATATGTTTAATGAGAAATCCGCTTGTACTGTGATAACGGCAGTGGCAAAAGCTAGAAATAAAAATCCATAGAATATGCCAGCATGCATTAATCCAGGATAACCGTCCTTAAGAATTCGCTTATGGGCAAAGGTATAAACAAGAACGTCTTTAATTCCTGGCCATATATCTTTCCATCGATTCTCAGGCTGGCCCAGTTTCCAGAGCTGAAGCCGTTTATAGACTCCATAGCCAAAGATAGCAAGAGCAATGATAAAGAATAAATAAAGCCAATTATGTCCTTCAATGTTCCAATACACTTGACGTGTTGCCATTCTTTCCTCTCCTCACCCTTTTATTTAAGGAAGCGCCTTGAGAGGCGCTTCGCTAAATGCTATTCCTTATTCATTGACGAGTTTCTTAAACTCTCCAGTCAATAAGGGAACTACTTCGAATAAGTCTCCAACGATACCATAATCAGCAACATTGAAGATGTTAGCTTCAGGGTCTTTGTTTACAGCTACAATGAATTTTGAGGACCCCATACCAGCTAAGTGTTGGATTGCTCCAGAAATTCCGCAAGCAATATAGAGGGTAGGAGCAACAGTTTTGCCTGTTTGTCCAACTTGGAACTTGTGCTCCTTCCAACCTGAGTCTACAGCAGCACGGGATGCTCCAACAGCAGCACCGATTACATCTGCTAATTCTTCAAGGATAACATAGTTTTCAGGACCTTTCATACCACGTCCACCAGAGACAATGATATTTGCTTCTGTAAGTTCTGGACGTTTGGAAGCAGCAACGGCAACTTCCTTCAGGATGGCAATTAGGTCAGAAGGATCAATCTCTGCAGCTTCTTTGACCACTTCAGCCTGACGTGCAGCATCTGGAGCAGCTACAGGGAACGTGTTGGGGCGAATCGTAGCCATAATTGGGCGAACATTTGATGTAAGGTGAGCAAATGCTTTACCTGCGTAAATAGGACGTTTGAAGTTCAGGAAGTTACTGGGGTCAATTTCCATACCTGTGCAGTCGGAAGCTAAGCCAACGCCAAGTCGTTGAGCTAAACGTGGAGCAAGGTCCTTACCAACAGCGGTATTTCCAAGTAAAACAGCCTGAGGCTCTTCTTTACGAATGAGTTTATTTAGGACAGAAGTATAGGCTCCTGTTGTATATTCAGCTAGCTTAGCGTCATCAACAAGTATAACTTTATCTGCTCCGCATTCGGTGGCAGCTTGAGCTAATCCATCAATACCCTGACCGAGAACAACAGCTACCAAAGGTTCTCCTGTCTCATCTGCAATTTTTCGGCCTTGGCTGAGAAGTTCTAATGAAACTTTACGAATTTGCAAGTTGCGTTGTTCGACAATTACCCAAATCCCTTTAGCCATGTTTAATTCCTCCTTTTACAGAACCTTTGCTTCTTCACGCAAGAGTTTTGCTAATTCACTTGCAGCTTGTGCTGCATCACCAGGAATCACTCGTCCCGCCTTACGAGGAGTAGGTAAACTAAATTCATTTACCGTCATTTTTGGGGCAAGATCTCCGGCACTTAATCCAAGATCAGCAACAGTTAAGGTTTTTAATGGTTTCTTCTTAGCTTTCATGATACCAGCAACAGATGGATAGCGAGGCTCATTCAGCCCTTTTTGGGCAGTGATAACGGCTGGAAGGCTAACTTCAATTAACTCTGTTCCACCATCGATTTCGCGAGTTACAGTTGCTTGTGTTCCAGCAATTTCGAGCTTAAGTACACTGCTGACCGAAGGAACATTTAATGCCTCTGCTAAACGAACAGCAATTTGACTTGCACCATCATCAATGGCAATACGACCGGCTAAGATTATGTCATAAGGGATTTGAGCAACTGCTTTAGCTAGAATTGCAGCTCTGCCACACTCGTCCGTATTGTCAACTTCTGGATCATTGACCAATACACCTTTGTCTATCCCCATTGCCAATGCAGTGCGGACAGCTTCTTGGGCACGTGGACCTCCCATAGCTACTACGGTTACTTCACCGCCAAATTTTTCCTTAAGCCTGATTCCTTCTTCAATGGCAAATTCATCATAAGGGTTGATAATTAAATTAACCCCATTGGCATCGATTTTACCGTTACCATCTAGTACGATTTTTGCCTCAGTATCAAATGTTTGTTTGATGAAAACGACAATATTCACACTGTTTCCCCCTTACTGCAACAAAATAAATACTTAAGATTACGACTCTGGTTCATTAAGTCTCACTGGTACCATTGATAGACGAGGTGACGAGCCTCCACTCAAAACAACTTCGTCTCTGACTCATAAAGTCCTCTTCCAATAGGTCCCTAAAACGTCTGTCTTTTTTTCATAACACCCCCCATAAATGCGTGAGAAGGAATTTATTTTCCAACACAAGTATTGTAGACCCTGACTAGACACAGGCTAAGCAGAGTTCCCGGCAAAATCCTTGGATGAACGCATAAATAAGATTTCTTTCACATATTTAATCGAATGGGTCATTCAAGATTAAAACATTGACCTAGTGAACGTAATAAAATGCACAAGCTATTATATTGTTGCTTCTCACAAACTAAGACTAGCATTGAGTGCTCAATAAGTCAATATGGCCACAATTAATAAATCATATAGTACTTTGATTCTACTAATGATTTACAAACCAAATTTGGTCAACTTTTACCTAACCATTATTAATCTTGTTTTCTGTATATTCGACTAAAATCAGACAAATCCTTCTTTTCAGCCAATTACATTTGTGATTGAAACATTATCAATAATTATAAAGAACAAAAATAGGAGTGGCTTCTCAGCTCACTCCATTTTAATAAGGTATTAGTAGGTTTTATGTGGTAATGTGTTTTGAATATTACGCTCTTTATGCGTGTCAAACTCTTGATAATGTGGATCTCTTACAGTTACTGGAGATTTAGGACGTGATACTTTCTTGTGAGCACCCATTTATGTGACCCTCCCTTTTCCTACTAAGCGAATCCTAACGTTATTTTTCCCTTAGCAGACATTGATATGCTGGTTTTTAATGTAAAATAAATGTCATTCAAATTTAAGATCATATTCAATTGGCGTGCTATAATAAACATAGAAGTGAACATCAAGTTGCAGATATGAATGTCCCAAATAGTCTGGAGGAATAGAATGCTAAATGAGCAACACCTGCGAGAGGTTTTATCCACAAAACTATTCTCAGGCAAAATGACGCCTGAATTTGTAGACTTCTGCCTATCACATGGAAGACTTCGGCACTATGCACCCAAACAATACCTTTATTTCTCTGGGGATGAGGCAACAACGGTTTATTTCCTTATCTCGGGAAGAATTCGACTATACTTAATGGGTGAATTCACTGAGAAGATAATCCGCGTTCTGAAGCCGCCAGTTTTTTTTCCAGAAATAATTCTCGACGGAAAACCCTATCCTCATGCTGCTCTTTGTATTGAGGATACGGAGGTTTTAGCTTTAGACCAGCAAACCTTTATGCGATTCCTGGAAAGCAGTCCATCCTTACTGTGGATTCTTTACCGTGAACTTGCCCTGGATTTACGCCGCTCCTACCGACAAATAAAAAATCTATCACTTGGAGATGCTCGTCTACGTTTAGGTGCTAAGCTTTTTGCTTTAGCGCATGTACATGGGCTAAAGACACAGAACGGTGTATTGATTACTATTCCCCTATCCGCTACGGAACTTGCAGGAATGTGCAGTCTTGCTCGAGAGTCTGTGAGCCGAATTTTAACCGAATTAAAGGACATAAAATTAATCGAGATTAAAAAGAAGAAGATTACAGTTCTAAATACAGATGAATTAAGTTTATGGATTCGCGAACGAGCAGCCCGCTCTCGCTCTCTAAACTGAAATAGTTTTGCGTTCAAGAAAGTGTGTTAGTCTCTCTTGTGCCTCGCCATTTTCCATATAGTCGAGGACGGTTTTATAAACCCATTCGACCACTTCATCAATCGTTGAAACTTTTCCGATGAATGTCGCAAATCTTGGATGTCGCCCTACTCGACCGCCAAGGCGTAAGATCCATCCACTTTCTCCTCTTGTCAACGTCCCTGAAGGGCAAACCCTTTGACAGTTCCCACAGGAAAGACATCGATCCTTGTCAATGCTTATACCCTTCGGTTGTAATGAAATAGCTCCTTCTAAGCAAGAACGGACACAGACTTCACATTGCAAACATGGAGCATCGGTAATTAAAGGGTTTACATATCCGGAAATACTAAAGTCTTTAATATCTGGTTGGGAGCAGCCATTGGGACAGCCTGCCAAGCCAATCTTCGGGAGATGGTGATGTAAAATGGGATGAAACTTCTGTTCAAGAGTTTCATTTATCTTTAAATCAGCAAGTTTGGTTCTCAATGCTTCAAGAAGGTCGTTCCATTCGCAAGCAGATTTTGAGCAATTCGACCGACAGTGTTCGATTTGAAAGCCACTTTGGTTCAATTTAATTCCCCCATAGATTTTCAGAATTATGAATGAGAACTTACTTTATCTTTCTGAGTTAGTGTAGCAAATATACTAAACGATTGATGTGTTTTTGATCACACTGTGAATTTATGGCTAAAAAACAAATCACTAAGGTCAAATATTAACCTTAGTGATTTGTTTTTTCATAAATATATAGAGCTTCTAACTGGCATAGTAAATACTGTTTGTTATTACTCGTTCAAATCCATTCTTTTACCGTTACAAATATAGACGATTTCCTCAGCAATATTTGTACAGTAGTCTCCTAGTCGTTCTAAAAAGCGACTAGCAAAGAGTAGGTAATTAGCTTGGGTCACTTTATTAGGGTCTTCCATCATGATAGACCTAAGTTCTCCAAAGACACCCGAGTAAATTTTGTCTATCTGATCATCAATCAATGACATTTCTGAGGCAGCACCGCAATCTTCATCAACATATGCTTTTAGTCCAATATCTATCATTTCTTGAACCAATACACTCATACGAGGAATGTCAACGATGGGCTTAATAAACTCTTCTTCCCCTATTCTGATAGTTACCTTTGCGAGATCAACTGATAAGTCACCCATTCTCTCGAGGTAGATGGAAATTTTAAAGCCAGCCACAAGCTTACGTAAATCTCGAGCAAAAGGTTGCTGAGTTGCTATAAGAAGAATACATTTTTCTTCAATAATTGCTTGCAAATCATTGAGTGCAATATCCTTTACTACGATAGCGTTAGCTAGTTCAAGGTCCTGGTTAATCAAAGCACGTACGGCATCCGCTATTTGTTGGTTCACCATATTCCCTAGGTTAAGGATGTTTGTTCGAAGTTCCTCTAATTCATGATCGAATTTCTGACGAGTTGGCATTTCTGTTGCCCTCCTCTCTTTAAATGGTTTGATTAAATGGTTTAATTATAAGCGTCATTCCTATAAAAATATAGAGGCAAGTAAGATTCTCAAAATCAGTGATATAAATAAACAAAAAGTATTAACCGAACCGACCGGATATATAGTCCTCGGTTTTTTTCTTAGCTGGGCGAGTGAAGAGGATACTGGTTACATCTTCTTCGATTAAATCTCCACTTAAGAAAAATGCAGTTCGGTCAGAAACCCGAGACGCTTGATGCATATTATGAGTAACGATCATAATTGAATATTTATCCTTCAATTCTGCAATTAATTCCTCAATTTTCATGGTAGAGATGGGATCGAGGGCTGATGTCGGTTCATCCATCAATAAAATTTCTGGACCTACAGCTAAGAGGCGTGCAATACAAAGACGTTGTTGCTGACCACCTGAAAGTCCTAGTGCTGATTCATGGAGGCGATCTTTGACTTCATTCCACAAAGCGGCATCTTTTAAACTGGTTTCTACGATCTCATTCAATCGTTTCTTATCGGATTCCCCATGAATTCTAGGACCGTAAGCGATATTTTCAAACACTGACTTAGGAAATGGGTTCGGATTTTGAAAAACCATGCCGACCTTTTTTCGAAGTAATACAACATCGGTATCAGGAGCGTATATGTCCTGCCCGTCAATCGTTATTTTACCTGAAATCTTAACACTTGGTATTAAGTCTTGCATCCGATTAAGAGTTCGCAAGAATGTCGACTTGCCACAGCCCGAGGGACCGATCAAGGCAGTCACACTTTTCTCCTTCATTGTTAAACATATCTTATTTAAAGCCTGTTGATCACCGTAAAAGAGATCCAGTTTATCAACTACGATCTTGTCCATGTTAATTCTCCTCATCCCCTTCTAGTACTATGCCTTATTTTTTCCTTGATGCCGATGTTGCAGCCAACGACTAGGTATTGTCAAACATATATTAAATACAATTACCATGATGATTAGTAAAGCGGCTGTCCCATCAGCAATTTGATCAGCATTGGTTCCTGGCAGTGGATTCGACTTTACAGCAAATAAATGGACCGCCAAGGTCTCTCCGGCTGCCAGAGGATTTACGTCAAAGGGTATTCGAGATACATTCATCCCCGCCGTAAAGATTAAAATGGCTGTTTCTCCTAAGGCACGACCAGCGACGAGGGTTATTCCTGTGATAAGTCCAGGCAACGCAGTAGGTAGAATGACTTTTCGCAAGGTTTGCCACATAGTAGCTCCTAAAGCTAAACTAGCCTCTCGATAACTTCTAGGCACTGCAAGCAAGGATTCTTCCGTAACACGCACTAAAATCGGTAAATTCAGTAAGGCAAGAGTGGCCGCTCCTCCTAAGATGGTGAATCCTAGGCCCAACATGTTCACAAACAGTATCATGCCGAAGAGACCAAATACTATAGAGGGAACGCTTGCTAAACTTTCTGTGCTTAAGCGAATTAGATCCGTAAGTTTGTTTTTTGGAGCATATTCAGCCATATAGATCCCCGCACCTAAGCCGACAGGGAGAGAAAACACTAAGGAAAGGAATAATATATAAAAGGAATTGAATAATTGACCTCTTACGCCATCAGGACCATTAAAGAACTCAACCGTTAGATGGGGTAGACCTCTACCTAGAATTAAAATTAAAAAAGCAACAAGTAACGTGACAATGGCTAAGGCTCCTACCCAAAGTAAAGCACTGGCTAAACGATCTGATTGATGAGCTTTCAACGTGTTGCCCCCTTTCGTGAGGCTGTTCGAACAAGAATTATCATGATAAGGGCAATGATCAAAAGAATAAATGCCATCATAAATAAGGCATTATTCCAAGTTGATCCAAAGGGAGTGTTGCCCATTTCCATAACAATATTACTGGTCAACGTGGATGTAGGGCTGCCTAATGAATCAGGGAAGCGTGGAGAATTTCCAATAACCATCTGTACTGCCATTGTTTCTCCTATGGCCCTAGCCATTGCTAAAATGATTGCTGTTAATATTCCAGGAGATGCTGCTGGTACCAAGACCCTGCGAATTGTCTGCCAGCGAGTTGCTCCTAAGGCTAGTGAAGCTTCTTTATAGGTTCTCGGCAAAGAGCGTAAAGCATCTTCCGAAAGACTTATCACCGTTGGTAAAATCATAATAGCTAATACAATCCCTGCTGCTAACATGCCGTACCCGGTTGGGGAGTCGGTAATCTTTCCTGTAAAACTTACGATGACTGTAATCCCAACGTAACCGTAAACCACCGATGGAATCCCAGCAAATAGATCAGTTGCCGGGCGCATAATAGAGCGTACCCACGGAGGAGCAATCTCTGCTAAAAATACAGCTCCTGCTAGTCCTAGTGGGCCTCCAAGTAGTATTGCAATTATAGTCGTCCCAATGGAACCAGCAATGAACGTGAGGGCTCCGAATTGACCATTATCAGGACTCCATTTGCTACTCGTAAAAAACTCAAGGATGCTGGCCTCTTTAAACGTGGATAAGCCCTGCATACCAACGAACCAAATAATACATAAGATAATCAGTGAAACTAAAATCGCGCTGCTGATAAACAAGTATCGTGCTAAACGATCATTAAGATAAACCCAGGACTTACGGTTCGTCAACCTTTTACACCTCCAGCCTTTACTAATCATTTATTCAAACTGCTAAATAACAACAAACTTCACTATTAAATTATTCAGCACGATTTATTCTAGCTTATTTGTGTAAACTGTCGATTAAGGTAGTGTAAAGTTTAGGTTAAGTTTGCTATAGACTTTAAATAATTATTTAATCCTACTCGTAGAGATAGGAGCAAGGGAAACCTTGCTCCTATCTCTGTCGTTTATCCATCGTTTCAGAATTCCCATACGTTACCCGCGTTACTAAACGAAAGATTATTATGTCATCCTTGCGTTAGGGAAGGATCTCGAATCTTTCAGTCGTTCCTCCTTCAGGATGGCATAGCGCTTGAGTTGCTTTTGTAGCAATGAAGTATGTGGCCACCTGCTAAAGTCACGATTATTTCTTAAGCAAGCTGACTGGGATAAATCCAGTTTTTTCTACATTCTTCTCTTGGAATTCTTTACTCATAATATAATCTAAGAATGCCTTTACAGTACCTGTCGGCTCACCTTTAGTATACATGTGTTCAAAGGCATAGATAGGATACTGTCCATTAACAACTGTTTCTACGCTGTATTCTACGCCATTGTACTTCAATGCCTTAACCGTATCTTTCAAGTAAGCTGCATCACAATAACCGATTGCTCCCGGAGTTTGTGCTACACCAGTAATTAAGTTTCCAGTTGAGTCTTGAGCAGCTGCTGCATCAGTAAAATCTTTTCCGTCCATCACAATTTTACTGATGGTTGCACGAGAACCGGAAGATTTTGCACGACCAATAATCGATATTTTGGAATCCTTGCCGCCAACATCTTTCCAGTTGGTAATTTTCCCTGTGAAGATGTCTGTTAGTTGTTCTTTAGTCAAGTTATCCACAGTGACATCTTTATTAACGATAATTAGAAAAGGTGCTATCGCAACTTGGTGATCAACTAATCCTTTGTCTTTTAGTTCATTAGTAACTTCAACATCTGAGTTTCCGATATCTATAGAACCACTTGCTACATTATTCAGTCCTGTAAACGATCCACCGCCGCTAGTGTTAACTTGTACTCCTGCATTTTTTGACATAAACTCATCGGCAGCTAATTTGACGAGTGGTTGGAGGGCTGTAGAGCCAGCAGCAGAAATCGTCTTCTTCTCAACAGTTGGGGCTGGTGCAGGTGTTGTTGGATCTGCCTTTTGGCCACATCCGACCAGTGTTAGTAAAGCAATTAAAGTTGTACTTACAAGAGCAATCTTAGATTTCGTTTTAAACAAGTTTGTTTCCCCCTTAATTTTTTCTTAAGTTTTAATCTTAAGTGCAAATTGATTATACAAAATGTTTGTAAAGTCTTAATGAACTAAATGTAAAGTTTAAGTTAAAGTTTTAGCTACTTTCGACGGATAAAAAGATATCCAACTCCCCTAACTGAATCAAGAACTGGTCCTACTGACTTAAGTTTATTTCTTAAATGACTTATATGCACATCCAGAGCTCTGGTCCCTGTGCTGGAAAGATTGCCCCAAACCTTCTGAATTAAGTATTCGCGGCTAAATACTTGGTAAGGATTGGTTACAAAGAGAACCAGCAGTTCGAACTCCTTCGCCGTAAGGCTTAGAGGCTGTTCATCTAAAGTAACTTGATAATTTTCTTGCCAAATTTCTAGGTTTCTCCACCTTATTGGACAATTTTTAGCTTCAGCTTTCCGTTGAACTTCCCTAAGTCTCGCTTTAATCCTCGCCGATAATTCTCTAGAATTGAAAGGCTTTGTTATATAATCGTCCGCGCCAAGTTCAAGCCCAATTACTTTATCTGTTACATCATCACTTTCACTTAAAATTATTATTGGCGTAGATAAGAATTCATTTAATGCACGTAATTTCTTACAAACATCTAATCCATCAATCAAAGGGAGAGTTTGATCTATTATGATGAGATCCGGATTTTCTCGTCTAGCTACATCTAATCCCTGTTCACCGTTGACAGCAATGAGTACAGTATGCCCTTCTTTTTCCAAATCATCGCGAGTGAGTTCTTGAACTCCAATTTCGTCATCTACGAGCAAAATTTTGGCCACAACATAACTCCCCTCAATAAAGTTTCCTCCCTTATGAATAATTTTTCTAAACGATCAACTACTCCTATCATAAGGGTTGTATGTAAAGTCTGAATGAACATTATGTAAAGTTACTGTTAAAGATTGTTATCATCGATCGTATAAACGGTCAATTAACATAAATAACAGCTATCTCCCAAAATCAATTCGAAGACGGCTGTTATTATACTTTTTAAATGCTTTTAGGCACTTTTTTATAGGAACCAACCCCTTTATGTTACAACCAATTCTTAAAGAAATGGAATAAAATCCGAATTTCCTTCTCTACTAAGCAATTCCCTGCTTATGCCTAGTAAATCCTTTAATGTTTGATTCTGAGCGTTGGTAACGGCGTAAAGCCAAATATTTCAAGACTCGTTCAGGCGAAGTATTGAGAATTAGATGTTCTGAAATCCCGACATCACGAACTAACTCCACTGCTTCGCTAAATTCACCAACCCGATCCCAAAAGTGAGCATCACTTCCTATAATTACGGGACCTTTATACTTCGCCATGTACCTGGCAATAGAACGACAATTATCCTGCGCTCTAGCCTTATCTACAATCGTTGACAGTGAACTATTATTAACCTCGACAGGAATATTCAAACGTGCCGATGCGTGGGCAATTTTTTCTAAATCCATATCAAAATCAGGTCTTCCAGGATGAACCATTATATCTGTATAGGGATTTTCCATTGCTTTTATATACGCTTCAGTATTTTGTTCGCAGGTCCCACCCTGATAGCAGATCGGATGCAACCCGACAAGTATAAGTTCTAAATGATCTAAATAACTTAACGGCATATCCAGTTCGCCTGCATGGTTTGTGATATTGGCTTCGACGCCAGGCAGTATTTTAACTCCATACAGTTGATCTGGAATAATAGATAGATTTCCAAAATGGTAAAGGTCAGGAGCACCTGGCATACTTGGACCATGGTCTGTCATTCCTAATAGTTTGAGTCCTTTGTGTGAAGCTGCTAGTGCATTTTCTGTTATAGTACTGTACGCATGTCCGCTTGCAATGGTATGAGTATGCAAATCAACCAAAAGTTTCATTCTAACATCACCTCATTACTTTTTTCTAATGACTTTTTACTCATTATATATTTCAATTGTTAACAAGGAATTAGGGTTACGTTAAGGGAATGTTAAATAATTCAAACGTCTTACGCATGTTGATAGTGATACCCTTCCTTAATCAACATCTTCTTTACTCTAGTCAGTTCTACTGGGTCATAGAAATGTACATCTTTTCCGCTGCGCAGAGTCCAAATCTGTGGATTTAATTGTCCTTCTTTTGAACCCTCGTGCAATTGAGTTGTATCAAACTCTAGTTATCCAGTTTTTTGCTTCATTCTTAAATGTGACACTAACTGAAGTAATTCATCGACGGTGCGTTCTGCGGAGCGACCTGGTAAAGCGAACGTTGCTTTTTCTTGCATTCGTTCAATATCCTCTGGATAGCTTAATAAGCGATCTAGAAGTTGTTCCAATTCCTCTTCAGTTCCTGCAAATAACCCTGCGCCTTTGCGCTGCACAAACAGTGCATTTTCAACTTCCTGGCCAGGGATGGGCTTAAATATACAAAGGGGCAGGTGCTTCGTTAATGCCTCAGTAACCGTTAACCCTCCGGCCTTTGTGATAATCAGATTGGATACCTCCATTAATTCCTCTACATTGTCAACATACCCAAACCGCACAATAAGGTTAGGAGTCTGTGCACTTAGATCTTCTAAAGAGTGATAAAGCTTTTCATTCTTTCCACAAACAATCAACGACTGAATTGGAACCTTAGAATCTGCGAGTCGCTTGCAGATTCTTTTTACGATTTCTCCCTCGTAGACTCCGCCCATCACTAAAAACGTTGGTAGATCCGGACTCAAGCCTAATTTTAAAAGAATATGCCCACGATCCTTTACCCTTTCGAATTTGGGACTGACTGGAATGCCTGTGACACGAACACTTTGCGCTTCAATTCCCCAAGACACTAAACTTTCCTTAACTTCCTCACAAGCAACCATGTAGCGATCAACTCCTGGATGGACCCAAAGACTGTGAACTGCATAATCCGTGATTACTGTAATCACTGGAACAAGAAGAATTCGTTCCAGCCTGAGTTGGGCTAGCATCGAGGAAATTGTTGGAAAAGTACATACAATAAGATCTGGCTCAAACCCCTTTATATAGTTAAGAAAATCACTACGACCTAATTGATTCAGAAAACGCTGCATTATTGACTTAGGTTGCAGTTTAGCTGTTTTATAATAAAATTTCCCCCAAAGCCTCGGGGTATGTTTAATCATCTCCATGTATAAGCGTTTAGCCATGGCGTTCAGTCGTTTACTCAAAAAATCTCCAAAGTCCAGATGGTTAATTTCAGCATAAGGCTCCTTAATACGTATGCCTTCAATCACAGCTTCTGCTGCCCGAAAATGTCCGTTTCCAAACCCTGCAGAGAATACGAGAATCCTTAACTGCTTCAACTCTGTATCTCCCCTTTCAGCATACTTCATCAAAAATTTCAAAACCACTTTCACCCTATATAACGACAACTGAAAAATGATCTATTCAAATCTTAACAAGCGTTTTCTCGCAAAATCCAGAAATCCTGCTGAAGTGGAAATTGTAAGAGGGATCAAAACTTCAGAAGCCCTTGTATAGCTTTCTGCGTTACACCCTTCGCAAAGTGATACCAAGGGGTATAGGGGGGCAGAAACGCTGGCATTATGATCAATCCATTGAGCGGGGTGAGAGAAAGGCATATACATACCACTTTTTGCAGGAAACTTATCCCAACGTTTAGTAGCCCATGTTTCGAACTCTTTATGACCGTCGAAAAGAACCCCTAAAGAATGGTGTGGTACACACATATCTTGTAATAAGTGCAACGCTGCTCCTAAAAAGAACATACCTTTATAGACGTTATTCGGGAAAAAGGTGAAAGCCTTGTTGAAATAATACTGGCACTCAGCAGTAGCCCCTGGCCATCCGATAATTCCTTGTTTGCTGGGATCACTATAAAAATGATTGACGTTTTTCCAACCACGGTCTGCCCAGTATAGTCCTTTCGTCAGCGAAGTGTGATGTGAATTGAATAATTTAGCTACATCCTCTTTTCCATCATGTTTCAGAACATTGTAAGCCTGTTCCAGACAATGAACGTGGGTTAAGCCTGGGGAGTCTAAAAAACATTGTAAGGGGCCTGCAGAAGCAAGAAGCAGCTTTGTCATCTTAGATAGTGTCTGACCGATAAGTCGTTCATACATTTTTTAGCCAACACCTCTCCTTTGTTCTCAAGATCATTTTAAGGGATGACTGTAAAGAACATATTATTCTTAAGTTAAGACTGAATTAATTCTTGTTAAATTTAAGATATTTATGCGAGATTATTTTTAACCTTGAAATGATACAAAATCCTTGATACAACACCTAATGAAATAGTAAATCTTACCTAAAGAATAAAAGTTTAACATTACATTTACATGCAGTTCATCATTTCTTTACAAATATCTATTACTATTATTGTTGTAGGGCTGTACGTTAAAACATATTCGAAATCAGACTCTATGCTTGGTTGAAAGAAGGAGTTTCAAAAATGTTTAAGTCAGTCGATATCAGACAACAAAAGCTTTACCGTCTACTAAGGGAAGAGAAAACTATCTGGGTGTTATATCTTGATATCGTCAAATTTAGTGAGGTTGAATTTCGATACGGTTACAAAATCTGCAGACAAATCCTAGACGAAATTGAGCGAGAAATTAATCATTCGATTAGACAGCAACGCAATCTCTATCTTTTTTCTCATTTCGAAAGTAGGGGCGGTGATGACTTTGTTGTGTATTTAGTTCCGGGAAAAAATACATATTGGAATATTACGGAAGTCATTGAACAATGGGTTCTCCCGATGGAAGAACGATTTAATCACAGGATTAAGAAACTAGTTAACGAGAAGATACTCTTACGTTCGGGACTTGCTCAATGTGTAAATGAAATCGGTCGAAGCGCAGATTATTTACTGTATGCGGCTGTGAAAGAAGCCTTCCTTATAAATAAATCGGAACCGGATCCCAATTTTTTTGCTCGCCGCGAAGAGATTACACACCTTATCGAAGAACCCGCCACGTACCTGAAAGCTGCTTTTCAACCAATTATTGAAACCCAAAGCGGCGAGGTGTTTGGATTTGAAGCGTTGGCGCGTATACCAGGGTCTACTTGTTTTAACAATATTGCTGACCTATTCCCATTTGCAGAAAAGATTGGGCAGCTCTACCCAATCGAAACACTGTGCCGGCGGCAAGCTATTACCTCCTACCCTTCTATTGCTCAAAGCGATGAAAGGCTCTTCCTGAATATTAACCCTATAGTACTAATTGACCCCGAGTTTGCCTCTGGTCATACTCGTAAACTGCTCACTGAACAAGGATTAAGTCCAACGGATGTAGTACTAGAAATTACCGAACGAAGTGCCATAGAGGATTTTTCTACATTCCGTGATGCCTTAGAGCATTATCGTAATCAGGGTTACCTAATTGCCTTAGATGACGTTGGTGCGGGCTATTCTTCTTTACAGTCTGTAGCGGAGCTACATCCTGACTTCCTTAAAGTAGACCGGTCTTTAATACAAGGAGTGAATGCGGATCCTATCAAATGGGCCTTGTTGGAGACATTTGTCACCTTTTCTAAGCGTATAGGGTGTCGTATCATCGCCGAAGGAGTAGAAACTGCAGAGGAAATGCGTACAGTGATCCAATTAGGGGTTGATTACATACAGGGATATTTTATTGCAAAACCCTCTTTTGAACGTAAGAGCATTAATCCCGCAGCTAAAGGAATTTTGGATCATAAACGTCGGCTTAAATCCATAGAAAAAAGTCCTATTCTCTCCATTGTTGAGCCCTTACCCCTCTTCAATACCCATACCCTGGTCAATGCCGTTGAAACTTACTTTCGTGATCACCCAAATCAATGGCTGGTGGGGATAACCGAAGACTCCCGTTTAGTTGGAGTTATGCAACGCGACAGACTTTTCGCAGCCCTAGGCACACGCTATGGAAACTCTCTTTATTTAGAACGTACTATTTCAATATTAATGGATACAAATCCCCTCATAGTAGAAGACACCACTCCCTTGGAAGTGGTGTCTAGTATAGCCATGCAGCGTTCTGATGCCCAGCTGTATGACGGCATTATTGTAGCTAACCAACGCAGACCGATCGGCATGGTTTCAGTAGCAAATTTAATCAAAACCATGTCTGAGAAACAGATCCAGATCGCTCGAGGTGCTAACCCACTTACTGGGTTACCAGGCAACTTACTCATTGATCAGAAGATCCGACAGCATTTAGAACAGAATGCACCCTTTGGCCTTATCTATGTTGATCTAAATAAATTCAAATATTATAACGATTCATATGGCTTCCAACAGGGAGATGTCGTTATCAAAATGTTAAGTGAGGTTTTACAGAATGCATCCTATAGTACTACTGAGGAAACCTTTATCGGACACGTTGGGGGGGACGATTTTATTCTAATCTCTCCACCCTCAGACCTAGAAAAGCTAGCCGTTAAAATACTCTCCCAATTTGAACAAATATGCGAGCATTTACCAGGAGCTGAAAACCTAAGTGTTGCCCTAGCCTGCTTAATCATTAACAACACTGATCAGATTTGGACCCCTTTACTCGTTTCTGAACGAGCTGCCCAAATAAAGAAAGAAGTTAAAGTCCTAGGCGGTAACACTTTTTTACTACGATAGGAGGAATACTCTAAATGAAGTGGTTAAATAACTGGAAAACCTTTCACAAAATTAATGCTTTAGTCCTTGTCATGGTTATCTTTATGATCGGATTAAGTTCTATGGGTTACTATCATTATCGTCAAGTCAACGTTGCCATGAACGAAATCTATTCAAATTCCTTGATGTCTGTAAAACTAATCAATGAGACCAATGCCAATGTTCGAATGATTCGTAGTGTTAATATAGAGTATCTTTTAGCCCCTCTTGACTCTTTAAACAAACAAAGCCTACTCATTCAGACCTCCGTACTTAAAGGCTTCATTCTAGAATCCCTAGACAATTATACCCCCCTCGCCAAAGAACCCTTTGAAGTTGCAAAGCTAGCTCAGGTGAGAGACGCTCTGCAAAAATACGAAGAAGAATGGCAAGGAATTGTTTCTCTAGTGGAGAGTGGTGATAATGAAGCGGCCTATAACAGTTTTTCAAATAATGTTACCCAACATTTAGACGAAATTAATACCCTTCTTCCAGAACTAGTGGACTATAGCGCTCAAAAAGCAAAAAGTACCATTGTCCGCGAAAACTATAACTTTGACAATGCAGAAAAAATGTTGTTTGGATCTCCTCTTGCCGCTGCAATTCTCGCAATTTTCATTGGGGCTCTAGTAGCTCGGGCAATCTCCAAACCTCTACAAATAATGCTAGCAAATGTTCAAGAAGTCGCAGCAGGTAATCTTCAGCTCACCAAGAGCAGAACCCAATCCAGGGATGAAGCGGGATTATTAGCTCAGGCTTTTAATCAGATGACAGTTGCACTTTCTAATCTCATAAGACGAGTTTCAGAGTCATCGGAAGAAGTTACTTCCTCTGCCCACCAGCTTTTAGCGATTACTGAACAAGGCTCGAAGGCCACCAGGCAAATCGCAGTTGCAGTCGCAGAGGTAGCATATGGTACAGAAAAACAAGCTGAAGCAGTCAGTGAGACCGTAGTAGCTATAGAACAAATAAATGCTAACATTCAATCGGTTGCTGAGGTAGGTCAACGCGTAACAGCATTAACGTCTAAATCTGCTATTTCTACTGAAGATGGGCAAAGAGCACTCACCCAAGCTGTTGATCAAATGGCTAACATAAGCAAGGGCACTCAAGTTGTTAAAGAAGCTATCTCTTCGCTAGCAGATAGCTCCGAACAAATAGCTGACATTGCGAACTTAATATCAGGTATTACAGAACAAACAAACCTTCTCGCATTAAACGCTGCTATTGAAGCCGCCCGGGCGGGTGAACATGGGCGTGGTTTCTCCGTAGTGGCTGAAGAGGTTCGTAAATTGGCAGAAAAAGCAAAAGCTGCCACCGGGCAAATCACAGCGTTAGTTGTATTAAACAGACATAACATCGCTCACGCTATTGTTTCGATAGAGTCGGAAGAAGGTCACGTCAACGAGGGAATCAAAATGGTGAACAAAGTGGATTACGCCCTAAGTGATATTCTAACGATGGTTAATGAAGTTTCCGAACAAGTAAGCGGAATTGCTTCTTCCATACAACAAATGACAGGCGGCAGTCAACAAATCGTCTCAGGGGTTCAAGAGATTGGGTCGGTTAGTCAGAACAACGCTGAACAAGCGGCTAATGTATCCGCGGCAATTGATGAATTCGCGGCTACCTTCGATGAGATTAACCTTTCTTGTCAGAGTCTGACTAACCTAGCCCAGAACTTACAAGTCGGAGTTAGCAATTTTAGAATCTGAAGTCTTTTCCCAATCGATTCTAAGTGAGTCCTCCATCATAAAAATTAATCGTATAACCGTTAATCCTGTCGAATTGCAGGAAATTGCGTAAGTTTGTGGAAGAGTTACAGAGTGGACCTTTCCTAAACTAACTTTGAAAGTAGGGAAGTATATTGAAAAAGAGGTTTGTGCTTATTTTTGTCTTTGCGTTCATGTATTCTTTCACTTCGATTGCTTATGCTTCGACTGCCAAAAGACTTGCAGGGGAAACCAAATATGACACATCTGCCTTAATTGTTCAGGATGGCTGGCAACAATCCGATTACGCATTACTGGCATTTGGGGAAAACTACCCTGATGCGCTTAGTGCGGTTCCTCTTGCCAAAAAATATGATGCTCCAATACTATTAACCAGTGGGAATAGCTTACCAACCGTCACTAAGGAAACTTTAATCCGCCTACAGGTTAAGAATGTCTTTATCATCGGAGGTACAGCAGTAATACCCTCCTCAATTGATACGGAATTACAGGGGATGAAAATTAGCGTGACCCGCGTTGCTGGTCGCGATCGATATGATACCGCTATTAAGATAGCAGAACAATTCCCTTCTCCTACTGAAATCATGATAGTTACGGGAGAAGATTATCCGGATGCCCTGTCGATTGGTCCCATCGCCGCCTTAAAACAAACGCCGATCATACTCGTGCCAAAGGATTATTTGCCAGCTTCGGTGCAAGCATATCTATCAACAAACAAGATTAACAAATCCTATGTTGTCGGTGATTCGACCATTATATCCGATAACCTCGTTGATCAATTTCCTGGTTCAGAAAGAATCGTTGTAGGTGTTGATAAATACGAACGCAATATCAACGTTAATACTGAATTTGATCATTTATTTAGCTCAAAGGATTTTTGCCTAACAACGGGCGAAGGATATGCCGATGCGTTAACTGGTGCTGCATATGCGGCAAAGAAAGAACTACCCATAGTTTTAGTGAATGATAACCCACCTTTAATTACTAGACAATTTACAGTTGATAAACTCAATCAATATAATGATGGAGTTCCTTATGTATTCGGTGGCAGCGTGGTAGTTCCAGATAGTGTTGTGGAATATTTATTGACCCTTCCCGATACAGACCAGACAAATAAGCCCTCTGCTCCAACTAACTTGGTTGCGACCCCTATTTCCAGCAGCCAAATAACGATTCAATGGGATCAGATTAGTGATGCCGATTATTACCATATATACTACACTCTCGATGACCCAAACTCATTTCTCTATTCATTTATTAATAGCGACGGCAGTAAATTGCAATGTAAATGGTTTCCTCAAAGCTCTGCTCAATTGAATGATATAGAGGCTAACACCACTGTGTATTTTAAGGTAACCTCTGTCAAAGACGGAGTTGAATCAAATTACAGTAACGTTGCAAGTGCATTAACTTTTCCTTGACATTGGTCCTACATGAGCTGTCATACAAATAATTAACTAATTAACCATTAATTTTAGCAGATCGATAGGGTCATTATTGATTTTCCACGTCAGCGGCTAAGTTAAGAATAGCCTGAGTATACACTTTGGTCGTCTTTAGAAGATTTTCGACAGTTATGTATTCATCTGGACAATGAATTACTTCCGGCTCACCAGGAAAAGTGGGCCCAAAGGCGACTCCTTGAGGAAGCACTTTAGCATAGGTTCCCCCGCCAATAGCAAAAGCAAAGGGCTCCAGCCCAGTCACATCAGAATAGGCTTTCAGCAAGGATTGAACTAAAGGACTGTCTTTTGGGACATGATGAGGTTCTTGATGGCTTAGAATCTTAATAGTAAATCCTTCGCTTTGAGCTATCTTTTCAATTGGCAGAAAAACATCGTCACGCTGGTAGGTAACTGGATAGCGAATATCTAATACGAAGCGAAGATTTTCTGACGTCAAATCTAAAATACCCAGGCTGAGGGATAGTTTACCAGAGGGTTCATCACTTAGCGCAACTCCAAATCCTTCACCATAAAAACCTGTACCAGGGTAGGTCAACATAAAATCAAGGGTTTGCTTTTCCTCAGAGCTAAGGGGTAATGTCCTCAGAAATCGCAAGGCATAAAGCACTGCATTTTTTCCATTCTGGGGGAGGCTTCCGTGTGAGCTAACTCCCTTGAAAACCAGCTTAACCTCTTGCTCTGATTCTTGGCTCTCAAGATTTCCGCTAACCCCTTCTGGGAAAGAGAAATTCTTTAACTGGTTAACCAAATTAGTATATGAGATTTCCTTTAAAGTTACGTCACATCGATCCGGCACGACATTCGCTCGTTCTCCGCCCTGGATACGAACTAGATGTGGGAATGAGGTCATATAGGATTTACTTAATTCCAGATGGAGTATTCCTTTCTCTGCATGGATCACCGGAAACTCTGCATCGGGCGCAAATCCGATTTGAGGAACTTCTTCTTTCTTCAAGTAATAGGCCATATCATCCCAGCCTGATTCCTCATCCGTACCTAAAATCAGGCGAACTCGCATATTCAAGGGTATGTTAGCATCTTTAATCGCCTTCATAGCAAAGAGAGCTGCAAGAGTTGGTCCTTTATCATCTAAGGCACCTCTGCCAAAGATTTTTCCGTCCCGAATAGTTCCACTATAAGGGGGTACAGACCATCCATCCCCTTCTGGAACGACATCAAGATGCCCTAGTATTCCCAATAGTTCACCCTTGCCCATTTCAATATGTCCAGCATATCCTTCGACGTTTTTAATCGTAAGGCCAAAGCTATTTCCTAATGCTAAAGTCCAATCTAACGCCTCTTTAACACCCGGCCCAAATGGAGCACCAGGGGATGCATTTTCTATATCTTTGACACTCTTAATTTGGATACATGCCTGTACCGCCGCTGTTATTTCTTCTTTCATTAAATCAATTTGTTCCTCGAGAAGCATAGTTTGAATCCTCCATTTTTTTATTAAGTAATCCTAGCATTCCCTAATTTAGTAATGATTATGGTAAAGGAGAAAACTTAACCTCAATGGTTGTACCCTTTATTACTATTTTCCCCGGTTGAGGGGATTGTTGAACTACTAATCCACTCCCGGTAAAATCAAAATGTAGTTCGGATTTTGCCAGTGTTTCCCCTACCTGCCGCATAGTCATACCTGTTAAATCAGGAATCACAATTTCACCGGCAACAGGTGTGCGTTCAGGGACAACTGGTTGAGGAGTTGGTCTAACTGCAGAATCACTGGGCAAAATGGTGACCGTACTTTCAGTATCGTTTGCTACAGGAAGACCATAGTATTGGAGAGCGCCTTCAATAATAGCTTTCGCCCTCGGTCCTGCCAAGGTACCCCCTTGATGTCCTTCCTCAGTTCTTGGTGTATCGATAATGACAAGGACAGCAATTTTAGGATCCTCTGCCGGAGCGTATGCTGCGAAAGAGGCAATGTAGTCTGTCTGAGAATACCCCCCTGTACTTGGATCTACTTTCTGAGCAGTTCCCGTTTTCCCTGCAACTCTGATACCTGGAATATAAGCCGTACGTCCTGTTCCATCGGAAACAACTTGTTCTAGAATGTTTGTCATTTGCATAGCCGTTGATTTCGAAATGACTTGACGTATTGGGGTGGGTTCTTGTTGTTTCACAAGCTGTCCATTATACGATGTGATTTTATCTACGACATAGGGACGATAAAGAGTTCCACCATTGGCTACGGCGGAAATTGCAGTCAACAATTGGATAGGAGTTACTGAATTGGCTTGGCCAAAGGACATAGTCGCGATATCAATGTCTCTAATCTTCTCTTGAGGAAGGAGTAATCCACTTTCTTCCCCGGAAATATCAATTCCTGTTTTTGAACCAAATCCGAAAGCCTTTAAATAAGTATTAAAGGTCATTTTACCTAACTTCATACCAACTTGCGCAAGTACGACATTAGAAGACAACTGCATACCTTTTGTAAAGGTAGGCTGCCCGTGGGGTTTTTGGTCAGAGTCCCAGTTCGTAATATAAAGCGGAGGTATGCGCAGGTACCCGGGATCATCGAAAGTTTCATCCGGGTGAGTTATTCCTTCTTCTAATGCAGCCGCACCAGTAATTATTTTAAAGGTTGATCCCGGTTCATAGGACATACTGATTGCTAGATTACGGCGCACTTCGGGGGAGACTTGATTGTAGTCTGTAGGATCAAATGAGGGACGAGATCCCATACCTAATATACGTCCTGTCTTCGGGTCCATCGCTAGAATTGTAACACTATTGGCTTTAGTCGCTTGCTGCGCTTCATCTAACTGTTGTTCAATAAAATACTGAATTGTGGAGTCTATGGTTAAAGTTAGGGAGTTTCCGGGCCGCGATGGATCACCTTGATTAAGGGCATCCAATATAGAGCGTGCTCTAACATCTTGTTCCTCGGATTGAAAACCTGGCTTACCATACAATTCCTTATCATAATAGTATTCAACCCCTTCTACACCATGTCCGTCTCGATTAACGATGCCAAGTGCAGATGCTGCAAACATACCCATGGGATAGACACGTTTTTCTTCGTCACTGGATCCAACTCCAGGGATCTTTAGATCCATAATATTATCAGCTTTATGTATATCTACTTGATGTGCCAGGCTAATCCAAGAGAGATTCTTATTTAGTTTATCGAGGACAACTTGAGAATCAATTTCCAAAATACTTCCAAGTTCCTTCGCAACCTCTTCTTTAGTTCGTTTAAATTGACCTTTCTCAATTAGATTGCTTAAGGTCTTCGGGTCAGCATAGATTTCCTTGACTGGGATACTTTGAGCTAAAACATTTCCTTGTGCATCAAAGATGGTTCCTCGATCTGGTCTTAGGCTTTGATCAATGGTTCTTCGCTCTATTCCTTTGGCCTTAAGGTCTGACGCCTGTACTACTTGAAGGATAACAAGTCTACAGGTTACAAGCAGGATTATCACCAGTAATATTAACTGAATCCAACGATCCCGTGAAAAATATTGGATCTTTGTTTTGCTTTTTCTCAAAGTGTCCCCTCCTTTCTTGGTCATAACAACATTTTATCAATGATTTTTTACCTTTTTTTTATGTTAAAAATTTAATTTATAGGAGTTTTCACAATGATGATTTCATATTAAGCTACGAATCAAATCGAGGATCCTGCCGAAAAAGAACTTACGCTTTCCTAACTAACGATGACTTTTTTCAAAGCCACCTTGCTAAGAAACCGCAAGCTCTTGATTCTATTTTGTCCTCAGAAGACGGAAAAATACGCTGCAAAAAAGTGGTATTTTTATGAAACTCTGGTACAACTTAGACACTCTTATCATGTGATGAATTACTAGGCTTTGTTAAAAAAACACTACTGATTAATCCAATAACCAGTCCTCCAAGGTGCGCATAATTATCAATGCCCGGTTGAGTGAGTCCAAATCCAAAATTGATAAGAATGACAACTACTAGATTCATACCTAAGCCTGATTTCCAAAGGGATGGGCGCTTTAAACTATAATATAACAGAGCTCCTAAAAGTCCGAAAATCGCCCCTGAAGCTCCTGCGGAAAGAGCTGGTGAAAAATAAAAACTAGCAATTGAGCCCCCAAGACCACTCAAACTATAGATTAAAATGAACCGCCAACGCCCGAACCTTTCTTCCATAAAGGGACCTAAAGACCATAGTGCATAAAGGTTGAAAATCAAGTGCATTAGCCCAATATGAATAAACATGCTAGTAAAAAAGCGCCATACTTCACCTGCTTGAATCAAAGAGTTGACCTTCGCACCAAAGGCAATAAGAACACGTTGATCAGTCGATCCTCCCGCCATAGTCATTAGTAAGAACACGATGATATTGATACCTAGCAGGAAGTAGCTTAGTAAAGGTATTGTATGATTATTCCCCCTGCTTTGCTGGTGAAAAATTGGATTACCACTGGCAAGCTGCTTTAACCAATTGGGAATCGTTGGATCATTGGTTGGAGGAAATGGTAACAGATTCCCCTGCTGGGTATCCCAATACCAAAATTGAAGACCTGTATGCTTGTTATCCCTAAGGAATGACGAATCAACCCCTTCAGGGCATAGAACGATAACATCCCATTTTGAAACTTCGGTATTACCCTGGATCAACTGTTTAAAGTCTTTAGGAAGATCATTAATATCTCCAAACAGAAGCCCACGTTTAAGGGACTCGTGTGCAGCAGACAACCAGGTTCCTTCTAATTTGACAAGCTTCCATCCCGATTGTTGGAGCGAATGAATAATATTTGCGAACATAGTTCACCTCTGTCTCTAAATATCTCCTAAAACCGCTCGCAATAAACTTGGAATGCCATAATCATTTTTTCCAGAACCGTATCCAACATTGATTAAATTCATCTCAGGAAACGTTGATTGTTCTGCTAAGGCACTCACGAGAGCAGCTCCGGTTGGAGTAATAAGTTCGCCAATTATTCCGGATTCACGAAATTTATACCCTTTTAAAAGCATAAGTGTAGCAGGTGCCGGGAGTGGTAATGTTCCATGAGCACACTTCACAAAACCATGAGACCAAGGTAGAATAGGCACCTTTATTGTATCAATATCCAGGTGATCTAAAGCAATGCACGTCCCTACGATATCAACAAGGGAATCAACTGCTCCAACTTCGTGGAAGTGAACCTCTTCGAGGGTCGTTCCATGAACGTGGGCCTCTGCTTCAGCCAAAACATTAAAAACCTTGAGGGCATTGTTTCTGGAACGTTCAGATAAATTTCCACTTAAGATCATCGTCTGAATATCCGAAAGACGGCGTTTTCGTTTATGATGAGGGGCAGGGTCATGCTTATGATTATGCGCATGTTTAGTATTATGAGCGTGGTGCTCAGGTTCGTGATGATGATCTAACGATTCAGTAAGAACAACATTAATGTCTGTAGCCTGAATACCGTGGACTTGCCGTTTATGAACCTCGAGCACAAATTCGGTTAATCCCATTGAGTGAAGTTCATTAACAATAATTTCAGGATCAACACCTAGGGCAATCAATGATCCGAGAGCCATGTCACCGCTGATTCCAGCAAAGGTATCCCAATATAAAACGCTCAAATAAATACTCCTCTCTACCGATCTTTTATTATGCGGCGTACTATGGCAGAGGCTAAGGAAGCTGCCCCAAAACCATTATCAATGTTAACAACACCGATTCCTGAGGCACAGCTGTTTAACATGCTAAGTAATGCTGCTAGACCTTGAAAGTGGGCACCATACCCCACGCTGGTAGGTACTGCAATAACTGGTTGCTCGACAAGGCCTCCGACCACGCTGGCTAAGGCACCTTCCATTCCTGCAACGACAATGATTACGTCTGCCTGATCCATAAGTTCTCGTTGTCCTAGCAGCCTATGTATTCCTGCTACCCCAACGTCAAATAAAGTATCGACTTCATGCCCCATATATCGAGCAGTCAGCCAGGCTTCTTGAGCTACTGGTAGATCTGCGGTGCCGGCCGTCATAATAAGAATCCTACCCGGAATTGTAGGCTCAGCAAGGGGCCTGAGAAGAAGGCAGTGAGCCTGTCGATCATAATAAGCCTCTGGGAAGTGAGGCAGAATCACTTCTGCCGTCGGATAGTCAAGCCTTGTAGCCAAGACATTTTGAGCCTTGGTCCCTAAGTGTTTTAAGATTGAAATAATATGATCAGGTTGTTTACCTTGACAGAAAATAACTTCTGACTGCCCTGTTCTCAGTGCACGATGATGATCTAAGCGAGCAAAGTCTAAGTTTTCATAGGGTAGGTCCTTTAACTCCTGAAGCGCTTTATCTGGGGAACAGGAACCTTGTTGAACAGATTCAAGAAGGGCTCTAATGGTCTCTTCATTCATATATTTCCTCCTGTTAAGCCGGATTGAGACTCCCTGAACGCAGTCCCATTAAGTCCAAAGTAACAAATCGAAAACCCAATTTTAACAAGTGAGTTGTGATTTCAGTATGTTCTTGAACTAATCTCGAAAAATATTCGATAGGAATTTCAATTCGTGCAATTTCTCCATGAACTCTAACTCGACATTCTATGTATCCTTTTTCATGAAGCAGGGCTTCGGCTTGTTCAATACGCTGAAGTAAATCTATGGTGATGGAATCTCCATATGGAATTCTAGATGCGAGACAAGCCATAGAAGGTTTGTTCCAAGTGGATAGCTGCCGACGTTTTGATAAGGTGCGGATTTCAGCTTTTGTAAGTCCCACTTCCTGAAGTGGGCTAATAACACCTAACTCTTGGAGAGCAATGCGGCCCGGGCGATAGTCTTGAGTGTCTGAAGCATTTGTTCCCTCGATCACTATAGAGTTATCGAGAAGTTTAGCATATTCGACAAATGTCTGGAAGAGTCTCTTCTTACAATAATAGCAGCGATTGGGGGGATTATTTCGAAACTCTTCAAGGGCTAAGATGTCTATATCAAGTATGTCAACCTGGAAATTATGAAGTTCGATTAAGGCTAACGCCTCCTTTTCTTCCTCGAGAGATATCATTGGCCCACGGGCAAAAACCGCTTTGCAATTTTCCCCTAAGGATTCTTGGGCAGCTGCCAAAAGGTACGTAGAATCTACTCCGCCGGAAAAGGCCACTAAGACCTGCTTCAAAGATTTAAGTCTTTTTATTAGTTGGATTTCTTTTTCTTTAGCCTCTTCTAGTTGAATATTATCCATGCTAGCTTAATCCCTTCCTTCGTCTCTATTCTACCTATTGTAGAAATGACTGTCAAAGAAACTTTGTTAAGAAAAAGCTACGCGTCTTTTTACTATACATATCTTTACTATGAAAGCAACTCAAGGGCTATGTCATCCTTAAGGAGGTACGACTGATGGATCTAGATCCTTCGCTGCGCTCAGGATGACATGAGTGAAAGAGGACCCTAAAGTTATACTTTTAATTGCTCCTACAACGAAGCTGAGTAATATAGAAAGAGAGCAGAGGAGATTATTAGCTCGCTCTGCTCTCTCAGTAATACAATTTTCTAAATGAAGTAAGGTGATTTCACATGCTTACCCATTCTTCCAAGAGACTCCAAAGCCGCCTCTCGGGTACTTCCAGTCGATATTGCCAAAGGGACAACCAATGAGGCAGGTACCACACTCAAGGCATCCTTCGTACCCTACAGCAATGCGTTTTTCTTCTTCGTCCCAATCATAAACATGGGCTGGGCAAATACGGGTACAAGGTTTATCTTGACACTGGTGCAAGCATACATTAGGGTCATTGATCTTAATATGGCTTAGTTTATCCGTGTTGAAGCGCACTAAATAAAGCTTATCATCTAATTTCATAAGAGCGCCCTCCATGCTCCATAAATATCTTTGATTATCCCGCCTTTAGAACGGTTTTCGAAGGCCATCTTAATAATTTCCTTTTGACGCTCCTTCTTAGGGGTCCCATCGGCTGTCAGATACATCTTAGCAGCTTTATTGAATAACTTAGGGTACACTTTTAAGAGATGGGGTTTTTCTTCAAAGAACTTACCCATATGACGATAATGGTGAAGGTCTTTTAAGACGAAGGAATCACGCAAACGGGTTTCATACACTGACATAGCATGGTCGCTGACATCACCAGCTTTAATGGCCTGAGCAGCAACTTCTCCTGCAATTTTACCAGATATCATAGCAAGGTTAGAGCCTTCTCTATTCAACGAATTCATAAGCATCGCCGTATCTCCAACCACCATCACGCCTTGGCGATGAAGCTTGGGCACCTGAGTATATCCACCTTCAGGAATCAGGTGGGACAAGTATTCTTTAATTTCCCCACCTTGAAGAAGCCGTTTCACATAGGGTTTTGATTTAAGATTTTCGAGGAGATCATTTGGTGTCCAATTATTGCGGATAAATGGTTGAAGGATGGCACCAACCCCAATTGATATAGACTCCTTATTGGTATAGATAAAACCTACACCCATCATTCCTGCTGTTGAATCTCCATATAATTCAATGGTTGCTCCCTGTCCTTCTTCAAGACAAAAACGATCCTCGATTTTTTCTTTAGGCAGTGCAATGACTTCTTTTGCGGTGACCGCCACAGATTCTGGTCGTAAGGGTTTGGCAAGTCCCGCTTTTACGGCTATAAAATTATTAACCCCTTCAGCAATAATTACGACCTTTGCTCCCAGGTCCCCTTCAGCACGACCGGTTCGGACTCCCACAACGTCGTCGCCTTTATATAATAGATCTTCGACGATAGTTTCTGGAATAATCATAACTCCGGCTTTTTCCGCTTGTTGGGCAAGCCAACGATCAAATTTAACTCGAAAGATTGAATGCGCATTATAAGGTTCGGTACCCCAGGCCGGATCTCGGTACCCAGCCATGATGGACTCATCACCGCTTAACATAGCGATACGTTGTTCAATAATTGGACGTTCTAGGGGTGCTTCTTTCCAAAACTCTGGCACAACCATGTCAGTAGCTTTTGTATAGAGAATACCTCCCATTACGTTTTTGGTTCCTGGATAATCACCGCGCTCGATGACGACAGTTTTCATACCGGCTTGTGCAGCACTGATCGCGGCAGACAGGCCAGCAGGACCACCACCGATGATTATTACATCAAAGTTTTCCATGTTTGCCCTCCTTAATTTGCCACGCCATGCTGAAGGCGTTTTTTAAACTCTGCAGTCAATGCAGGAACTATTTGAAAAAGGTCTCCGACTATTCCGTAATTAGCAACTTTATGGATCGCTGCTTCCGGGTCATTGTTAATCGCAATAATGAAATCCGATGTTTCCATGCCTACGAGATGCTGTATAGCGCCGGAAATTCCAATAGCTATATAGACCTTAGGCCGAACTGTTACCCCAGATTGCCCCACTTGTTGATCATGATTAAGCCAACCTGCTTCTACCGCTCCACGTGATCCAGCTAAGGTTGCACCTAAGACATCCGCTAATTCTTCAGCAATTGCCATGTTCCTTTTAGCAGCAAGACCTAAGCCAACGGCAACAATAATTTCTGCCTTATCTAAGAATGCACTTTTAGCATCAGTATTGATAAACTCAAGGACTTTCGTACGGAAATCACTTTCGCTAAGGGTAAATTCCTCCTGAATTAATTCTCCCTCACGTCCATCGACACGTTCCGGCATTGCCATAACTCTTGGACGTACCGTCGCCATTTGTGGACGACGAGTGCGACAAAGAATGGTTGCCATAATGTTTCCGCCAAAGGCAGGTCGAGTTTGTTGTAGAAGCTTTGTTTCTGGATCGATACCAAGGACTGTACAGTCTGCCGTAAGTCCAGTTTGCAATTTTGTTGCGATTGCTGGAAAAACATCTCGCCCCATGGAGGTAGCGCCCATTAAAACAATCTCAGGTTGATACTTTTGAACCAGGCTGGTTATTGCTTCTGCATAGGGTTCAGTCCGGTAATCCTTAAGAATGGGATTATCGATTACATAGACTTTTTCAGCCCCGTATGCAAAGGCTTCCGGAATAACGCTGTCGATCTGATGGCCAGTGATTACTCCGCTGAGCCCGCATCCAATCGCATCGGCTAGTTTTCGCCCTTCACCCAACAGTTCCCAAGATACCGGAGCTACTTTGCCATTCGTATATTCAATAATAACCCAAACTCCACTCCATACATCTCCACCTGCAACAGGTGTTACTTGAGCACGGATTGTCTTTTTATCGTTATCTTGGGCGTAGTCTTTAATAGCATCTGGTTGTGGATCATTAATGTTGAATTCTGAACCTGCTTTTGGATCAAGTTCTTCTTTAGCTTTTGGGGATTGATTGGGTATTGCCAGTGCATTCGTCGGACAAACAAGGACACATTTGCCGTGATCTTCACATTTGCTCGGATCCACCACTGCCAGCCCATCGATAAGGTCAAGCGCTTCCACTGGACATTCCACAACGCAAGCGCCGCACCCAATACATTTTGTCTTATCAACAGCTACGGTCATTATCTCTTTCCTCCCTTCGCCAGGGGATTAACCATGATTATATTCGATTGAAATAGTTTTTGTACGACGGTTGCGGCTATTGAAGCAGGATCTTTCGTCGCATCAAAAATTTCTCCGCCGCTGCGGCCGGGAGGTGCGAAAATCCTAGAGACACTGGTGGGTGATCCCTTTAAACCCATTTGTTTGACATCAAAGGGAAGGGTCTTGGCATCCCACACTTCAGGTTCATAGGCTGCTGCTTTCATCATATTAGGAAGAGATGCGTAACGCAAATCGTTAAGTTCTTTCTCTACTGTCAGTAAGGCAGGGAGCTGGGCTTGAACTATTTGTCGTCCGCTCTCTGTTTTGCGTTCTACGGTTACGGTTGTATCAGTGAGCTCTCTTACTTTTATTGCATAAGTCAATTGAGGGAATCCAAGGCGTTGAGCTATTCCTGGGCCCGTTTGGGCAGTATCTCCATCAATTGCTTCTTTGCCTGCAAAGACTAGGTCAATGGGTTCAGTTTCATGAATCTTTTGCAGGGCCATGGAGAGTATGTACGCAGTGGCCAAGGAATCTGAACCACCAAAAGCACGATCACTCAGGAGAATTGCACGATCAGCACCGTAAGTCATTGCTTTCTTGAGTGCTTCTTTGGCTTGCGGAGGACCCATAGAAACGATGGTAACTTTCCCTCCCATCTTTTCTTTAAGGCGAATTGCTTCCTCTAGACCATGCGCATCGTAGGGGTTAATAATAGATGGTACGCCCTCTCTCATGAGGGTATTAGTAACTGGATCAATACGCACTTCAGATGTATCCGGAACTTGCTTTAGGCAGACCACGAAGTTCACAAAAATTCCCTCCTTTATATTGTAATTTTCTAAACTTTTTATAAATTACAAATCTGTATACACAAATAGTTTAGTTCAAAAACGACAAATTTTCAAGGTATTATTCGATTATTAGGATAATCTGTAGAAACTCGTAGAATCGAATAATAATTTATGGGCTTTACTTGTCATTTTCCGATAGATATTTTTCCACTTCTACCGCGGCTAAGGCACCATCTCCTACAGCGGTCGCTACTTGACGCAAGGGAGTGTTGCGAATATCTCCGGCAGCATATACACCTTTGATATTCGTTTCTAAAAGGTGATTGGTTATAATATATCCACGGTCATCCGTCTCAAGCTCTCCATGCAGGAATTGGGCATTAGGATCAGTTCCTACGTATATAAACACCCCATCCGCAGGGATTTCTCTGCTTACTCCACTAAGTACTTCAAGGATTCGAACTCCTTCAACATGATTAGAACCTAAAATTTCCTCGACAACCGCATTCAGTTCGAAACGGATTTTTGGATTTTCCTTAGCTCGATTCAAAGCGATCTGAGAAGCACGAAAACCCGTTCTTCGATGGACTATTGTTACTTCTTCTGCAAATTTAGTTAGGTATGCTCCTTCCTCGATAGCAGCATCCCCCCCACCGACAACGACAACTTTTTTACCTTTAAAAAAGGCACCATCGCAGGTTGCACAATAGGATACTCCACTACCTCGAAATTTATCTTCACCTGGGACTCCCAATAACCGAGGTTTAGATCCGGCGGTGATTATGATAGAACGTGCTTCTAGGACTTGACTGTCCGTGTGGATTTTTTTAATGTCATTATTAAGTTCAAACTTTTGAACCTCCCCAAAAATAAACTCAACCCCGAAGGTCATGGCTTGCTTATAAAACAAGTCCATTAGTTCGTATCCATTGATACCATTGGGGAATCCAGGATAGTTTTCAATGTTCTCCGTTGAAGCCGCCTGGCCACCGGGCATTGCCAATTCAACAATAGCAGTTTTGAGACCACCCCTTGCAGCATATATTCCAGCTGTTAGACCTGCAGGACCAGCACCGATAATAAGAACGTCATACATGACTTTCAACCCCTCTTACCCATTATTTATACCCCTTAAGGGTATTGTGTACTTTGATAGTATACCATAGTTTATCCAGAAGTAAAAAAGAAAACAACTAAATTAATGGAGGGATTTTCATTTGTTGGGAAGAATATAATATTATTGGTTCTGTAGAAGGAGGAATAATTCTTGCATCGTTTTGTCAAATTACTGATTGGCTTTATTGTATTAGTTACATTTTTTACCGCCTCAAGTGGTCTATATGAGGATTGGTTATGGTTCAGTGATCTGGGGTATTCTCAATTATTCTGGACTCCCTTACTAAGTAAAGTGCTTTTTCAAGCAGTCAATGGAACCATCCTCTTTCTCTTTATCGCTGGTACCTTATTATCTATTCGTCATGCTATTGTGACCTATGTTAACGAACGGTTACGACTCCGTTTACGGCTAGTACAAGATATGAACCGCCCTGTCCTAAAACTCAGTCAACGTAGAGTAACGATATGGTTACTAATTATTTCGGCCGTTGTCAGCTTCGGCATTAGTTTTGTGGCTGGGTTCACAGGCTGGTTAGATATTTTAGCCTTTGCTAATGCCACTCAGTTTAATCAAGTGGATCCGATTTTTGGTAAGAACTTAGCGTTTTACTTCTTCCAACTTCCTTTCTTAAATACCCTATTTGATTCTTTCTTTGGTCCCCTGTTTTTACTCACCTTGTTTACCATAATCTTCTACATTGTTACCGGTGTTATTCGCTTTCATTCGAGGAAGCTTTGGCAAGATGGTTCCGTTTCAATGAGCATCAGTTGTCGGAAGCACTTAGCCTTCCTAATCGGAATCCTCTTTGCATTAAAAGCCTATGGTTATTACTTAGACATTTTTCAATTGCTGTATTCTACTCACGGACACGTCGTTGGTGCCGGCTACACAGACTTAAATGCTACACTCCCCGCACTGAAGCTATTAATCGTTATCAGTGTACTAGGATCTATTTTAGCTTTTATTTCACTTATTTATCGAGATTCACGTTTATTGACCCTTCCTGTTATTGGGAACATTGTTATCGGTATCTTAGTCTCTAGCATTATACCCGGGCTTATTCAATCATTCCTAGTTATCCCCAATGAACTTAGCAAAGAGCAACAGTATATTCGACACGAGATACAGCTTACTCGCTTTGGCTATAGTTTAGATAATATTAGAGAAGTAGATTATCCAGGAAATACACCTCTTACAACAGAAGCTTTAAAAATGGATCAAGGAACACTTGATAATATTAGGCTTAACGATGCTCGTCCTATGTTACAGACTTATAACCAGAAGCAGGGCATCCGACTTTACTATAAATTCAACGATATTGATACGGACCGGTATGTGATTAACGGTGAAGTTCGGCAAGTTATGATGGCCCCTCGAGAAATTTCAACTCCGGATTTGGATTCTAAAGCAAAAACCTTTGTTAATATGCGCTTTAAGTATACCCACGGTTTCGGGGCATCAGCTTCATTTGCTAACGCCGTCACCTCGGAGGGACTACCTTCCTTTGCGATAAAAGACGTTCCTCCCCAGAGTGAGTTTTCAGAGTTCAGGCTGACAGAGCCAAGGATCTATTACGGTGAACTAACAAACGACTGGGTTGTTGCCAATACAACAGTTAAAGAATTTGATTATCCACTAGGAAACTCAAATGCTGAAAATTCTTACCGCGGTAAAACTGGAATCCCCTTAACTCCACTTAACAAGCTAATGCTTTCTCTGCATCATGGTACCCCTCGTTTTTATCTTGCAGATGAAGTGACCCCTGCTAGCAAAATGCTTGTGTATCGAAATATCAATGAACGTGTTCAAAAGCTAGCACCATTTCTAACCTATGATATTGATCCTTATATGGTTATTAATGCTGGCCGAATAAAGTGGATTATTGACGCCTATACAACTTCAGATGCCCTTCCCTATTCACATTTGGATCCTAATCAGGAATTTAACTACATTCGGAACTCAGTAAAAGTAATTATTGATGCTTATGACGGAACCGTTGACTTTTATGTAGTTGATCCCAACGATCCAATTTTAAAAACGTACATGAAAATATTTCCGGGTGTTTTTAAGGATGCCAATAGCATACCCCCCAGTCTAAAGGGCCATCTCCGATATCCAGAAACACTTTTCAGTATTCAAAGTAATATGCTTAAGAACTTCCATATGACAAATTCCTCAGTTTTTTATAACAAAGAAGATTCTTGGGATATTGCTAAAGAACTCTTTGATACAAAACCTCAAAATGTAGATCCCTATTACACCATTATGAAGCTTCCGGGTGAAGATACACCTGAGTTCGTACTAATGCTTCCCTTTACACCAGCATCTAGTGCTACTAATACACGAAACAATATGATTGCTTGGATGGCAGCACGAATGGATGGAGAGCATTATGGTGAGCTAATACTTTTCAAATTGCCTAAGAATATTGAAATTGACGGGCCATTGCAAATCGAGTCCCGGATAGATCAAGACCCGAAAATCTCCGAACAGCTTTCCTTATGGGATCAGAAAGGTTCACGAGTTATCCGCGGGAATCTCCTTGCCCTTCCAATAGGCGGAAACTTTCTTTATGTTGAACCTATCTATTTACAATCGGATAAAGGTGGTAGTATTCCAGAGATGAAAAGGGTTATCCTTGCTTATCAAGATCGTTTAGTCATGACTGAAACTTTAGGATTAGCCCTAACTCAACTCTTTGGCGAAGGAGCACCCCAACCGACAACCCCTGGTCAAGGTATCCCACTTCCTGAGCCTGCTCCCCAAGCTAAACTTGCCTCGGAGCAAGATCCTCAAATTATCACATCCATTATAGATCAGATGAATCAAATTCGTACGTTGCTCGATGATCTAGAAACCCAACTGAAAGGATTGCAAACTAACCCTAGTGAAACGCCCTTAGAGTAAAATGCACTTACAATCAAATACATCTTCCCGGCACGACAGTAGGGGCAATTCGTGAACTGCCCCCTCAATCCTAAGAACTTGCCCTTTCCTTCATCAGTGGTGCCGTTAAGCGGCATGGGGGTCTTGAGAGCATAAAAAAGAACGCCTACGACGTTCTTTTTTATTTCTAATTAATTGCCTTTTGCCTGAAGGGGTAATAATTCTACGTGAGTTGATGTTCCAGATCTATTCAGTCGAATAAGCTCAGAACCATCATCAGAGATATAGTTTTCGTCTCCCAGGAGTTCGAGCTCTTCAAGTTGGCCATTAGTGATGAGATAAGCAGTTGTTTGACTATAGATTACTACCTGACCGTTAAAACCAATGAGAGTCCTCACATCTTCAAAAGGTATTGAACCTTCCCACTCTGTTTGCAAAGAGGGGTTATTCTTCATTTCTGAATGATCCTGTGTCGTTTTGATCTTAATTAGTTGGTTGTTTTTAACTTCACCTATATACACTTTGCCATCTCTGACTCCTAAAACCTTATCATTCGTATTCTTCGAAATAACTTGACGATTTCCGACACCTAAAGATATGACTTGTTTGTTGCCATTTAATTTACTATTTATAAAAAGAGTTCCATAGCGATCAGAGGCAGCCATACCATTAATCGTTTCCCCAGTTCGATTCAGCGTACGAACATTCTTCATAACGTCAATTTCCATGAGTACATCTGTCGATCCGTTTTTAATGGCGAGGTAAATAAGATTGGTGGTGGTTGAAACAACTAATGATTTAACTTGACCATCTGCTGGGAATTCGTGAATAGTTTGATTAAAACGATCATCTGGGGGAATGTTCTCATCACTATTGGGGAGTTCAAGGGTATACAGTTCTGTAATTTGTGGATTACCATACCGGGCTACAGTTTTAGTCTTAGGAACTGCCTTCTGTTCAACTTTTTGATCTTGGTTATCCGGTTTTTGGTTGGGATCTTCTGTTTCTGGATCTGTTGAAGAAATAGACTGTGACTGAGATGATTCAACGGGTACAGTAATATAAGTTACCGGATTGGGATTTTTCTTGGCATAAAAGTAGACTAAGGTATCTCGATCAGGCAGCCATTGATAGGAGATAACACCCTTGGATTGATCATTTCCAGGGGGATTCTTTACAAAAACAATTTTTTCTTTTTTAAGGTTGAATACTTTAAGTGTGCCATTTTCTGAATAAGCTAAGTAATCCTTAGCATAGGAGATTTGAATATTCTCGAGGTTAGAACCTGGTATAGTTGCTTCAAGTTCCTCTGTAATGGGCCTCTTGGATTCAGTAACTGGCCCTAACACTTTGGCTACCTGTTTGTCTAAAAGGGAGTAGGCTCCCAATTGCAGCAAAAGTGAGATTAATGTCCAAACTAATATAATACGCAATGTCTTCCTCATGCGTTACTTCTCCTCCAGTTCTAAACACCACATCCTAAGTGGGGTCCATGTAGACACGAGTGTATCTGAGTGATTTCATTCTAAGGGGTAACAACAAAAGCCGTTGGGATATAGCGTTCACCAAAAATATTCCACAGCTTATTCATGACTTTACCATCATAGACGAGTTCTGATGAAGAACCGCCATCCAGATTTATAGCATTAACTGCGTCATAATCAGCAAAAACATTCATGAGATCGCGCAAGGTTGCTCCGATACTCCAAGTGGGTTGACGTCCGTCAATAACTACAAAAATAACGGTTCCATCTGCCTTTTGGCCAATACCTGTCCGTGGGGCAATTCCCCATCCGCCATCTCCAGTAATCATAGGTTTACCATCAACGATTAAATTGGGTTCGAAGGTAACCGCTTCGCGGATGTTTTTTTCTACTAATTGCTTCGCATTCATTTTACCAAGAATGAGTTTCCCTTGGTCATTAAATCCGACAATATTTACAGCTTTATCCCCTACATTGTTGTGGACTATTTCCCCATCTTTAACTGTTAAACCGTCGGGAAAAGCTCCGTTTCCTTTACCATTAGGATCGTAGAACCCGCCGGCGTTAATCCCGGCAATTGCACCCATACCTTTGACTAGATCACTAACCCGTTCCCCTGTAACTCCTATTTCCTTAGTAACGGCTAATTTTACGCGTTTCGGATCTTTAATTAACACTACTTTACCTTTAAAGCTTCGTCCTTGGATATCTTCGATTGTTATTCCGGAAGTCTTATCTGTAATGACTTCTTTACGGCCTAAATCTAAGCCGTCAAACCCACTTGCATTATTAGAATTCATAATACGACTAATTTCTTCTTGAGAAAGAAACGCCTCTACAACTTGCGGATGCCGTGATGTGGCTACTGCACCAACAGCAACAGTCTTTAATGACTCAAAGGGGCCCCAAAACAATATAAATGGAACTAGTATACCTGCAAAAATGATATTATACATAAGAAATCCCAAAATTCTTTTAATCTTAATTCTATTCTTTTTTCTCAATTTCCTCATTGAGCATTCTCTCCTTTGTGAATGATAAAAAGTACACAATATAAGAAAAACGCCACGCGTCTTTTTAATATGCATGTCTTTGCTATGAAAGCAACTCAAGGGCTATGTCATCCTGAATGAGGTACGACTGAAGGATCTAGATCCTTCGCTGCGCTCAGGATGACATGAGTGAAAGCGGACCCTAAAAATACTTTCTGACACTACAAAAAAATAAGTCGCAGTTTGCGCGAGTGATGCGACCACGACTCCAATGTATAGGTTTAATTTTTCGACGTTCTTAGTATAACAAAACATGTATATTCTATCAAGGATTGTCTGTAAACAGTCTGGTGATATTTTTTATTAAAAAGAACCGACTTAAAAAGACGGTTCTACAAGACGACTCTTTTTCCTGTAATACTTCTACATAATCTCAATTCGATATGTTAAATCTGCTGCTTTATCAATCATGTTAGCAACACTACAATATTTTTCCATAGAAAGTTGAACTGCGCGCTCTAGTTTATCTTTAGGCAGTGCTTCACCCCAAAATTTATACACTACTTCAATATCTCTAAATACTCGCGGATGGTCATTAGCTCTTTCTCCTTCTACAGTTGTTTCGAAACGTTGAAACTTGACTTGCATTTTGTCAAGAATTGTAACAATATCCATTCCGCTACATCCCGCTATAGTCATTAGTAACAGTTCCATTGGATTAGTTCCATGCCCTGTTCCTCCAGCCGTTACACTAGTATCCATATTTGTTAAAACTTTTGCACTACCCTCACCTTGAAAATGCATTCCCCTTATATGCTTGACAGATACTTTCATTAATGCCACTCCTTCCTTACTTTGCAACGACGTCGAGTTGATCTTCTTCAGTACTAAACTCTTGTTCTTGAATAATAAGGGACTGACCACGTAAAGGTGTATCTAATCTCAATGGGAATATTAGAATAATCAAAGCGAGTCCACCGATGGCTAGAGATAGAGATTGTAACGATAATATGGAAAACGTTAATGGAACTAGTTTAGCTGAAGTGCCAATCGAATAACTAAAAGGCTGCACAAGTTCTAAGTTTGCCTTTTGTCGATTTTCTAAGGAACTATTGGATCCAGTACTGTTATGGATCCAAACTGGTTTCCTTTCAAGATCAACAGAATTAATTAACTGACTACCCATTTCATAAAATGGATCTATTGAAGAAATATAGATAAAACCCTTTGTCGTATATATCTTATCTAATTCTACTGGTGAACCAGTAATAGCTGCTTTCGTATAGGTTCTTTCAATTCTTAGAATATCTTCCTGTCCAATGTTTACTGGCCCATTATCTGTGATAATCGAATATAAGTGACGATCGATTAATTCGATATTTGTTACATGAACCTTTAACAAACGTACTCCAAGCATTGACATTAGTATTACGACTAGACTAATAATTATTATAGCTCCGGTTATCCGTTCACGATCTATCTGTCCTTGTTTAAATAACACTGTTACACGTCCTTTACTCTACAATCAAATTAACTTAATATTTCTTACCTATAGTTTACCCACAAATCACATTGTACTATAAATAATTTAGTCTAACAAATATATAATCAACTAACCCTCTGAGGGAAGGCGTTTTCACCTTCCCTCAGAGGGTTATCTTATTTTCCTGAGGATTTAATGCAATTTCTAATCATTCTATGATTCTGCTAGAAAGAAAATTATGAGCTAAAGTGTTTTCCAAATTTAGTTAGCAATTGCAGAAGATCGTTCGGGGTAAAAGTAAGAGGAGTATTATTGGTCGAGGTGTCCGGTTTTGTCAATGGCCTTGATCCCGTTGTTTCAGGCGGGACAACGGACCTGACAAAAATCGTAGCTAACAGACCCACAATTAGGAGCGGAAGTGCTCCTCGAAGTCCAGGAAAGGTGAATATGGGGAAAATAATCTCGACAATAGGTGTATAGGGCTTATTCGAAAAGTTTCCAATTATATATATTGCTATTACAATGGGGGTTTCAGGTAGTTGAGGAGTCCGAAAGCCTCTATCTTCTAATAGTCCAGTGGGTGCCTCACTAACCGCATTAACAAGTCCATTACTACCATTAGGAATACTACTTAAGTTAGAAGAATTCGCTCCGTTGTTCATCCATCTCAAGAAGTCTTGAAGCTCAGAAAGAGGTAACTGTACAGTTTGATTATTCTTCAAGTCAAGAGCAGGGACGCTTCTGACACCAAAAAAATGGTGTGCAATTAATAGTATAATTTGAGCCCCTATAACCACTGCGGAGGATTGAAATACATTTCCGGTTAGGAGTGGTTGAGTAAAAATTAATGCGGAACTACCTGCTACTGAACTGATGGGAGCAAAAAGCTCAACTCCCAACACCATAGATTCTCCGCAATTGATACCAGGCTGATTCCCGGACATTTCCACCCCTCCCTCAATACAATATATGGGAAGGAGCAGCTTCGTGTACCTGTTAGTTTCCCGAGAAGATTGTTCTCTTAACAAGCCTAAGTATTTGTTGGGCGGTTTTTACGTCGGGAGGTTAAATAATCCAGTACTCGTTCTGGGGAGGTATTCAGAACTTGCTCCTCCTTAATTCCAGCCTCTTCTACTAATGCGAGGGCATGGCTAAATTCTCCGACACGGTCCGTAAAATGGGCATCGCTTCCTAAAATAATTGGCCCATTATATTGAGCCATGTACCGAGCAAAGCGTCGGCAGTTTCCCCAGGCACCCCTCTTTTCGCTTGACAAGGAACTGTTATTAATTTCGACTGGGATATTTAGTTGTGCTGACATATGAGCAATACGTTCAAGGTCTAGTTCAAATTCCGGCCGTCCCGGATGTACCATCATATCTGTAAAGGGATTCTTCATAGCTTTAATATAGGCTTTTGTATTTTGTTCAGAGGTTCCGCCAGGGTAACTTATAACATGAAGTCCAACCAGTACAAGCTTCATCATCGCTAGGTATCGTATAGGAATATCTAATTCTCCCTCATGGCTGGTTATATTCGCTTCTACTCCGGGTAGAATTTTAACTCCATACAACTCTTTAGGGATAATTCCCAAGTTACCAAAGTGATAAAGGTGTGGCGCACCCGGCATTGATGGTCCGTGATCAGTCATGCCCAATAATCTGATACCTTTGTGCGAGGCTGCCAGAGCGTTTTCAGAAAGAGTGCTATAGGCATGGCCGCTTGCAACAGTATGAGTATGTAAATCGACGTATAGTTTCATATATTCCACCTCACTTAGAGTTATTATAACCCTAATTCCATGAAAAAAAAATAAGTGCCCTGGATCGGACACTTATTATAAATTCCTAAAACAATAGGTTATTGTTGCTTGACTGCTGCAGGGACTTTAACCGTAGAATCGACATTGAAGCGAAAACTTGCTTCTGTAGCCTGTTCTACTCCCCCTTCGGGATTGGCATTAATTCTCAAGGTAATTAAATGCTGTCCATCAGTAGCGCTTTTACCCAATGCGTCTCCTAATGCTTTGATCTGGCGGAATGCTACACGAGCAGTTGCCCCTGGTTCTAAGGTTTGCAGACTCCCAGGGGATGTTACTTTCTTAGTGTCATCTCCAATGAGAGTGACTTGCAACTCTACAGGAACATTCGTCATTGTTTTAGCCGTCATGTTTTGTACTGTCACAATAAGATCAAAGGTTTTCGTAGAAATCACCTGAACTCCTTTTAAGGCAACACTACCATAGGTAAGATCTTTTACAATTGAAGCCGGTTCTACTGTAACACCAAGCATCTTGATTTCCGGAGTACTATTATTACTTACGCTAGCACCTTTAGTTTCCCAGAGAGAAAATCCGGCAAATCCGAACAAACAAAGCACGAAAATACTGGCGACTAAGGCAATGTATTTACGGTTTATTGTTATGATTTTAGCCATTGTTGTACACCTCCTATTTTTTAATTCACTCTTTAAAAAAACCTATGCACGTCCTTGTTAGGACATGCATAGGTTTAGAAAAAAATTTTTTAGTTTTTCCCTTCCCGCTCTTGATATATTTGAAGGCGGATATCTTTCTGCACGGTTAAGCGAAAAATTCTTGAAGACTGGATTATACGTGAAGTTGTTCGAACACCAATATATTCCTCCATTTCATCGAGAGAGAGATTAGACGTAATTATCGTAGGAAGCTGCTCATTTAGACGATAATTAATAATTGAATAAAGTCTATTCCTAGTCCAATCTGTATAATTATGAGCGCCTAAATCATCGAGAACTAATATCGGAATGCTTCTAGCTGTATCCAGCAAATCAAGTTCGTTAACATCTGATTTGTAGGTTGCTCGCAGTTCGTCTAAGAGATCAGGTACCACTAAAAAAAGAACTTTTTTCTCAAGTTTCATCAGTTCATTGGCAATAGCTGCGGCAAGGTAAGTTTTTCCTGAGCCAACGGGTCCGGTAAACAGAAGACCAAGTCCGTGAGAGCTGTTTAAACAATTTTCCACAAAGCTCTTAGCTGCTTTTAAGGCCTTTATAGCACCTTCTCGATGGGTTTGGTCGGTTATTTCAGACGAATAATAATCAAGCCTAAACTTATCAAATTGACAGTTTGTTAATTCTCGAGAAATCCTGGCATGTCGAAACTGATTTTCAAGTTTTTTCGTTTGCATACAGTTACAGGGATAGGCTGAATCCCCGTCTAATACAATTCCTCGATCCTCACAGATCAGGCATTTAACCATTCCATTAGGACTTGAGTGATCATCCGTTGAACTTAGGTTTATATAAGCTGTCTTAGAAGATAGGGCATTAGTTTTTAAGATATCATTTATATGTTTCATAGGTTTTGGATATCCTCCTCGTAGACGTATCCAATTGAATAGCTCATGTTGAGATAATTATAAATAAAAATTTTCATATTTACTAGTCGTAGTTTTTGAAGCTTTATTTTTGGGTTTAGCCGTCTTTTTTTCCTGACGAGATTGAAAAAATGCATCTTCTGCTTCTATTTCAGCTCGTGTACGCAAACCCTTCTTTTCCCATTCTCTTAGGATTGAATCTAAATAACGGAAATTTCGAATACCTGCACTAACTCCTCTTCTTAAAGCCTCAATAATTAGCTCTTCTGAATAATGAGAGGACAACCATCGATCTAAGTTTTCACATTCCAGACGAGTGAGCAAACGACCTAGTTCTTGCTCAAAGGTCTGAACTAAGTTCTCCATGGCAGGGTTGGTTTTTTCACTAGGACTATTTGGTGAGACTTGGCTTTGCTTCAGTACTCGTTCTTCTTCCAATTGCTGTGAACGTTCGATGGCCCAAAGTTCAGCAAGTTCTTCGATTAACCCGACGAAGCTATAACTATTTCCCCACTTATTCTCTATAGGATTCCAATATCGTTCGATCGTAAGGAGCTTTCGTTCCACTAGGCTGCCAAGATCCTCTTCAATTTCTGTAGCCGAAATAGTCATCCGACTAGCCAAAGTTGCAATGGAAGGATATGGATTTGTTTCGGATTCACATAGTATCTGGATTAGCACCATCATTTCGTGATCATTAATTCCGATTTTCTTATAATGTGTCAATAGATATTTAGGAATTGATACGACACCGGAAAAGAAGAGAGCCTGTGTAAAGCTCCCATAAACACTAACTTTATTCATTATAACATTTCATCTCCCCATGTCCCCATAAAAAATAAATCTAAAATATTCTTATAATTTATACATAATCCTTTTAAAAATTCTTTCAGTAAGGAAAAAATGACGACATTATACAAATATACTCATAAAAGCCTTGCCCCTTAATGCCATATTATGGAAGGATTCTGGGAGGCTTTTGGCGTATATAGTACTATACAAACTAAGGAGGCAAATAATATGGAATTTAGGGAAGATCTCATTCAAATCGTAGAAAAATCGGGCGCCCCTTCTGCTTGGGGAGTTAATCATTGCTACAGAGTATACCATCTATCTAAAGAACTCTCTAGTCATTTGTCCTTAGATGACGAAATTCTTTATACCGCAGCTATGCTGCATGACACGGGTAAATACCCAGTCTATGCTCTCAAAAACATTGATCATGCATTGCGCTCAAAGGGAGTAGCCTCAAATTTGCTCCAACAAATGAAGTTCTCATCAGATAAATTACCCATAGTGTTAGATGCTATTGAAAACCACATGTATTACTCCGAACCAGGACGTAGTGATGAAGCGGTGTATTTACGCGAATCGGATATTCTTGATAATTTAGGAAACATCGGCTTAATGCGTCTATTTAGTTTAGTAGGGCATAATGAATTAATACAAACCCCTGAAGATGCAATCGATCGCGCACGTCTTTTTGCGGAGGCTCTTCCAGACAAAGTAGCAACTAAAGCAGGAAAACGTTTAGCTATAAAACGCCGTGAAGAAACCCTCCGCTTCCTTGCCGGTATCAAACGTCAATCACTGGAATTTGCATGGTTATAATTCTGTCTTAGTGACGTTTTTTTCGTTCTTGTTCTTCAATCCATCGTGTTAAACTATCTAGAATGGTTACTACTCGATCAAAATTACGAGTTCTATTCCCTTCATCAATAACTTGTTTTAGGCGATGTCGTAAACGGATGTAGGCTCTATTAACTTGTGAACGATTACCCTTAGATCGAGTCTTTGAACTTTTACTAGGGGCAGGAACAGGACGAAGGGGTATATTGTCCACTAGTTTGTCAACGATAGGTTCATTGCTGACTTCGACCTTAGGAGATATCGTTAACCAAGCTTTTTCCGGTGCGAGCCTCAGGACGGTTTCATCTTGGAACTCTATGGTTTCTCCTAGTTGAGGTATTATGGATGTTTTTCCGAATGCCTCAAAAACTTTCTCTGAAAAAGCAGATTGAGACTCTATTTCACCATGTACAAGAATTATTTGCTCAGCTTTTTTTCCTAAAAGAGATAACCATCGAATTAATTCCCCTTGATCAGCATGAGCAGAAAAACCATCCATATGGCTAATCCTTGCATGAACTGCAACTTTTTCACCGTGTATGGTTACAGTCTCGGCACCATCCGAAAGCATCCGTCCTAGAGTCCCTTGTGCTTGATACCCTACAAACAGTATTGTAGCATTCTCACGCCAAAGATTATGTTTTAGATGATGTTTGATTCGACCCGCATCCGCCATGCCACTAGCAGCAATAATAATTGCTCCGCCTTCAATTTTATTGAGTGCCATGGAATCTTGAGCTGTTTGACTGAAATGTACATTGGGCATTTTTAGAGGATTATTCCCCGTTCTAATCAATTCTTGAGTAACCGCGTCAAAATTATCCGTGTTTTCTTGAAATATTTTCGTGGCTGCAATCGCTAGAGGACTATCAATATAAATAGGTAAAACAGGTATGCGCTTTTCATCCTGTAATTTTCGGAGATAAAAAAGCAAATCTTGAGTTCGTTCAATGGCAAATGCAGGGATTACCAAATTTCCTCCTGCCTCGTATGTCGTACATATGGTTTCAGCAAGTTGTTGATAGCGGTCACTAGTCCCTTGGATAGATTCAGAATGAAGACGATTTCCGTAGGTGGTTTCCATTACAACAATATCCGCAACACTCAAAATGCTGGGATCTTCAATATATGGTTGATTAATATTCCCAATATCCCCTGAAAAAACAATCGATTTGTTATAATTTGGTTCATTAATTTGAAGCATTACATGAGCTGAGCCAAGAATATGGCCAGCGTCAAAAAATTGAAATGACAACGTAGGTGTTAAATCAATCGGTTTTTTATAAGGTGTCGCCTGAAAGTAGCCAATCGTGTCGATTGCATCCTGGACGGTATAGATCGGGATTAGCGGTGGAAGTCCCGCTCGATTCCTCTTGCGGTTTTTACGTTCAATTTCCATTTCCTGTATATGTCCACTGTCTGGGAGCATAATTGAACATAATTTTATTGTTTCAGGAGTAGCCCAGATCGTTCCCTTAAAACCAGCCTTAATTAGTTTAGGTAACATTCCAGAGTGATCTGTATGGGCATGGGTCAAAATAACGGCATCAAGACTTGCTGGATTATAGGGAAAATCCCCGTAATTTAACTCTTTCAACGCCTTAGAACCCTGAAACATTCCACAGTCAATTAATACTCGTGATTCTCCTGATTCGACGAGAAACGATGATCCTGTTACGACCTGTGCAGCGCCAAAAAAGCTAATTTTCATCGACTACTCAATCCTCCAAAAATAGCGTCTCGACTGCCTATTCTTTAGAATTATAATTCCGGAGAATAGTACTTCGGACGCTTTAATTTGAATATGGACTATATTTAGAATTTACGCCCCAACTAATATAAGCTTCTACCTATTCTACCTGTTTATCCTGATTTTAGCAATGAGTTATAAAACAGCGTTGATTAGTCCAGCTGGAAAAAATTAAGTTTGACGGCTTTTAGAGCTGCTTGAGTACGGTCTTCGACAGCTAATTTACGATAAATACTAGATAAATGATTTTTTACAGTTTTTTCACTAATAAATAAAGAGGTCCCAATCTCACGGTTTGAAGACCCCTTGACAACATAATGGAGTATTTCCATTTCACGATCACTAAGACCACATGTATCTTTCAAAGGGCTCGTTTGGCTCAATTGATCCAGCAGTTTTCCAGTAACGGAAGGAGATAAGATGGGGTCACCGGCATAAACCTTGCGAATCGAATGAATTAAAGTTTTTGAATCTACATCTTTGAGCAAATAGCCTGCAACACCAATTTGAAGAACCTGGAAAACCTTCTCATCCGAATCATCGACAGTAAGCACTAGAATGCCAATGTTCGGACACTCACGACGTATTACCCGGCCGGCTTCTAAACCATTAACACCAGGCATATTAAGATCCATTAACAAGATATCAAAATCTAAAGACCTCGCAATATTTATAGCGCCTTGACCGTCACCAACTTCGGCAATAACTTCAATCCCATCTTCAAATTCTAAAATTCGACGTAGTCCTTCTCTTATGAGAGGATGATCATCTGCGATTACAATTCTTATCAATTTGTCATTCCTCCCTCTTGGCTTGATGGAATTGAAAAATCGATTGATGTCCCCTTTCCAATGATTGATTGGATGGAAAAACGTCCAGAAAACATTTCGACACGTTCTCGCATACCAACGAGTCCGAAATGTTCTCCAGGAGCATTCATAGCCGTTTTCACTTCAAATCCTCGACCATAATCTCTTATTCTAGCGATGGTCCAATCTTCTTGATAGATCAAATGAATGTCTACTCTGGTAGATTGTGCATGCTTGGCAACATTAGTCATTCCCTCTTGAACTAATCTGAAGAGCGCAACTTCCATAGCTGGCAGCAGTCGCTTTTCTCTTCCTTCGATTCTCAGCTGACACTTAATACCATAGGTTTCTTGGAAATTATCTAAGTATTTTGAGATTGCTGGTACAATTCCTAAGTCATCCAAGGCCATTGGTCGAAGATCGAAAATAATTCTACGAATGTCTTGTAAATTCGCTCGAACTAAATTTTTAAGATCGTTAAGCTCCGCTTTAACACGGCTTGGATCTAATTCAAGTAATTTTTCAGCTATCTCAAGTCGTAAAACAATATTTGCTAAAGTTTGCGCTGGACCATCATGCATTTCTCTCGCTACACGACGACGTTCTTCCTCTTGGGCTTTTATAACACGCAAACCCATTTCTAGTCGTTGTTCATGATTTTGAGTTTGCAAAGCTTCAACGACTCCACCTTGCAATAAACTTATCGCCATGCCCACTTGAGTCATTAAATTTTGGGCCCGTTCAATCGTAACCTGCATTTGACCCAGAGATCGTTCCAGATCATCTCGGCGCTTACGCAATTGGACTTCTTTTTGCTGCAATAGCTGAAGTTTAACTTGGGCATCTTTAGCCTCAGTATAAGCCTCCATCATTTGTTTGTGAGTATGTTCTTGATGCGCTCGATTAACTTCCATAAGTCGGTGGCGCAAACGTCGTTCTAATTTTTCTTGATAATCAACTTGTGAAATAATTTCCGTAATATCTGTTTTAAGCTGAGAGAGTTCATTAATCAGTCGATGCGTCTCAGTCCGGGATGTTTCTGCAATAAAAAATATTTCTTCTTTTCCTGATTCGATCGCTTTGAGGGTGTTTTTTAATATTTCTCCCAACTGGTCTGTCAATGTTATTCCTCATTTCAATAGCTCAAATGTCTCAAGATTCTGCTCCTTCATATTTTCTTAATTCGACATTGAAACAGTAAATCCTACTTTCTAGCAAAAAAATAAGTGATATTATTAACTGAGGTTCAGATTTTTTCTTCTGCGCATAATATGTTTGATTTTCCTTTCTAATCTACGGGGATAAGTTAGGTCTTCTTCGTGGCACAACATAACTCTCCAGCCATCTTTTTCAAACTTTTCCGTCTGGCAAGGATGAGCAGGGTCAAAACGACAGATGAGAAGATCTTCTACTTGAGCTAAAAATCTTTCACCCTGTAAGGTTGTATTCCACAGAATAGGTGCATCAGGAAATATATAATTTAGTACATCTTTCAGTCGTTCCGCTTTATGAGGAACCGGACTGACTTTATCAAAACTATTCATTACAACTACACTATCTATCGAACTGTCAATATCCGAACTAATAGATTCTCGCTCCAGCTCATTTACTTCGCTTACTACATCTACTAATTGAACTATATTTACTTCAATGATCTTACAAATATTGTCCTTTTTAATAATGTCTCTATGATCCATTGAGGCAAAGGCAGGCATTGTAATATCCTGATCCAAGGAACTTATAATATCCACCTTTTTGTTATTGAGTACTTTTACCATACCTTCGTTCAGCATCTTATTCATTGTCTCTTGAAACGTCGGAAAATTATTAATAACACGGGAGTCAGGAAGTTGTTGATCTAGGATTTGTCTAAGTCCATCTGCTAGGTATTGTGATGGAAACATAGACAATCCCAGTAATTGTGTTGTCAGTTTCTCGACAATTTCGCATCCCTTTTGGTATTCCTGATCTGAATCAGTCCCTGTTAATAAACAAGAAGTTAATACTGTTTCGATAATTTGTTCTACCCACTCTTCAATTCTTGGATCATTAAGGTAATAAGCCTCCAAAAAATCCACCTCCAGATTACATATCTGTTGATAGCTATGCTTATCCAGAGGCAGGTATGATATAATTTCTAACATTTTCCTAACTATATAAAATAAGGATATCACCCGTAAATGGTGTATATCCTTATTTTTATAGTTTATATAGGGTCTGAATAGCATACCTTTATCTTCAAACCCAATATTGTTTAATTTATAGCGATGTCAATTTTAGCGTGCGCGGAAAACCTTCAGATAGGAGTCAGCATAGATGCTTCTATTTAGAAGAATCTGTGTGGTAGCTGCTACGTCTACTAGGTCATCATCATTAGCATCCATGATGGCGGCATCAAGTCCGCATGCAACAGCCATGGCCATATAGGTCCGGTTGATCAAGTTACGATCCGGAGATTTCTGCGAAACATTCGATAATCCTAGAACCGTTCGAGGTGCTGGATTTGCCAACATTTTCACCTGTCTTAAGGACTCTAGTACTTCAGGTGCATGCTCCTGTGCGACATTTACAGGGAGAATTAGTGGATCGATGTATAGATCTTCCATGGGTACGCCATACTCATCAGCAGCAGCAACTAATTCCATAGCAAATGCAACCCGATTCTCTGCATCTTTTGGAATCCCTTTTTTATCCATAGTTAAACCGATGATACCAGCATTGTATTGAATAGCCATTGGAAAAACACGTTCAATCTTAACTTGTTCTGCAGGGCAAGAGTTAATGATCGCTGGGCGCTTACAAACTTTTAGACCTGCTTCGATTGCATCATAGTTTGTGGAGTCTAACACGAGGGGTAATTCTGAGACTTCCTGGATAACATTAACCATCCACTCATAAGCTTCGACTCTTTCGTGAGTTGGAATTGCAGGGCCTGAATTTACGTCAAGGTAGTGGGCTCCTCCCTCTTGTTGCTTTACAGCCCAATATTGAATAGCTTTTGGGTCTTTATTGCGGAGTGCATCTCCAATATCAGTAAACATACCGTTAATCCGTTCGCCAAAAATAAGCATTCGGTCACGTCCTTCCATTTTATTAAATTATTTACTAAATGAAGGTAATTTTACGGATATACTATAAAGCTCTATTTAGGATTAATCGCCCATCATATCAGCAATGTTTTTCTTGACAATACTTACTGCAGCTGGGTTACGCATTACAAGAATGCTGGCTCCAACTTGAAGAACGCCAGAAGCCGTTACTGCCTCCCATAGCACACTACGATCTGCGAGATCCCCCCATCCAGGAAACTCTTCTACAGATGCATAAGCTTCCTTGCAACGATTAGCCTCATGTCCCACTGTACAAATAATTGGCATAGAGAGCATTTTGTCATTTGCTAAGGCTCCTAGTCGAGCGCGCTCCATGATCGAATAAACATACTCAATTCCGAATCCAAGACCAGCAACTGTAGGATCAATAACAATTTTATTTAGGGGTAGTCCCATTTCATTGATCAAGATATTTAACTGTTTACAGATATTAATATCAAGTGGTGAACGAGCAATGAGAGTATGCTTGTGAACCATTGCGGCAGCGGTAATGGACTTATAGTTGTCCTGTTCAGCAATACCTATTAAGAGGTTTTCCCCTGCTGCAGCCTCAGCAATAACTGCCATAATCTCATTATTCTTTTCACCGTCGTCGCACCCTTCTACAATGAGGGGTACTCCAACAGCTGCTAAGACATCTTTAACGATGCGTGCACAATCTTCAGGGGAACGGTTTTCTCCTTCTGGATCTGCACCATCCAGTTTGAGATAGATGAGGTCTGCACCAAAATCATCAACGCATTTTTTAGCCCATGCGGCTGGATCATTGATTACATCCCCAATTCGATTCTTGATGGTGTCAGGCCATGAGGGTACTACGTCAGTGACCTCCATAGCGATCACTGGACGATTCTTCGTTTCCCCTTCAAAGTGGAGAAACGGTAAGGCGCTGTCTCCTCCAACTGTAATTGTGGAGGTTCTTGTTCCTCCCTGTTCAGCAGTTGCTCCGAGTACTACCTCTCCAACCTTACTGGAATACTTTTCTTTCACTAACGTTACGGACATGAACTTCTCTCCTTTCTAGTTAAAGATTCCGGCACGGTTCAGAATACTTTCCACTGCCTGGACCGAGACGGCATCATCTGGCAAATCAAATAATGGTTTGCCTGCCAAGTCATATTCCACAACTAAAGGATCTAACGGTATGTCTCCTATAACAGTAAGACCAGTACGTTCGATTTCTTCTCTTAAGGATTCCATACTTTCCTCGGTACTCTTAGTTACGATTAAATAAACTGTTTGGACGGCAGACTTTAGCCCTCGAATAAGATCGTGGACTCTTCCTGCTGAACGAATTCCACGTGCGGAAGAATCACTGATTACAAACATTACTTCAACCCGGGGGATTGTACGACGACTGATATGTTCCAATCCCGCTTCAGAATCCACTGCGACGAAGTCATAGTTTTCTCCAATGTCCTGAAGATGTTTGCGCAAGATGTCATTTGGATAGCAATAACACCCAGCTCCCTGAGGTCCTCCCATGACAAGTAGATCGATATCTTTTGACTCAACTAACGATTGTTGGAGTTTGTATTCGATAAAAACATTTTTTGGCATTCCCTCGGGGATTGCTTTAGGATCTTTACTCTGTTCAAGCAATTCCGATATAGTGGATGTAACTTCTAAGCCCAAAGCTTCACCAAGATTTGCATTGGGATCTGCATCAACAGCGAGTATAGAAGTCCCTTTCTTATGACGAACCATTTGCCTTAGTAATAAAGCGGTGAATGTGGTTTTTCCTACTCCACCTTTGCCAGCAACTGCTATATATTTTGACATAATTGACCTCCATAATAACGTTTATTGAAAAGATGGAAATAGGGTCATATCCGTATGGGGTAAAAATAAGGCAGCCATATATTCGTCCATATAGGTTACCCCAACTGAAAGCTCGACATAGGTCATTTTCCGTCCTAATTCTTCTGCTTCTCGCCAGGCATTCTGAGAAAGTAAGGCTAGACGAGCACCTTTTACAGATGCATTCCCAACAAACTCAAACCGTTCTGGTTCAAGGTCTGGGAGCAGTCCAATCTGAACAGCGTCATGAATATTAAGGTAATTACCAAAACCGCCCGCAATGACAATCCGGCTAATCATTTCAATATCCACTGCAACCATATTTAGTAAGGATCGAATTCCAGCATAGATAGCACCTTTGGCCCGAATAACATTCTTGACATCATTTTCAGTGATGACCACATCTTTTTCTCCACCGGCTTGATGAGCCCAAGCCAGGACAAACTCTTTATCATCAGCGGTTGCTCTTAATCGCTGTGAGTCTGACTTATGCCCTAACTGGAAATTCCCAGCACGGTCTATGATACCTGCACTGAGTAACTTGGCTATACAATCCACAAGCCCCGATCCGCATATTCCAACAGGAGTCTGGTTATTGATCACTTTAAGGGATACATCTAAGGTCTCGGGATCGATAATGATCCGTTCAATTGCCCCTGGCATAGCTCGCATACCGAAGGTAATACCGCCACCTTCAAAGCTCGGACCTGCTGAACAAGCACAAGCAACAAGCCAATCCTGGTTGCCGAGTACAATCTCCCCATTCGTTCCAATATCAATAAAGAGAATAATGTCTTCCCCATTAGCTAAATCCGTTACCAGGGTTCCAGCAACAATGTCTCCTCCCACATAGCTTGCTACTGAAGGATAACAGTGCACTAGTGCCTCCGGCAACATATGCAGCCCAATTTCCCGAGCAGTGTATGAGGGAACATTTGTCATAGTTGGAATATAGGGTTCCAATCGAATATAGCGTGGATTAACACCTAAGAACAACTGTGTCATCGTCGTATTTCCAGCCACCATCGCACTAGCGATATCCTTACTACTTAAGGATTGGCGAGCAAGAATCTTATCCAGAAGGCCATTGATGGTTTCTAGAACAGCATCCCTGATCTCTATTAAGCTCTGCTCACTTTCAACTGCATATACGATACGAGTGATTACGTCGTCCCCATATTTTGCTTGTTTATTGTAAGTACCCTGTTGATCAACAATCTCTCCAGTTAAAAGATTAATTAAGTAAACAACAACTGTCGTGGTACCTATATCAATAGCAAGTCCATAAGGGGGTACATCGTTGCCCTGTTCAATGTGTGTAATAGTTAATCCAGCTTCAGTATCTGTCATGGTGATAGATACATCCCAATTAGCTTTGCGAAGTGAGTCAGGAAGATGCTTAAGAACGGATAATGGTATATGAATGGGTTTATCTCCGGTTTTTAAGACGCGACGGAGTTCTATACTAAGACGAGACCAATCACTGGAGTTTTCCGTCAAAGTGGGTACTGAAAGTGAAATCCTCTGCTTCTGTGCTAAGGGTTGACGCCCGAACTTCTCGAGTAAATCATGTTCACTTTCCTGTAAGAGCCCTTTCGGGACATCTCCCAATAACACTTGGTGTTCTTGTAACCTTGACTCAGGAGGTATTTCGAAGGTCATATCCCCTTGCACCAAGGTCTTACAGGCTAGCCGAAGTCCTTTGGAAAGTTGCTCTGGTGTTAAGTTTCCCGTACCATTTATTATTGGGTCCCCACTCAGAACGTTCACTTTACAAGCTCCGCAAGTTCCCTTTCCACCGCACCCAGATTTTATCATAATACCGGCTTTTGCAGCTACGTTAAGCAGGGATGTACCATGATCAGCTTCGATAACACGGTTCTCGGGCATGAGTTTAATTTGAAATTGGGACATCGCTTTCACTTCCTTACTTTCACCAAGAAATCCCATCTGGTATGAATACTATGAAAACATCGTTCTCACCTACGACAAAGCGTAATTACATTAAAACCCTACTATCAAATACTTAGGTAAGAGATTTCGAGAAAGAAACAATACCACTAGATTCACGTGGTCCAACAATAGCTTTCCAACCGGACAGTTCAGATAGTTTTCCTGAAATTACAGCGACATAGCCTGGAATAATAATGTTACGATGTTTCACCTTATCTGCTATACCACAGGCATTCATTGCTTCGACAATTTTTTCCGGTTCAAACTTCCCAGCAGCATAAGCCGTAAGAACGGAAGTGCCATCAGTATCAATAGGTAAGATATAGCTAGGGACTTTAGAGGTTTCAACTTCACCTTCGACACTATAATAGGTAAGGGAGAAGTTAGTTGTAATATAGAATGGTGAGTTTTCATCAACCGCCCCGACGGAATGTAGTTTGGGCTCCACTTGAATAGGTTTTTGGGGATCTGTGTAAATGTTCTGTCTCAAAGTCATTAATGGCAAAACATGAGCTTTTGCACTAGTTTTTAAGACAACTGCACTTGCATATTTAGCTACATATACAGTGGCTTCCATAATTTCTTCCATTGGCTCTGTCTTGGTTGTAAAAGCAATGACAGGGAAACCAAGGGGTCTGAACTTTTTCTTAATAGCTAAACGGCGGATATGCGTAAGATTCGCTAAGGTATCTACTGGAGTTCTTGAACCAGGATCCAAGACGAATTCTTTATAGCCTAAAGCTTGAGACTTA
>NZ_JABZFS010000014.1:0-155779 GCF_014237355.1 Desulfosporosinus sp.
CGATATATCGTTTATAGGCAGCCATAGCTATACCAATCATAGCTATAAGTCCAAACAAATCGAGCAGCAAACTTAGTACTAAATACTTCATTCCATAGTACAGCGGTATTCCAAAATGATCCTGAATCGCAATAACTAACGTTCCGAAGGTTAAGACGATAAATCCATAAAAAACCCCTAAATGCATAAAGCGGCGAAACGTCCCCCTGAAAACCCCTTTATCATGCCTAAAGATCATTGAAAAAAACATCCTAAATCTCATGCCCAAATGATCGTACTTAATAGGCCTTCCTTGTTTCCATCGCCTAACCTTTTTTGTAACCCCGATTATAAAAATGACGAAGGCTAGCAGAGCAAAACTATACATTAGGGACTTCCCGTCAATATTCCAATATAACTGCCTAGTCGCCTCCATATGAACACCTCAATAATTATTGTGAAAACTTATAAACATTCTATGAATAGTTTTCGAGCCATTTAACGATATAAGCTAGTACCTCATCTTTTTCTGGTTCATTATGAAGTTCATGATACAGGCCTTGCCAAAGCTTCAGAGTACAATCCATCGGAACCTGGCCAGCAAATTGCTTACTAGCTTCAGAGGAGGTTATACGATCAGCTTCACCGTGCATTAATAGCAAGGGAAGATCGAACTTTGCTGCATTTTTCAGCGCCCACCGCCCTGCGTGATCCATGGTCACAAAAAGACGAATGGAAATGCGGTTATGAACCAGTGGATCAGCTTTGTAGGCATCAACCACGTTTAGGTCACGGGAAAGTGCTTTTAAATCAAGCCCGCTAGGTAATGAAAAGGTGGGCCATAGTCTATTTAATAACCTTAATAGCGCTATAAGCAACCTAGGAGGTTCAACCGTTAACTTAAGCCATGGACTAGTAACAATCACTCCTGCAAATTCCGGTCGTCGACGCAGGACATAATTGAGAACTAAGTTGCCTCCTAGGCTATGACCATATAGAAAGGTAGGTAAGCCTGGGAAACGTTTAATAGATTCACGTCTAAAACGGTCGATATCGTCCAATAGCGTGTCATAGAAGGGCGTATACCCACGCCTGCCCAAGGATTTACCATGACCCCGTTGATCATAGGCCAATAAAACATAACCCGCTTGGGTTAAGTATTGTGCCATATTAACATATCGTCCGCTGTGTTCTCCTAAACCATGAATAAGGCAGATCACGCCTCGGGATTTAGTTGCTGGCTGCCACTCTTTAGCATAGAGTACCGTTCCACTATCAACGCTAAATTCAAATTCAGTATACTTCACGATCATCCACCCTTCATTGTTTAAAAGGCTTGATTAAAAGGGGATATTTCACCCTCTAAGGCTTTCTTAATATTGGTTTGGGTCACTGTCTGATGGGAAGTATGCCATAAAATCTGCCGATTACTTAAAAGCAATACTTGTGGGGATTGATGCTTTACTCCTAAAGTTTCAGCTAATTGGTTAGAAATTGATCGAGACTCAATTACCTTAATCATGACGACTAAGATTTCATCCGAACTTTCCTGAATAAAATCCTGAACCTCCTGCCAAGCCCTTGCACTCGTAGGACAGGCAGTGCTATGTTTAAAGATGATTATTTTGCGTAGACGGGATTCCTCTAGAATTCCCTCCAGATCCTGGGGACTATTAATTTCCTTGAACTCTGCCATGGTTTATTCTCTCCTTATCCACGAATATAGTATCGATACACAATTGATTATTCGTCTTACAACTCGCCTTTCTTAGACCCTAATCTTTATCTTTTCCCTTATCTTTTCCTTTGCCTTTTTCTTTGTCTTCGTCTTCGTCTTCGTCGTCAAACTGATCCTCATATCGTGATTGAGGATAAAAATTCTCTTTGTACCACTTGTATAGTTTATTGGAAAATTTATTTTGCTCAATATATTCCTGGGGAATTTCGAAGGGAACAACTGGGGTGGATTCTAGGGCTCGAGATAATATTTCCTTGAATACGACAGCTGGTTCAGATCCTCCTGAAGTTGTAAGGTAGTGATTGCGATCTGTGTTATCATACCCCATCCAAACCGCTGCCGTAAGTTCCGGTGTATACCCAACAAACCAAACATCTTTAACCCCTTTGCTGATACCTTTGAATTCCTCGGTATGGGGAAGCTCGACGGAACCAGTTTTACCCGCTGTCGGTCGAGAGAGATAGGCATTTTCCCCGGTTCCATTGATGACTACGTCTTGTAACATGAGGGTCATCATATAGGCTACGCTTGGAGTGGTCACTTGAACTGCTTCTGGTTGTGCTTGAAAAATTACCGTACCATCTTTGGTGGTTATCTTACTAATGGCATAGGCCTTATTCATAATCCCTAGATTGGCAAACATTCCATAAGCTTGTGCCATTTGCAGCGGGGTGACCCCTTTGGAAAGACCCCCGAGGGCTAAACTGAGGGTATGATCCTCTTCTTCTAAAGGAATTCCGCTGCGTTGAGTGAAGTCAACCCCACTAGCGATTCCAATTTCGTTCAATAACCAAACTGCAGGAATATTCCAAGAATGACGAACAGCCTCTTGCATGGTTATATATCCCCGATGTTGGTTGTCGTAATTCTTGGGAGCATATCCATTAATATTTAGCGGATGATCACTGACCATAGAATCCGGAGAATAGCCCTTTTCTAAGGCTGGGCCATAAACCGAAAATGGTTTTAAAGAAGAACCAGGTTGACGCTCGAGTTGGGTCGAGGTTGCATGATTCAAGCCACGGTATACTCTCTCCCCTCGATATCCTACTAATCCCCTGATACCTCCTGTTGTGTGGTCTATAATCACTACTCCGCTTTGAACAATTTGGTCGCGCGTTCCTTTGGGGAAATAATGGCTTTCCTCGTAGACATCTTCGGCTGCTTTTTGTACCAAAGGGTCCATCTGAGTATATATCTGAAGACCTCCATTTAAGATTTGTTCTTCTGTAAAGCCAATACGATCAATGGCTTCTTCTATGACATAATCAACATAGGGGGCATATTGACCTGAAAGATTCTTTAGAGACCCTTTTCTCAGAGTGATCGGTTGAACAACTGCTGTTTCGTATTCGGCAGCAGTTATATAATTCTGTTCTTTCATCAAGGTAAGTACCAGATTTCTTCGCTCTAACGACTTTTCTTTATTGCTGAGGGGGGAATAGTTAGTAGGTGCTTTGAGCAAACCAGCGAGCAAAGCGGATTCTTCTAAGGTTAGCTGCTCAGAATCTTTACCGAAATAGACTTGAGCTGCATTTTGCAGCCCCCAACGCCCTTCGCCAAAATAAATTTGATTAAGGTAGGCGACTAAAATTTCATCCTTATTAAGAACCGCCTCGATTTTTAAGGCATAGGCAGCTTCCTTGAGTTTTCGAGCAAGGGTTTTATCCGAAGCTAAAAAAAGATTTTTAGCTAATTGCTGGGTGATCGTGCTTCCCCCTTCAGAAAAATCGCCAGATATCACATCTCTATATAAAGCCCGGGAGATAGAGCGAAGATCGACCCCTTTATGCTCATAATAACGACGGTCTTCTACCGCAATAATAGCATTCTTCATGAAGAGCGGAATTTGCTGGTCAGTAATAGGTTCTATTCTTGAGGATGATAGTTGAGAAACCCGGTTACCTTTTAGGTCGTAAAGATAAGAGGGATGAGCCAGAGGAGTTTGTAGTTTACTTATATCTAATGAGGAAATGTAAATGGTGATTCCTCCGGTGGTCAAAATGATTAAGACTAATAAGATAATGCTTAATCGACTCCAAAGCTTAGGAAGTGCACCCGTTTTTGATTTTTGGAGTTGAAGTAAACTCGGTTTTTCCAACTGGGATTCCTTCTTTCTATCTCAGTCTTCGTACATAAAGATATAAACCTTACTATTATTGTACCACAGTGGATCACCAAAACAGTAACAACAATTGTTTTAGAGTCTAAAAGCAAGAGCCTTTTAGTCACCTTGAGGTGAGTAAAAGGCTTTGCTAAATCTTCGGTAAAAATACTGTGTCCTAGAGAAACCTCTCTAATTAGTTGAGGAATTTAACTGCTGGATTATTTTCGGAGCGGGAGATAGAACGGCTAAAATCCCTCCTATGACGACAAAAATCCCACCTACTGTTTGCATAAGAGTAAGATGTTCATTAAATATGAGAACGGCTAGAACAACCGTCATCACGGGTTCAGTCATACTTATAATTGACGCAGATGTGGCGCCTATACGCTTGATACCTTGAAAAAATGTCAGCATTCCGATTATTGTTGAGAACAGAATAATTCCACCAATTCCCATCCAGGTGCCCCAAGAAAGATTCCAAGTCAAACCACCGATTGGCAATCCGATAACCCCATAGGTAAGTGCAGCAGACGTGGAAATAATTGTCGTACTAACTAAAGGGGTTGTTGTTTCCAAGACTTTATTTCCTATCAATATATAAATCGCATAAACAAAGGCCGCTCCAAGGGCAAGCATAACTCCAACATAATTAATTCCATTAAAGGCCAATCCTAGAACTAAAACTAAGCCAAAGGTTGATAATATCAAGCCAATAAGTTTATAAATAGAGAACTTCTCTTGTTTCGTCAAAACCGCTAATACTGTGACAATTACAGGATAAGCATACAATAGTAACGCAGCTAAGGAGGCGGGAATGAATAGGACCGATGATATGTAAAGACCGGCCATCATAGAATATCCAACTCCACCCATGCCCCATAATACAAGCCAGGTTTTTAAAGGCAATCGTGGAAATCCTTCTCGGCTAATAATGATCGCCCAGAAAATAAGTGCTGCAATGGTAAATCTAAGAAATAAAACTGTAGAGAGACTAGCGCCTCCCACGAAGACTACTTTCCCTAAAATCGGATAAAAACTAAACCCCAAGGTGGAAATAAGGACTAAAAGTACGGCAAATCCAGTAGAATCTTTGTTAAGCTTACTCATTGATTTTCTCCCGCAGCAACGCTATTAAATTTTTTATGTGAATCATTTCATTAACTCCTCTTTGAGATCATGATTATTATATTATCTAGGATAGAAGAATTTCTGTCAATCAATTCTTACTAACTGAGAAGGGACCAGGCCGAGAGCCTGATCCCTAATGTTCAACGGTTAACGATTTACTTGATCGTCTTTATTGCGTTTTCTCCAAATTTAGTTGTTACTACCTTTTCATAAGGTGCGGTCTTATTAAGTTCTCCTGCATCCTTCATGATTTGTTGCAGAAGATAGAAATCGTTTTGGGTTAGAACCGGATCCTTCTTCCAAGAGTTCTGTTCCTTGTAACGCTTTACTGCACTGACGAGAATTTGATCGTTTTCATCCGGAAATTGAAGTTTAATAGCCATGGCAATTTCCTCAGGCGAATGACTTGCTACCCATTGCTGGCCTTTATAAACCGCATTCGTAAACTTCTGAATAAGCTCCGGATTTTTTTCAATCATACTCTTTTTAGCGAAATAAGCTGTATAGGGAATCTCGCCGCTATCCTTACCTAGGGAAGCTACGATATATGCCTTACCTTCTTTTTCCATGCTGGATGCCGTAGGTTCAAAGATAATCACATAATCCCCTTGTCCTCCAAGGAAGGCACCTGGCATAGCAGCAAATTGCATTGTGGTATCGATAGAGACATCTTTTCCAACCGTGAGACCGTTTTTACTCAACACATACTGCAGGACAATTGCGGGCATTCCGCCCTTACGTCCGCCAATAACATCTTTACCTTTTAGATCGCTCCATTGAAAATCAGGATCAGGGGTTCTACCCATCAGAAAGGTTCCATCTCCATTGGTCAGTTGTGCAAAGACGACAGCGTTGTCCTCTTTGCCTTCGTTGTAGACATAAACACTCGCCTCAGGGCCGGCAAAACCTATGTCAGCTTGGCCCGAAAGCACAGCAGTCATCACTTTATCCGCACCTTGACCATTTGTTAGTTCAACATCTAGTCCTTCTTCCTTAAAAAAGCCTTTACTTAAAGCTACATACTGTGGCGCATAAAAGATGGAATGTGTAACCTCGGACAGTTTAACCTTTGTAAGCTCGGGTTGTTGAGCAGTACAGCCTGATAGCACTAAGGAAACTCCTAGAATCAGCGCAGTAAGTACTAGCATAAACCTATTTTTCTTTCTCATTATGAGGATCCTCCTTCTTTTGGTGAGTATATTTCACATATCACATATTACTGGAAAGTAGCTTCTTAAAACTTATTTTTCACGAGTACCTTTTCAAGGTAAACCACCCCCTGGTACATAACAGTCGCTGCCACACCCAAGATGATGACACTAGTCATAACTAGGTCCAATTTGAAAACTTGCCCTCCGTATACAATGAGATAGCCCAACCCGGCTTTAGATACTAAAAACTCACCTACAATAACCCCCACCCAGGATAAACCAACATTAATCTTAAGGGCATTGATAATAGTAGGGTAGGACGCAGGCAGTAGAACCTTCGTGAGAACTTGGAATTTTGTGCCGCCAAATGTTTGAACAAGCTTAATTTTTTCTTGATCTGTCGTTAGAAATCCATTTAAAACCTCTAAAACAGTGACTATAAGAGAAATGGCTAACGTCATTACGATGATGGCTGCAGGTCCTGCACCAATCCAAACTATAAAAATTGGTCCAAGGGCGATTTTTGGCAAGCTATTAAGAACGACTAAATACGGTTCCAAAACCTTACACAAAAATTCAGACCACCATAACATAATTGCAATCAACGTGCCTACTAGCGTTCCTAAAACAAAACCAACGAAGGCTTCTAAACAAGTAATTCCAATGTGGTGAAACAGCATACCATCTTGATACAAATTAACCATTGTAGCAAAAACTCTTGAAGGTTGGCTTGTGATAAAAGGATCGACGATTTTAGCATTAGCACATAGTTCCCAAAGTAACAAGGCGATTCCGAAAATCAATAATTGTATGAGTCGAACAGATATCTTTTCCATTCGAACCTTGTGTAAGTAATCTTTGTGCTCTTGAGAAATGTCTAAGCTTTGATCCATGTGAATGTTTCTCTTTTCCTGAAGATTAGACATGGACATCAAGCCCCTTCCAAATCTCTTGAAAATAATATCTGAACTCTGGTGTTTCTCGAGTGGATAAGGGGGTTCTATTATCATTGTTGAGATTGATTTCATAGATTTCTTTAACTGTACCAGGACGTTTCGATAATAGAACAACTCTGTCTGACATGCTGATACTCTCGGAAATGTCATGGGTAACCAAAAGTGCAGTTTTATTTTCTTTTTTGATAATGCTATAAATATCATCATTGACAACCAACCTAGTTTGATAATCCAAGGCAGAAAAGGCTTCATCTAATAACAGGATTTGAGGATCCGTTACTAGCGTCCTGATAAGAGCGACTCTTTGTCTCATTCCACCCGAAAGCTGATTGGGATAGTTATCTTTGAATTCGTAAAGTCCATATGTCTTAAGGAGAGCTGCGGCGCGGTCCTTCGCCGCTTTAGTAACACTTTTACGTATTTCAAGACCAAGCATGACATTTTGATAAATGGTCCTCCAATCAAAAAGATGATCCTTTTGTAACATGTATCCTATTTTCGGAGACGTCCCCGTGACCTTTTCTCCAGATAACAAAACCGTTCCAGAGGTTGAGAAAATTAGCCCGGAAATAATTGATAATAGGGTGGACTTACCACAACCGCTTGGGCCAACAATACTTACAAACTCCCCATCTCTGACTGAAAAATTAATGTTTTCCAAAGCCGTTATTTCCCCATTTAAGGATTGATATTTCATTCCAACATTCTGAACTTCTACGACAGGTTTCAATGGCATCCCCCCCTACACGCATCATTATTTTTAATAGTGTATTGGGAGGGATCTTAATCGGTGAGCAATTCGTAAATTTACCAAATCAAAAGGTGATTTGAAGAACGTAAAAAACTCCTGAGTCTAAGAATTTTGAAATTCTAAGACTCAGGAGTTTCATAGGATCTAATGACCATTCGCTAGGCCAATTCACCAATAGCAGCTCTAATGCGTTCAAAACCTTCTTCAAGGACTGAACGAGAGCAACCAATATTTAGCCGGGCAAAACCTTCTCCGCCGGGACCGAAGTGAAAGCCAGGATTTAGACCCACTCCTGCCTTGTGTACAAGGAAGTTTTGTAATTCACGAGGTTCCATTTTTAGCTCTCGAAAATCCAACCACACTAAATACGTTCCCTCAGGCTGAATCATCTTAATCTGTGGGAGTTCTTGGGCGAAGGATGTCTTAAGGAATTCCACGCTCTCCTTCAAATAGTGCATTAGCTGATTCAACCAGTCTCCGCCCTCCCGATAAGCTGCTTCTAAAGCAGTTATGCCAAACACATTGGGATTATGAATCCCAGTCAAGTCGCGTGACGCTTCATAAGCTTGACGATACTCGGCGTTTGGAATGATTAAATTCGAAGTCTGTAAACCAGCTAAGTTAAATGTTTTGCTAGGTGCAGTACAAACAATCGATTGCAGGGCTAACTCTGGGGAAAGTGAAGCGAAGGGAATATGGTGATACCCTTCGTAGATAAGATCACCGTGAATTTCATCTGAAATAACTATGACTTTATGATCCAGGCAGAGCCGACCTAAACGATTAAGTTCTTCACGCTCCCAAACCCTCCCCACGGGATTATGTGGGTTGCATAAAATCATCATCTTAACACCGCTTGAAAACTTCTCTTCTAAATCCTCGAAATCCATGACATACCGCCCATGTGCGACCCTAAGTTGACTATTAACAACCTCTCGACCATTATTTTTAATCGCTTTGTAAAAGGGCGGATATACCGGGGATTGAATCAGGATTTTATCCTCAGGCTTAGTCAAACTACGTACCAATTCATTTAATGCAAAGACAACTCCTGGGCTAAATGAGATCCAATCTCGCCGTATCTCCCAACTATGGCGATCACGCAGCCAAGCAATGAGGGCCTCGTAATAACCATCCATTCCATTAGAATAACCAAATATCCCATGCTTGGCACGGTCAACCAGGGCTTCTACAACAGCTTCGGGTGCTTCAAAGTCCATGTCCGCAACCCACAACGGCAAAACGTCCTCGCAACCAAATATCTGTTGATTAAAATCCCATTTTACTGAACAAGTCTGACGACGATCAATAATCCGATCAAAATCATAGTTCATATTGATTCTCCTCTTAAAGCAACTCAAAGGCTGTGTCATCCTGAAAGAGATCTAGATCCTTAGCTATCGCTCAGGATGACGATCTGGGTTATGGCGTGTCAAAAAGGACCGCCCCCCTGACACGTTTGGCGTGTCGCGGGGACGGTTCTTTTACACGCTTAATCTTGTGTAGCAGCTTCTTGAATCGCCTGCACTATTTTGTTATATCCGGTACATCGGCATAGATTACCGGCAATTGAAGTTTTAATCTCATCTTCAGTTGGATGAGGATTGACCATCAAAAGTGCCTTGGCCGACATCAACATTCCTGGTGTGCAGTAACCACATTGGATAGCGCTATTTTTAATGAAAGATTCTTGGAGTTGGTCCAATTGTCCATCCTTTTCTAAGGCTTCGATTGTGAGGATCTCCTGCCCTCTGATCTGAGGCACAAAGACTAGACAGGAATTTACAGCTTTACCGTTCATGAGTACGGTACAAGATCCGCACTCCCCTTCACCACAACCCTCTTTAGTTCCTGTTAACCCCAATTCCTCTCTTAATAGATCAATTAACCTCATGGTCGAAGGAACATTCATATTATGTTCTTTTCCATTAATCTTAAACTCAATTTGCATGATTTCCACCTAACTCTCTGCTATTCAAGCTATTCATCCACGTTTATGACTCTCCTCAAAACCGTGGTTCTAAGTTTTACAGACCCCTTATATGTCCATCGAACCCCCGAATCTCGAGCTACTTGTTCAAAACAGCTAAGATCTTCTCTGGTGTGAGAGGCATGTTTGACATAGAGGTTCCAAGTGCGTGATTAACGGCGTTGACTATGGCCGCAGCAACTGGAACAAAGGCAATCTCTCCAATGCTTTTAGCACCATACGGCCCTTCATCTCCACCTTGCTCAATTAAGAGGGTTTTGACTTTGGGCATGTCCGGAGCATTAAGAACATGATAATTTTTAAAGCTGCTACTTAGGATACTACCATCGTTCCCTACCTTGACTTCTTCATATAAGGCGTAGCCGATTCCCATTTGTACGCCGCCTTGGATCTGTCCTTCGACCATCCCAGGATTGATTGCTTTACCTATGTCATGAGCCGCCAGATAATCGAGGACCCTAACCCTTCCCGTTGCAGTGTCAACTTCTACCTCTGCAAAATGCACTGCATAGGCGCCAGGATTCGATGTCCCATGATAGGTATGAGTAACGACAATGTCCGTATTGTCCTTAACTTTGGCAGTTGTTGCAATGTCGCGATAACTTATTGAATTCTGCTCGTTTCCTAATACCCACACTCTCCCATTTTTGCACTCTAGATACTGCTTAGGCTTTTGCAAACTATAAGCCGCACATTCTAACAATTTCTCTTTTACTCGCTTTGCAACTTCAAAGGCGCAAGCACCACATATATAGGTTACTCTGCTTCCATAGGAGCCAAAATCATAAGGACCGTATTCTGTATCAGCTTCTAAAACGGTAATATTACTAAGATCAATATCTAAAACCTCTGCAGCAATTTGTGTGATCGAAGTAATCGTTCCACATCCTAACTCATGAAGACCGGTATTAAGAATGAAACTGCCATCCTCATTCATTTTAAGGGTCATCGTACTATGCTCAGGAAACCCACCATACATACCGTTTTTATGGGCTGCACAGGCTAATCCCACTCCTCTGCGAAATCTACCTTGATCTAAAACCCTAGTAAATCGTTCACTCCAACGAAAGGCTTCAGCACCTTTCTCCAGGCACTCGATCACTTGGGCATTGCCTAGAGAAATATGCGAGGATTTGTCGAAGTCATAGGGATGGACAAGGTTTTGTCGTCTCAATTCTACAGGATCCATAGAAAGCTGTTTAGCTGCAGCGTCCATATGAATCTCTATGGCCGTCATGATTTCTGGGGCTCCCCATCCTCGGGCTCCACCTGCAACCGGCGTATTAGTGTAGACTGTCTTACCCGAATGTTCATAGTAAGGGATTCTATACAACTTACAGATCTTTTTGGACATTACATAGGTATTGTCAATGGAACTGGTCGCATAAGCTCCAGCATCTACAATAGTCTCTACACTGCAATCCACAAGAATTCCCTCTTTAGTAACCTTGGTTCTTATTCTGGAGGACGTGGCCGGTCTAGTCATCGTAGAGATAATAGTATCTTCCCTCGTTAAAGTCAATTTGACAGGGTGCTTAACCTCCTTAGCTAAAAAAGCAGTAATCGGTTCCAAGATGGTTTCTTGCCTTCCGCCGAAGGATCCGCCCATGGGTACTTTAATAACTCGTACTTTGTTATAGCTTAATTCTAATAAATCTGCGACAATTGTTCTCACCCCAAAGACCCCTTGACAAGCCGCCCAAAGAGTCAGCTTTCCAGAGCTATCAAAGTCCGCCAGACAGACATGGGTTTCCATTGCCGCATGATGCACTTTTTGAGTATTGGTTTTAGTTTCAATATCAATGCAATCATCAGGAAGTGGAAGCTGCTCACCTAGTTTAAGTTGGTATTGATGAAGCAAATTCCCTTCGGGATGGATTTTTGTTTCCTGGTCATCCAGGGCTTTCTCAGGTGTACTTAGAACAGGCAATGCTTCATATTCCACTTGAATTAGTTCAATGGCCTGCCTAGCAATCTCCTTGCTGACAGCCACCACAACCGCCACTCGATCCCCTACGAACCTTACTTTCTCAGTTAAGAGGCGCTCATCTTCTAAGCAATACTCTTGGTCAGGTATTATTCTATAGCGACTGTAGGTTTTCTTGGGCGTATTCAAATGTGTAAAAACTCGAATAACCCCTGGGAGATTTTCTGCTTTGCTAGGGTCAATTCTAGTAATGAGCCCATGGGCAATTGGACTTAAGAGTAGTTTGGCATATAACATCTTTGGCAGCTTCATGTCACTTAAGTATTCTAAACTTCCTCTGACCTTTTGCGTTGCATCATGAATTGGATAAGTTCGTCCTACATAGTTTAAGTCCTTTTTCAATTACTCTCACTCCCTCAGCTTTTGACACTTATGTATACTACATCGGATTGTACTATTAGCCCTTTTGTTATATATTTTAAATATCTACCGGAATACTTAAAGAGACTATAAGTAATAAGGAGGCAATGCAGGTGTTTAAGTTTAATGTAGAGGAAGAGCTAAGCTGTAAAATAGAAGGTACTGGAAAGTTTATTGCAAAAAAAGGGGCCATGATTGCCTTTAAAGGGAACTTTAAGTTTGACAAAATGTTGCTTGGCCCAGACAATGGCGGAGGATTAATGGGCTCTCTCTTAGGTCTGGCAAAAAGATCACTAACCGGGGAAAACATTGAACTCATGACCGTTGAAGGTTCAGGCATTATATATTTAGCCAAAAATGCTTATCATGTATCAGTTTTCGAACTTGAGCCAGGGGATTGCTTATCCGTTGAGAGTGAAAACCTGCTCGCTTTTCCTACCGAGCTTAAATACGATGTCCGCTTTGTAGGGAGTGGAGTATTATCACAAAAAGGATTAGCATCCACTGTCCTGACCAACATTTCTAACCTGCCTCAACAAGTTGCCGTAATAACCGATGGTAATCCTCTCATGCTTGAAGCACCCTGTGTTGTTGATCCTGATGCTGTCGTAGCTTGGACAAGCAGCCCTAATGGCGGTGGAGATCCAAGTGTGGCCATGAATAACTTTAGCTGGAAAACAGCGATTGGACAAACTTCTGGGGAATCCTATCAGTTCCAGTTTAATCAAACAGGCCAAATGGTTCTTGTTCAACCATCGGAGAGATTATCAGGATTAAAAATTAGTGTTGATTGATTGCTGTCATGTTCATTTTTAATTATAGCATTAATTGTCACTTCTAAGTGTACTAGATACTATTCTAAGAACATAATCTTTCGATCCTTTGGATAATATCGAATTTTCGAGACACCCCTTCATTAAGAAGGGGTGTTTAATGCTAGGATCTCATCTCTAAACCTAAATCGTACCTTCATTGGGGCTAAATCTTAAAAAAAGCCGAGGCTGCGCCTAGGTCCTTTGTTAAGGAACCATCCATATAAAACGAAGTATCCTGTCATTCTGAACGTAGTGAAGAATCTATCCCGCTTTGTACCAAAACTCGGGTAAATAAGATTCTTCGCTGTGCTCCGTTAAACTTGTACTTTCTGATCTATCAAAAAAGGCACTGAGACCAAAGTCCCAGTGCCTTAAGCATAACTACTATTTTTGAATCAATAGTTTTTATCTGCGTAACCAACCCAGCCGCCTTCTTTGACAAGGGTCTTGTCAAACTCGCCGACACTAAAACCAATTTCTTCTGATTGGTCTGATGAAGTTACAATAATTTTATTATTATCAATATCAATGGTTATTGAGGTATCTTTCCCAGCGTAGTTCTCAAAAAGATATTGGATCTTATCTGTTGGCAATTCTATAGCGAACATGCCGCAATTGTACATATTCTGTCTGAAGATTCTTGCGTAGCTTTCAGCAATTACGACATTGATTCCGTTCACTTCTAACGCCCATGGAGCATGCTCTCTGGAGGAACCACAACCAAAATTAGCTCTTGTTAGAATCACAGCTTTGTCCTTAATATCTTCATTGCTAAAACCACCAAGAGTCAAATCCTCTAATAAATAAGGTTTCAAGGCCTCTTTAGTGATTTCAGTAAGATACCGTGCCGGAATAATTTCGTCTGTATTAATATCGCTTCTATCTAGGAATAAGACTTTTCCACTAAATTCTTTCATTTTTCCCTCCTGTGCTTATGCTTTATATAACTGAGAATTTGTTATTTTTCCTTCAAGGGCAGAAGCTGCAGCGGTAGCAGGACTCATAAGATGAACTGTACCGCCTTTCCCCATCCTGCCATTAAAATTACGGTTTGTTGTGGAAGCACAGGCTTCACCATTGGCTAGGACCCCATTACTCATGCCAAGACAAGCTCCGCAGGTTGGGTTTGTAACGCAAAAACCAGCATTCTGAAAAATCTCGATGATTCCTTCTTTTAAGGCCATGGAATAAATATCAGGCGTTGCAGGGCTTACAATGGCACGTACCTCATCACTGATCTTTTTATCCTTTAGGATACTTGCAGCAATTCTCAGATCTTCTATACGACCATTGGTACAACTTCCAATATAAACCTGATCAATTTTTGTATCTGACATATCATTGACTGTTTTAACTTGGTCTGGTTTGTATCCGAAAGTAACCATTGGTTCTAAATTCGTAACATCATATTCATATACCTTTTCATAGGAAGCATCTGCATCGGAAATCCACTTTGAGTATTCTGTCAAAGCGTCTTCTTTTGTATTAAATTCGTCTTTAATGAATTCCCAAAGGTATTCGACGGTTGTCATATCCGGATAGCATATACCACAAGTACCTCCGGCTTCAATAGCCATATTGCACAATGTCATACGTGATTCCATTGACATGGCATCGACAACTGGTCCCGTAAATTCTATGACCATGTTTGTTGCACCGTTTACAGTCAATTCTTTAATAATGAAGAGGATCAGGTCTTTTGCGTAAACACCAGGTTTTAAGGTGCCATTAAGCACAAATTTAATTGTTTTAGGAAAATGGAAGGCACATACACCCTTTAGTATACCTACTTCAAGGTCAGTCGTTCCGACACCTGCGGCAAAAGCTCCAAAGGCTCCATGAGTACATGTGTGGGAATCCCCCATAATTACTGTATAACCTGGTCTGACGAATCCTTTTTCCGGAAATATTGCATGACAAACACCATTTCTTCCAATGTCAAAAAAATCTTTAATACCATGCCTTTTAGCCCAATCCCGTAGGATCTTTCCCTGTTCGGCAGTTTTAGAATCTTTTGCAGGTGTGACATGGTCTATGACAGCTTTTATTTTCGTGGGGTCAAAGACTCTGTCCATTCCTCTTGCCATAAGATCTGTGATTGCAATGGGTGTGGTAATTTCGTGACAGAAAACCCTATCCAATTTTAAAACATGCGTATCAGGAAACGGCATGTTTACCCTGTGTGCATCAAATATTTTCTCAGCTATTGTTTTTCCCATTTTTATCTCCTTTTTAGCGAAGTCTCTCGTTTAAGCCAATTGTGTAAACCTTCTACTCTATTCTATAACAAATTCTTGTAGGATAAAAGTATATAATTACACTCTTTTAAACTCAACTTGGTCGTACCAGTTGGACTTTATAATAACATCAATCATCTAACATTCAAGTGTTACCTTTTTCCATTGATGGATTTACATGATCCCAGGTTTAAAAAAGTACAAGTCCCCTCGAGACTATGTTCCGAGGGGACTTGCACTTTGATGGAGAATACTAATTACTCCAACCTAACGCCCTAAACAGTGCGGTTGCAGCTTCAGCACGGGTTACTGTTTCGCGTGGGGCTAATAGTTCCCCCTCTACCTTAATAATCCCTGTACTGCTGGCTATGGCGACATAGCCACGAGCATCCGAGCTGATTTGGTCAGCATCTTTGTAGCTAACTTGATAGATATCTTTGAGTTCTGCTATTTTATTCAGCTGAATATAGCGCAGTAAAATTTTTGCTAAATATTCACGATTTACAGGATCGCCAGACTTAAGGTCTTCCTTCAACCAGCCTAGCTCTTTGGCCTTACTGATAACTTCTTTCTCCGTGAGGTCAGTGTTTCCCCATACTCCAAATCGGCTAAGATACATGGCACGCATCATAGAGTCAACACTTATCTTCTCAAGAGGTTTAAAGCTGTTCCCATAATCACCAAATAACCCAGCTTGCCCAAGAGCTGCAATCTCTGCTGCTCCGTTAACCCCAGTCAAATCCGTAAAACTAAATGGTTTTGGCCCCTTTTCAACTGGTTGTCCCTGATAATCAAGCAATTCTCCGCTTTTGGCGTCCAAGATGTTGGAGGCTTGGATACTGCGGTCTTTGACGATTGGCAAATAGACTAACCGTAAATCACCCGGCATTCCATTGGTATAGATACGAACATAGGTGAGGGTTAAAGGACGTATCTTAAGGAAGGACTCTACAGCCTTATCTTTGCTGAGAATTCCAGAAACGCTAGGCAGATCATATTCAGACCAGTTCAGTTCAAAATTTGTAACTTTGCCGGTGACAGGATCGACGTTGACAATCATTCCATTTTCCGGAAAATCAATCCCATTGACCACTCGTTTATAAGAGAAGGCCTGATTATTCCATGGTTCCGGGTTCATTTTACTGGACATTTCTATTTCTGGGTCTAGTACAACCTGAGTAAATCGCTCGGGTTGAACCTTTTTCAGGAACTCCTCAGCAAGATTTTGAGCGGCTGCTCGGTCAAATTTCATTTCAGTCTTGTCGTTCGGTTGAGTAGAGAAAGAAAAACCATATAGTTCACCAGTTGAAGCGCTGACTCTTGCACTCAGGTATTGAGGATGTCCTTGCTCTTTATTGGGCGTCATATTACTCCAGTCAAAGCTCCAGATACGCTTGTCAGTACTGCGCCATTCCTTACCTAGATTTGCACTGCGTAACGTTAGATTTGTAGGAATCTCAATCCAGCGCTTGACCGCTGCAATCGCCTCATCCTGTTTAAGAAGCTTGGCCGTGCGGTCCACTTCTTGTTGTTCCTGAGGGGTCAGAACTGGGACTGTATCATTTGCTAATCCAGACCTTGACTCCTTAGCACTTCCCATTCCCCCAACGCCGTAAGCATCAGTGGCCAGCCATTCTCCTGGATTTAGTTGAAGTGGTTTACCCGTTAAGGCATCGATTGCCCCTCCACTATTATCTCCTTTTAATCGATAGACAAGCTTTGCTTCCTGCTTTTGCCCAACAGTCAGAGGTCTATAGTAGGATGGAATCCAGTATTCCAGTTTAAAAAATGGTGCCGCAGTGAACGCCTGCTGCGCCTGCTCAATACTAATTACACCCTTTGCATCAGGCGCCTTCACGTCATTCCAGTTGAGATTGTACGAAGTAACGTGACCATAGCTACTTGAAACTTGCACATTAACTCCATTGTTGAGGAAGGGTACACCGTTGATAAGCCGCTGATACTGAAACGAATAATTAAAGGGCCCATAACTTAAGGGTACGATCTCTAACTCATTAGGAATTAAGCGTAATTCCTCAGTTCGCTTTCCAATTAAACGACTTAGTAATTTCTCGCTGATTTCTTGCGCCCTCGCTTTAGAAATGGTCGGGACCGATGGACTATTGGCTAATTGATCTTCATTTTTCCAATAGTTCATACTTACAATATCCCCATTTAGGGCGTTTACCTCTGCTGCGAACTCTCCTGGTCGTTCCGCTGTACCATTCCAACGTAAAGCCCAAACATGACGATCATCGTATGTATTGTAAGAAGAGCTAAAATCTGTGTATTCACTTGGAACATCGAAGTTCGTCTTAACGATTTGAATTGCTTTTTCTAGGTTCACTGCTTGAATAGCTAAAGTCCCGACAGCTGGAAATGCACTAGTTTCTCCTGCTAAAGCTAAGGGCGCAGAAGTCGCTGGTACTAGTAAACAAGCGACAACAATCCCAGCCAGGAAAGAACGCCAATTCTTTTTCATTCTATTATCTACCTCCCAAATTCGTGGTTCGATGTTCGATATTCGTAGTTCGAACTTGAATAGATTCTTTTGATTAGGGGGAATTCATGAATTGCCCCTACAGGTTGCTACTATTATGTTCTCGAAAGGTCCCTCCTTTAACTTCTATTTTTTTCTCTCGGCACGCTAAAGCCATAAAGACTGGAATGGTGTGCATGTAAATGTTACCTATTACCTATAATTATAGACGCAGTTGGGCCGTGTTTCTGACAAAAAAGTTATCGACATTATTATGTATAATTCTATGATCATCGCTTTCTGCAGATACTTACTTGAAAATTTACTCCTATGGGCGTCTAGGCGTCTATAAGAAATAGGCCATCTGCATAAAAACGCAAATGACCTACATCAATTATTCACAAAAGTCTAGCTCTTGTAATACTTTGCTCACCATACTTCTCCTTTACTAAATCAAGGACCTTAGTGAGATTTTCGCGTTCGAGCTGAGGTTCCTCAAATAAGGACAATTGATTTTGTACCTGATCAGTCAGGTTAGATAAGGTAATACCAATTAATCTCAGGGGCTGTTTAAGGGATAACTCTCGTAACAAGCTACAGGCTTCTTGATAAATCACATCATCCAGGTCTGTAGCCAATGGCAGTGTGCGGGAACGGGTTAACGTTTGAAAATCTGCATACCGCACTTTTAAGGTCACGGTTTTTCCTTTGAGAGACTCTTTACGTAAGCTCCGACCCACATCGACGGCTAGCTTCAATAAAGTCGTCTCCAAAAGATCATAATCACCAATATCCACTTCAAACGTGGTCTCACGACCGACTGATTTAATGACGCGATCACTTTCCACGGGACGATCGTCAATTCCCTGAGCTAACTGGTAAAGCTGGCTGCCCAAAGATCCAAATAGCTTAGTTAAGGATATCAATTCCAGTCTGCGTAAGTCCCTTACAGTTTTAATCTTATGAATATGCAATTTCTCTGCGGTCTTTGCTCCTACCCCCCAGATCCTCTCTACAGGCAAAGGATCAAGAAACTCCTGGATTTCATTGGGTTGCACAATGACAAAGCCATTGGGTTTTTTAAGGTCTGAGGCAAGTTTCGCTAAAAACTTATTGCAGGCCATGCCTACTGAAGCAGTTAAATTTAATTCCTGTTGGATGCGTTCTTTTATCGTTAGCGCAATTTTATCCCCAGGACCAAATAAGCTCGTAGAACCAGTAACATCCAAAAAGGCCTCATCCAGAGAAATAGGCTCAACCATGGGGGTATACGTCAAAAATATTTGCCGGATTTGCGAAGAGACTTCACGATATTTCCGTCCATTCACCGGCAAGAAAACTGCTGACGGACAACGTCGCGCAGCTTCAGCAATAGGCATTGCTGAACGTATCCCATAGTTACGGGCTTCATAAGATGCCGCAGAAACTACACCCCTGCTATTAGGTCTGCCCCCAACAACGACAGGCTTTCCCATTAGGGTAGGATCGTCTCGCTGCTCGACAGAGGCATAGAAAGCGTCCATATCTACATGTAATATCTTGCGATGGTTTGTCCAAACATCCATGGTTTCCTCATAGAGTACAGATTTTATAACAGCCTAGGTTGCTTATTCTTCCGCTTCTTCTTTCATTGGACAAGAATTAGTTAAATCAATGTCGGCCGACACTTCTTTCCAAGGTGCTTCTTGGATATTAACATTTTCCAAAAGAAGAATGAGATCTGATCTACCGAAATAAGCGGGCTTTCCTTGGGGATCTAACGTCATAAGAACAACGGGTATACCTTTAAATACTGGGAGCAACCCTTTGATAACCATGGATGCGTTAAACGAGTTTTGGAATACAGTCGGTTGAACAGAAACAACGGCAATGGTTTTGCCTTGTTCTGTTACAACAGCACTTTCAAATTGAGTGTTCAAGAATTTCATCTCCTAATTATTAAAATCTAAAACTATATAAAGAATTCGACAAACCTTCGAAAAATCCTTTAAGGAACCCTTGGCTGGCGCCCACGAGGTCTGCCCTAAAATAAGTTTAGGTTAATGTCATCCTGAACGATAGCGAAGGATCTAGATCCTTCAGTCGTCCCTCCTTCGGGATGACACAGTGCTTAAGTTGCTTTCATAGCATAAGGTCTATCCTCTAAAATAATTTACCCCGCCGTCAAATATCGGTTGATACTTATTACCGGGAACGTTTTTAGCAATATCTAAACCTGTCCTTTCGGAATGAGCCATTTTGCCTAAAATACGTCCATCTGGACTAGTAATACCTTCGATTGCTTCATAAGAACCATTCGGTGTGTAGATCACATCATTACTCGGATTACCATCAAGATCCACATATTGAGTAGCAACCTGCCCATTATCAATTAAGGATTGGATCATTTGATTGTCTGCTACAAACCGGCCTTCTCCATGAGATATTGGCACGGAGTGAATGTCTCCTAAGTTCACACCACTAAACCAAGGGGATAGGACTGAGACAACTTTAGTTTGGACCATGCTGGAAACGTGACGTCCAATTTTGTTATAGGTGAGGGTCGGAGAATCTTCCATCAGGTCGATTATTTCACCATAGGGAACGAGGCCTAGTTTAATCAAGGCTTGAAATCCATTACAAATTCCGAGCATTAAACCATCTCGTTGGTTCATAAGGTCTGCTACAGCTTCACTAATCCAGGGGTTTCTAAACATGGTTGCAATGAATTTACCTGAACCATCGGGTTCATCCCCAGCACTGAAGCCCCCCGGAAGCATAACAATTTGAGCATTCTTTATCCTCTTTACCATCTCTTGGATTGATTGTTCTACGTCTGTTGCCGTCAGATTTCTGATCACCAAGGTTTCCACGATCCCTCCAGCTTTCTCAAAGGCTTTCGCTGAATCGTATTCACAATTGGTGCCAGGAAAAACGGGTATAAAGATTTTTGGTTTTGCCACTTTAAAGGACGGTTTTTGCGTATTTCTTAAGTTAAAGCGCACTTCTTGGGGTTCTGCCACAGGATCTGTATGGGTCGGAAAGGTTTTTTCCAGCGGCTTTTCCCAAGCTTGGAAAGCGGTGTCTAGATCAACGTCTACCCCATAAACCGTTATAGCTGGTTTTTCTTGAGTCACCCCGAGAACTTGGAAGGGTACTTCACCGAAGGCTTCTGCCAAATTGACCGTTTCCTTAATTTCTAAGATGATTGAACCATAATCAGCCGTAAACAAACTGCGAATGTCAATCGAACCTTCCAAAGATATTCCAATCCGGTTTCCAAATGACATTTTACTAAGGGATGCTGCCAGACCTCCCATTCTGACGGTGTGCGAAGCTAGTACTACTCCAGATCGAATTAACTCAAAGGTTTTGGTATAGTTTTTACTCAATTGTTCAAAATCAGGAATTTCCTCTTCATCCCTGGTGACTTTCACTAAGACAACCTGACTGCCTGACTTTTTGAACTCTTGGGATACAACTTTATCCGCTTCACCCACATTGACCGCAAAAGCAACCAGCGTCGGAGGAACGTGTAAATCCATAAAGGTTCCAGACATGCTGTCCTTCCCCCCGATAGCCGGAACGCCGAGTTTTTTCTGAGCATAAAAAGCCCCCAGCAAAGCACTAAAAGGTTTCCCCCATTTTTCCGGACTTGTTCCTAATCGTTCGAAATACTCTTGCAAGGTAAGACGAACCTTCCGATAATCCCCTCCCAGGGCCACAATCCTAGTCACCGCATCAACGACGGCATATAAAGCACCGTGAAATGGACTCCACTTTGCTAATTGAGGATTATAACCATAGGTCATCATAGTGGCAGTATTGGTTTCCCCTTCTAGGACTGGGAGCTTTGCCACCATTCCTTCAGCAGGAGTAACCTGAAATAATCCGCCTAAGGGCATCAAGACGGAGGACATTCCGATGGTACTATCAAACCTCTCCACCAAACCTTTTTGACTGCAAACGTTCAAGTCAGATAGATTAGCCAGCCAAGCTTCTTTAATTAAGGCGTCTTGGCTTTCTATTGCATTTTCTATATTACAGGAAACAATTTTTTGTTCAACTAATAAGGGAAGCCTGTTAAAGTAGTTATCACTAACCTCAGGTAGAGAGACCTGTACCTTGGTTGTCTGTTTAACTCCATTGGTATTAAGAAATTCTCGGCTGAGATCAACGATGGCTTGCCCTCGCCAAACCATCGTGAGCCTTGGCTGAGAGCTAACTCGAGCTACTAGTGTTGCTTCTAAGTTTTCCTCTTGTGCATAGTTAGCAAATGTCTCGAAATCCTCAGGACGCAGAACCACAGCCATGCGCTCCTGAGATTCAGAAATGGCTAGTTCTGTCCCATCAAGCCCTTCGTATTTTTTGGGAACAGCATCTAGATTAATTTCTAAACCGTCGGTTAATTCACCAATAGCTACGGAAACTCCACCAGCACCAAAATCATTGCACCTTTTTATCAGAGTACTGACCTTAGGATTACGGAAAAGCCTCTGAATTTTTCGTTCTGTTGGCGGATTTCCTTTTTGCACTTCCGCGCCACAGGTAAGTAAGGATTCAGTGGTGTGCTCTTTAGAAGAACCAGTTGCTCCACCACACCCATCACGACCTGTTCTTCCGCCGACAAGTACGATGACATCCCCCGGTTCAGGAACTTCGCGTACGACGTTCTTACGGGGAGCAGCGGCAATTACGGCACCAATCTCCATACGTTTGGCTATGAAGCCCTCATCATACACTTCAGTTACTTGTCCCGTGGCCAGTCCTATTTGATTTCCGTAGGAACTATACCCTGAAGCCGCACCTCTTGTAATCTTTCTCTGAGGGAGTTTACCTGGAAGAGTATCCTCTAATTTCGACCTCGGATCCCCACTTCCGGTGACACGCATGGCTTGGTAAACATAGGTTCTGCCTGATAAAGGATCTCGAATGGCCCCTCCCAGACAAGTTGCCGCCCCACCGAAGGGTTCGATTTCTGTCGGATGGTTATGGGTCTCGTTTTTAAACATCACCAGCCACTCTTCATCTTGACCGTTGACATTGACATCTACCACGATACTACAGGCATTAATCTCATCCGATAGATCAAGGTCAGGTAATTGCCCTCGTTTCTTCAGCTCCTTCATACCTAAAACAGCGATATCCATGAGGCAGATATCTCGATTAACTGGATTTTCACCGTAAACATAGTCTCGAGATGCTAAATATTCTTGATAGGCCTTGGTTAAGGGGCGAGAAAATTCGCCCTCTGAAAAAGAAACTTCTTCGATCTTAGTATTAAAGGTCGTATGCCGACAATGATCTGACCAGTAGGTGTCGATGACTCGAATTTCGGTAATGGTAGGATTTCGTTTCTCTGTATCACGAAAATACCTTTGACAAAACTCCAAATCTTCATAACTCATTGCCAAGCCTGTTTCCTGAAAAAAACTTCTTAGTTCTTCAGGAGACTTCTCAATAAAGCCATCAAGAATTTCGACATCTGAAGGAATCACTGCATCAAATTCCAGACTCTCAGGTTTATCTAAAGTTGCTTCCCTTGATTCAACAGGGTTGATGCAATAATCCTTGATCTTTTGAACATCGTCCTCAGAAAGTTGCCCTTTTAACACTATCAGCTTGGCTGAAGCAATCATTGGACGCTCTTTTTGGGTCAGGATCTGTATACACTGAGCGGCGGAATCTGCCCGTTGGTCATATTGACCGGGGAGATATTCCATAGCAAAAACTCTATCCTGAGCAGGAATTTCTAGATCTTCGTCATACACTAAATCTAAGGGAGGCTCGGCAAAGATAATCGGTCGAGACTTTGCATATTCTTCATCCGTAATTCCTGAAATGTCATAGCGGTTAATGACTCTTAAGCCTTCTAACCTTATGATCCCTAAATTTTCGATTAGATCACTATAAAGACCTTGAGCTTCAATATCATAACCTGGCCTTTTTTCTACGTAAATACGTTTTACAGTTTCTGACTCCATTTCTTCCTCCAAATAATTTAAATTTGCTCTATGGATTATATCTTCTTGTTGATAATAATCTCTTAATAACAAGAACCTCGCGTCCCTAAAATATGTATAAGGCCATAGCACTTTGTCTATGGCCTTTTCGCGCAATCATTAGTTGACGCAGAATTCTCTTAGATTGCATAATACCATGATTTTGATTGAAATAAAAGAGCATGAAAAATATGTTGACTTATCTTTGAAAGTCGATAAACTAATGACCAACTCAAAGAACTAACGAATCGCGTTCAACAAATAGAAATTAACGTTGAAAACGATCTGTGTTCTAAAGTTAAATAAATTTAGGAGTATTGAAATACTCCTTTTTTATTTAACTTTTTTACTTCTCTTAATATACCTATAAATGTGTCCCTGATAAAACAGCAACACAGCCGGAACCAGCAAAAAAAGCAGCCTGCCTACAATGGTGTTGGCAAAAAGGATCAACGCTCCAAGCCAACGACTCCTGCCGCTGTATAGTCCGTGTACCGCTTGTCGTGGCACCGTTTTTTTCATAACTCCGATCTGCGACAGAGGCGGGTAATTATCAATATCCACGTACAATTGTCTTTCAGTCTTGTTAATGACTCGTTCTACATAGAGCACATTATTTTCTTCGAATAGAATAATCTGCCCCTCCTCGATGGGGTACTGATCATCGATTTTCTGAAAATAAGCGAGATCGTTCATCATAATCTCCGGTTCCATAGTACTGGAGCTAAATACAAAGGGAATGACCCCTCGAATGCTGACCACTTGACCTGGTGTAGAAGCATTAATCAAAATAATGAAAAGATTGAACGCTAAGGCAGCACAGATAAAAACGATCAGAAACGCAGTCGTTACCGTATCAATAATTCGGGCACGCCAACCCTCCTTAACTTTACTCTTGATTAACTTCCTCAAGCCCGTTCTGGAATCAATTTCTACAAGTACAACTTCTTCAGGTAAAATGGTAGCGTCAGGAGGAAAATTATAGTATTTAGCAAGATTTCTACTTTGAAACAGGCATATCAGGCAGGAGATGAATGTGATCGCCATCACAATTTGCCAATATAATGAAAGCTCCAAGTTGAACAACGTAGTTATGTTTTGCATGGACACACGATTGGAAATAATATCATACTGTCCCGAAACTTTTTTTACCATAAAAACCATAACGGCAGTTAGGAACGTCCAATACCTGCCATAAATCACAGTCTTCGAGAAAAGGGAAAACGTCATACAAAGAATTGTAATTAGGAGCAGGTCCACCATTCCAACGATGTAGTGGGTCGGGAGATATGCCGCGATAAAGTTGTATTTCAATAGAAATGTGAGGATTACCGTAACCGCAAAGCCAAGGGTATAGATCAAAAAGACAGAATAGATTAGAGCAAACAGCTTTAAAAAAAACATAGTCACCGGATGATAGCCCATTTGAATTAAAAGATACCAGGAGTTTTTTCGTATTTCTGTAAAAAAAAGAACGTCATAGTAATAAACATAATAACCAAGATTAAAGAGAACGGCGATATGAAGATATAGATAAATCGTAGAGAAGAAACTGGGTTGCATAATTTCCGGGACAACATCGGAAAGGACGCTTTCCTGCAGAGTCTGAAAAACAAAGTAAATTGCAAAGGAAAACAGTCCTAGAAAAAGAGCGAATCCCATTTTACGATTCGTGCTGATCTTATTTTCCATATAGGCTTGGCGAAGTTCTTTTCTGAAATAACTATTTTTATAAATCATGCTGCCGCATAATCTCCTCATAGGCATTTTGCACAGTTTTGGGATTAATCTCAATCGATTCAGGCGTAAAGCCGGACTCCAGAATTATTCTAAAAATACTACTAGGGTCACTTACCTTAAGACCTATGCTGCTGATCATTAGGTTGTCGTCTTCGATATCCAACTTATAACCTGGGAGAAGTATAGATAGTTTTTCCTTAATAGAGTGGACTGATTTATCTCTGATCACCACTTCCACTTTGTCAAACTTCAAACGGAAATTCTCCACGGTTCCGCTGTAAATCAAGCTTCCTTGATGTATTACTGCCGTATGTGAACAAGCCTTCTCAATTAAAAGGCTTTCTTGAGTTGAGAGGATTAAGGTTTTTCCCCGTTCCCGGATAAAATCTGCGATCTTAGATATAGCCTCAATCAGAATTTTGTCCCATTTGTATTCAGGAAGGTTGAATACAATTATTAGACTGTCGGAGTAAGCAGCAGCAATTAGAATAATGACAGCTTTTTCTTCATTTGTCAGACTATGATTGGGGGTTAGGGAAAGGTGCCCTAGCCCTACGGTAATAATTAATTCAAAAATTTCTTCCTGGAGCTCTACCTTATTGGTCTTAAACTGAGCAGTAGCGAACATCAGAAATTCTAGGACATTCATATTGTTGTAAAGCATATCCGCGCTTCCAATATAAAAGACATGCTTAAGAATTACCCTTTTGCGCCTCATCATTCCCCGCTCGATTAAAACGCATTTACCTTCGTCATAGGGTCTTATATTCGCCATAATTTCTAGCAACAACTTAATCTCAAACAGTGACGTCCCATTAATACCCCAAGTTTCCGTCCTTCTAATCACTAGAGTTATATCGCCAAGCACTCTTCGGGGTATGTCGTCAATTAACAAAAAGTGTTCGACAGATGAAATACCTTCCATTAACACAACCCGTTCAGGACTATGTTCCATGCTAATTCTCCCATATAACTTCAATCTCATTAATTACATTTACTTTCTTATTCTTTTGGTAATATCAAAATGAGTATAGGGGTTATGGTTACGTCAATGGTATTTTGGCTACAAATAGACTGATCACTCTATCTGGTGTAAGCAGTTCCTGATCTGCTGAATTTTTCGGGTTATCCCCCTTGGTTCTGTAAGCCTTACTGCCATCCTCATTGATTACCACCTCAATAATTCGATGTGTGATAATCGCACGAGAAATCGATCTGAACGTAACAATATCATTAACCCTTAGTTCATAGGGGTCTTCAACTTTGTTACTGATGATAACCGCTCCAATTTTCAAGGTAGGCTCCATACTTCCGGATTCTATTACGAAAAGCTGATAACCGAGGACGCTGGGAATTTCTCCTCTGCTCCTTGTCAACTGGATCGAAAAAATTGTCCAAACAATAAGAAAGCAGAGAGCTAAAAATACAGCTCCACTGATTGCTTTCCTAACCCATCTAACCTTCTGCAGCCTGCCAACAGACGTCCCTTTCCCCGTCGATAGTTCCTTTAGTTTGTGTTTTTCACTTAAGATTTCTCGCCGCATTGCTTCGATTTGTTCTTGGGTCGTATACTTTGATTGTGTCATTACATTAACCTACTCTTAATAGAAATCGGGATAAACGCTTAAATTATTAAATTTATTATGTCCTATGGAGATATAAAAAATCAGGTCGACTCAATGAAACTGATAAACAGGGCACGTGTACCAATTATGATACATGTGCCCTGTTCGATTTGGAATGACCTTACGACTAAATCACTATTACTTCTGGGTACCGGTTACAGAAACTTTTACAACCGTTCCATAGTCTGCTCCAGCAAAATTGATATCGGAGTCATTGCTTGGCCAGTTTACAGATACTGTATATATCTTTTCCTGCCCGTTTGCACTCAGTGCAAATTCGTCGGTGAATTCAATTTTCCCTTCTGAGTTTAGTGACCCCTCAATGTGATCATTTGCATTTTTAACGGTCACTTCCAGGGGAGCAATTACGCTTTTACCATTCTCAGCTATAACATCCACTACAACATTCAGATCCATACCTGTCTCGCTGATAACTGTATCGTCATAATTTTTCACACTAAACTGCCAATTTACTGTCTCAGTGGGCGCTATTTTTATATTGTTCTCAAAAGTATCTGTACCACCTTCTACCAAGATAAATTCCTTAGCAACAACACTACCTTCAGCAATATTATCAATGGTCGTAGTATAGCTAGCTAATGTCCCTGCGATCAAAGACGTCGATAAAATTAAGACTAGTGCGATAATCGATAAAGTTTTCTTCATTGTTATCCTCCAAATTTAGTTTTTAATAATGACACAATAACTGGTTAGTTCCTCACCTTGTCCAATTTGGGGTAAATGCTTGTACCGAAGGAGGAGACACTTGTATAGTTAGAAAGAGTGCCTACGGTTAAGGAAACAAATAGTACTGTGCTTAAGGCAAGAATTATAAGAACCTTTTTCCTCATTTCCCCCCTCCTTAGATCTTCCATATAATCCAGCTCAGGCTCCTTAGTTCAGGGATGCCTTGCCAAATTCACAGATTAACTCTATATTCGTGATATTAATATTACTGCCACTCACAAGGACATTTTGGATCTCCTCAGTGCCCATACCTCGTGCTAGACCACCAAACGATACACTTTGCCCGGGCAGAATACTATCTGTCGACTGGTTGTTATAACCTGGATTTAAAAATTCATAGGATCCATTGGTAGTATTGGACACCAATTTGGCATTCCAAGAATTAATCAGTTGGTCAGTAGAAAGAAGGAACCTCAGTTTCCAATGATCAATTGGTTCAGTAGAATGATTCGTCAAGGTAATCTTATATTCATATTGGTAATGACCACTTTGTCCATTCTGCCAAGGGATCGTTGTCTGATAGCGAATACTGACTTGCTTACTCGGGGAAGGTTCTTCTGGGACAGGATTGGTTGCACCTAAAGGAATCTGCGAAGCGACAGCATTAACATTAATTTGCGTTCCATAATTACCGCCAGCATAATTAATGTTAGTCCCTTCGTCAGCTGGCCAGTAAATCTCGACCAAATAATCCTGCTCTTGTCCATTAACTGCCAGAGGAAATGACCCCAACACTTCGAAGGTTCCAACTCCGCTTACTTGATTAAGCACGTTTCCGTTCAAGTCCTTAACAGCCACTGTTAAGGGTTCTATTGCACTTTTACCTAACAAGGCTTCTACATTAAACGTAAGCTTGTAGAACATATCAGTTTCGGATACAACATGGTTTTCATAGTTTTTAACTTTGAACTGCCACTGAACAATCTCCGTCGGAGCTATCTTCAGTCCCTGCTGAAAAGTTTCGGTACCTTCCCCAACAAAAATGAACTCCTTGGCGACCACACTGCCCTCAGCTAATTTGTCGATGGAGACAGTATACATAGCTAAGGTTCCTGCCGCAATCGAACTTACCATAATTAAAACCAAAGTCAATAAAAACGCAAACTTTTTCATAACCACCTCGATAGTTACTAATAATTATTACTATTTTATACTTCCTTTTAAATTAATATTATTTTCTATGACTCTACTATAGTAGCACGAGTAAAAATCCTGAGTCAATTTGTATATATTTCAATCTTAGTATTTAGTTCCCTTTTATCCGAACTTAGAAAGCACTAAAAAAATCGCCAACCCGCAAGTTGACGATGTCAGCTATTTGTCTTTTACAGCATCTTTTCCAAAAATGTTTTAATCCTAGGATGACGAGGATTTTCGAAGAAATCCTTTGGATTAGAATCTTCGAGGATTTTTCCGTCATCCATAAAAATCACTCGGTCAGAGATTTCTTTAGCAAATCCCATTTCATGAGTTACAATCAGCATTGTCATGTGTTCCTGAGCCAGTGTTTTGATAACACTTAACACTTCTCCAATCAGCTCCGGGTCTAAAGCTGATGTTGGTTCATCAAAAAGCATAATGTCAGGGTTCATAGCCAAGGCCCGGGCTATAGCTACCCGCTGTTTTTGTCCCCCTGATAATTTTGAGGGATAGGCATCCTTCTTCTCCAGCAAACCTACCTTTGCTAATTGTTTCTCGGCTATTTGTATAGCATCATCTTTAGCCACCTTATTTACAAGCATGGGGGCTTCGATCACATTACCTAAAGCTGTCATATGGGGAAAAAGGTTAAAGCCTTGAAACACCATACCCATTTTTCGATAGGTAGCCTTTACTTCTTGAGTAGAAGCAGTCACTTTTACGTCTACATTTCCTGCTGCCTCTACAACCACACCTTCAATCTCAATGATACCCTGGTCAATCGTTTCCAATTGATTCATACAGCGAAGGAGCGTACTTTTTCCTGAACCACTAGGACCAATAATGGCAATAATTTCCCCTTTTTTGACCTCTAAGGATACCCCTTTCAATACATTTAGGCTCCCAAAGTGTTTATGAATATCAAGCATACGTATCATCGTCATAAATTCCCTCTCCTATTCAATCATAAATCGAATACTTCTTCTCTAATGTGCCAAAAAGTTTGACAAGAACAGAAGAGATAATTAGGTACAAACCAAAGGCCACAATAAAAGGAGTGATATTAAAATCTCTCGTGAAGATCTGAGTTGAGATACGCAATAAATCAGGCATTCCTATAACAGCGAGCAGAGCGGTTTCCTTTACCAAGTTAACAGCCTCACTACAGGATGGAGGCAAAACCCGTCTCACGGTTTGGGGAATGATGATCCGGCGCATGGTTTGAGGGTACGTCATCCCCAAAGCTTTGGCCGCCTCATATTGACCCTTGTCGATTGATTCTATTCCGCCTCGGAAAATTTCTGTTAAATACGCCCCAGAATTTAAGGCATAGGTAACTGTTGCCGCTGCAAAGGGGGAGAGTCTAATACCTATAATAGGCAAGCCATAAAACACAAAAAACAATTGGAGAAGCAATGGTGTTCCTCTCCAGATCCATGTGTATAAATACAAGATCTTCTGAAGAAGCTTTGGGCCTTTAACTTTTCCAATAGCCGCCAAAAGCCCTAAAGGCAACGCGAATACTAAGGTAAAGACATAAACCTTAGCAGTCAACTTTAATCCAGATAAAATAAACGGTAGTATACTCAGAACATAGTCCATCTGATCCATTATCGTCTCTTGTCCCTTCGTTTGCCTTAATTAGACTGTTATTTTCATTTATATCATAGCTGCTAATTTAGTACAGCTCCTTATTCGTAAATCGAATATTTCTTCTCCAGTCGGGTAAACACCTGTAGTAAAATAGAAGAAATGATTAGGTAGAATACAAAAGCGACAAAAAAGGCTGTAATTTTGAAATCACTAGTTACCACTTCTTTAGCTGAGCGAAGTAAATCACCCATACCGATTGCCGCAACCAGTGCGGTATCTTTAAATGTAAGAATGGCTTCATTGCAGGTAGCAGGCAACACCCGTCTAATGGTTTGAGGAATAATAATCCGTCGCATGGTCTGGACATAGGTCAGTCCCAAAGCCTTAGCAGCTTCATACTGCCCCTTGTCAATAGATTCAATTCCTGCTCGGATAATCTCTGTTTCATAAGCTGCCACATTTAAGGTAAAAGCGATAATTACAGCAACTAGGGGCGGTAAGTTGATCCCAAAGTATGGCAAACCAAAGTATATAAAAAACAATTGGAGCAAAAGTGGAGTGCCTCGCCAGATCCAAGTATATAAATGTAGAATCTTTTTAATCATGGGGGGGCCTGAGACTTTGCCAATAGCAGCCAAGATCGCTAAAGGAAAGATCAAAATAATTACAATTCCATAAACCGTAAGGGAAAGCTTTAGCCCTTTTAATAGAACGGGTAATATCGATAGAACATAATCCATTGTTTTCTCTTGTCCCCTTATGAAATAAGGAATAGGAAGAAATTATCGACTTCCTATTCCTTTTAACTTTATTATTATACTACTTTATTATTATACTACTTTATAATATCTGATCCAAACCATTGCTTACTTATTTTGGCAGAAGTTCCATCGGCTTTCATTTCATCGAGAACTCGGTTAAGTTCCGCAAGGAAGGCTTTATCCTCAATGCGTACACCGACACCATAAGGTTCTTCACCAAAATACCCTTCTTCTGCTGATAAAATATAGTACTTATCGGCAGTTTTTTCTGTAGTGATCAGGTAACGGCCATTCATCTCATTAGTTACTACTGCATCAATACGACCAGCATCAAGATCCAATAAAGCAACTGTAGGATTTTCAAACTTTCTGACTTCCTTGATTTTCGAGGAAATCTCATCTTTGGCAACCGCTTCTTCTGCAGTGCTGCCTAATTGAAGTCCGATGGTTTTACCATCTAAATCAGCCTTTGTCTTGATCGGTGAACCAGACTTAACTATGATAATATTCCGATCCTCCATATAAACGTCTGTAAAGCCAATTTGCTCCTGTCTTTCAGGAGTAATCCCTAGGGCATTCCAGATCAGATCAATTTCACCGCTCTTTAAATTCAAGAGAACTCCATCCCATTGAACTGGCTTGAATACAGCTTTTACACCCAAACGTTTGGCTGCCTCTTTGGCTAAATCAATATCAACGCCAACCAGCTCTCCAGCTTTATCACGGAAACCAGCGGGTGGATAATTATCGTCTAAACCAACAATAAATTCCCCTTTTTCCTTGATTTTATTCCAAGATTGATCCCCTGTTTGTGCGGTGTCTGGGGTTTTCTGACCGCATCCAGCAGCTAGAAGAGCAACTGTACAGATTGTTACTAATAATACCAACCATCTTCTTTTCATGTTCACTATCCTTCCCTTTGATGTCAATCATTCAAACAACCTAGTTTATGTTCCCATCAATTCTTAATAAATTAAAGTGGAAAATATCTATAGCATCCCCCCTATTGTAATACTATACACGAATCCCCCCTATTTTGGCTAGGTCTTAGGATAGCTGAATATTGTGTACACGTAGTTGAAAATTGAAGTAACAATAAAAGCCCCGACATAACGTGGGTTATCACAATAATAGCTCCTTAACCTCTCGGAAATTTATTTGATACTTCACCAAATTTGAGGCCTAAAAAGCAGTAGCCCGCCACATTCCTGAGACGGTCTACTGTCTAATTATTAGTTCTTTTTGAATTCGTTTTAAGTGACGTACCCCATGAATTTCTTCATTAATATAATGAAGGCTTACATATTATTTCATGAATTTTTGTCTCAAATAAACTACTTGCATGCGACGGGGTTATGACTATTGCTGTATCTGCCCCTTTACCGGATCCACCAATTGCAATAATGGGTTCTCCATAGGGTATTAGCCCTGCGTCTAGAGCCATAATCGCTATCTCGACACATACTTTGGTGCCTTGACCAAGCATTCGTAAAGTGTGAGCCACTATCTCAATTGGATATGCTCCCCCAAAGGCTCTGCTGATACCTCTTTCAGCTCCGCTCAGCACATGAGTTGTGGTCAATATCTTTATCCCTATACCTTTTAGTTCCTCGCGGATTTGTTGTGACATTTCGCTTTTACCCGCTTCTGGGTAACCATGAGCGTGAGTTACGCAAATAATATCAAGTTCATTATTGTTTGCTAACATTTTTGCAGTGTCCCCTCTCGAAGAAGCCACAACAATATATTTAACCCCTTTTTCTAGCGCAGCTTTTAGGGCTAAAGCCGCCGTTTCCTTTGTATTTGTCTTACCTACTGCATCAAAATACATAAGTCTTACCTCACCTCATTTATCTTTAGTTAAGGAGTTCACGTGAACCTGCGATAGAATAACACAATTTTGGGCATCTAATTTGCCCAGACAACGCTTACCTTAAAATGATTCGACAAAATCACAATACTTTCCTGCTATGTATTGAGAGTTTTGCTGTAGAAAGAGCTATCCCGTTGTTTCCCAATTAGTATTAACTAATCTTAAATTGTCACTCCTTCAAAATGAGTGAAGAAAGTTGACATCCATGGTATAAAAGATTAGTATTTTATGTAAAAACGAAAGAGGAATTATATCGTGGAACAGAACGCACCTTCAAGAGAACAAGCCTATGATCTTTTAACTAAGTACAATAAAAATGACAGCCTAATCACTCACGCCCTGGCTGTAGAAGCTGTCATGCTTCATTTTGCTAATATTCTTGATGAACCTGAAAAGGAAAAATGGAGTCTTATTGGATTGGTACACGATATTGATTATGAAATGTATCCTGAACAGCATTGTATAAAAGCCAGGGAGATATTAATGCAACACAATTGGCCCGAGGACTATATCCACGCTGTTGAAAGTCATGGTTGGGGGATATGTTGCAATGTAGAGCCTATTCATAGAATGGAGAAAATCTTATTTACTGTCGATGAATTAACTGGTTTAATTGCAGCTACAGCTATGCTGCGACCAAGCAAAAGTATTCTTGACCTTGAACTTAAATCACTTAAAAAGAAATGGAAACAGAAAAGTTTTGCGGCAGGTGTAAACCGCGAGGTTATTGAGAAGGGTGCAAAAATGCTGAATATGGAGCTTGACTATATCATCAAAGAAACGATCCTAGGTATGCAAAATGTAGCAGAAGGTATTGGTTTAAAAGGAGAACTTTAAGCAAGAGGCTGCCTCATTTGGAGGTAGCCTCTTGTTTCCTGATTGTCAATTGATTGAATATAGAAATAAACTCTTGTTCCACAATCGAAAAACTTACTTGGCTGAAGTCATGCCGAGTCGCCAATTCTGGCGCAGTCTCAAATATTGGATAATTCATCAACTCTTTAAACTCATAATGTAGAAGAGTGTCGTCAACATTTTCTATCTGTTTCCGTTCTTCAGATGATAAGTCCCCTAAACCAAACCTGTCATAGATCACACTTTGCAATTTTTCCTCTATAGCAAAATACTCTGGCATATTACGTTTTACTGGCCTTGTTAAATCTGAAATATAGCTTTCACTGGCATCATGCAAAAGGCAACCGAGTTGAACCCGTTCCGAATACTCTCGATGTTTGGCTTCCCGATAGCAATGCACCGAATGTTGAGCGACAGAATAAAAATGTTTGCAATGCCCGTTGGCTCGAGTCATAAGTGACAATGAGTGGGCAATATCCTCTATTTTGATGTCTTCTTTTATAGGCTCCAGTGGGAAAAACTTGATTTTAGAATACGTCAATATGTAATCGGACAAATCTTATCCCTCGCTTTGATATAATAAAACTAGATCTATTCAATAATATTGTATCTCGGTCAATTTAACAACTCTATTAACCAAAATTCGTCATCGTCTTTACTCTTATGGTGTATGAATATTCTTAACATTAGGAATAAATTTAATCTTGGAACTTTGTGATTTATGGTACAATTTCTGTAAAAAGAGTATATAATTATGGAAAAAGGAGGTGTATTAATAATGGTTAAAGTATTGGAAATCATAGCGGATAAAGTGGGCAAGGATGTTGCAAATAAATTAATTCAAGATGGATCTGTGACGGTGAACGGTGGTGTGATTAATCAATCTGACCTTGAACTGAATGTCTATGACCTTGTTGAATTTGATGATAGAAAAATATGTTATCTTGGAGCAAATTATGTACTAGAAGAAAACTCTTATCCCCAAGCTGCAAAATAATAATTAGGCACAGTAAGCTATAACTAGTTGGTATTAATTACAGCACATAACAAAAAAGGTATTAATGCTAGAGGAACAAACCCAGTACTTTGACGGGTCTGTTCCTCTACTTTACTAAGCAAATACTCTTCGTGTACTAATATCTGATCAATATAACCTTAGGTAACAATATTCGTTATGGTAATATTAAGTTCTGTATTCAGATCAATTTTTATATCATCGACCTGTAAAACCGGACGATGTGGATTGATTTCATTTTCCACCACATAACCAGTCATGCCATTTGAACATTTTACTAAAGACCCAAGGGGAAAAGGAGCAATGTTGCGAACGAACTTAGCAACTATACCTACTTCCAGATGGCTGCCGGCGATAGTGTAAATATACTCTAAACCTTGTGCCGGTGCCCATCTGGCCCTGTATGGTCTATCACTAGTCAACGCATCATAAACATCCGCTACCGCCACTATTTTGGCTAAATTGTGGATGTCCTTGCCTCTCCGATTGCCTGGATAACCGGAACCATCCAGCTTTTCGTGGTGCTGCAGGATAACTGCCCGTGCAGGTGCATCTAGTATATCGTCTTCTTTAGCCTTAGCAAACCCTTGCTCCGGGTGCTTTTTTATTTGGGCAAACTCCGTATCAGTTAGTTTTCCTGATTTGTTCAATACCTCTAACGGCACAAAAATTTTACCCAGATCATGAAGTAATGCACCCATACCCAAACTTTTTAATTGGGAATATTCCAAGCCCAAAGAAATCCCTGTAACCAAGGAGAGCACCGCCACATTCACGCTGTGGGCGTATGTATAGTTATCATAATCTTTTAAATCAATCACATTAATTAGAGAATCTTTTCGGTTAAGCAATTCCTCAATAATGTCCTCCACTAATTGACTAATTCGACGACCATTATCCTGTTTTCTGGTGAAAGAGGTCTGGGAAATAGAAGTAGCAATTTCGCGCAGGGTATTAATTGCCACTTGACGCGTACGTTGGCTAATAATATCTTCTCCGCCCAAGGGACATTTGGGGTCCTCAATATACACTGAAACTACCCCATGTCCAACCAGCCTATTGATAAAATTCTCAGTTAGCACCGTTTTTTCTACCAGCAACGCTCGTCCACTATGATCATAAATGGTTCTACCGAGCACATCACCCGGTTTTAAGCTGGCAATATTAATGCATCGCATATATCCTACCTCTCATGACTTGTACTAATTCTAATTCTACTTCACTCAACTTTAATCTAAAGAGTTTTCAGAAGTTCTATGTCTGAAATAACTTTATTCCACATACTTCCTTCATTTCCTCCTAATTAATCGAAGAAATGATTATATTTATAAGGAGCATTGGCTTTTCATTGCATAATAAATTAATGCCCTCTTAAATAGGAAACAGTTTTGGTATTACAAGCTGTTCCCTATTTAAGGGGCATATCATCTGATACCTGACTAATCGATTTAGAAGCAAAATGGGACGCTCCCACAAGCACCCTTAACAAGGGATCTTATCATATTCCTGTTGAATGATACTGGCGAGGATTTCGGATGTTTGTTCACGAGAAACTAACTGGTTTTTTAAAAGACTAAAGTTAACATGCCTCTCATCAAGGTCAAGATCATCCATTGCACTAGCAAATAGTCCTCTCACCTTTTTATCTATCTGAAGCATGACGTTTATCCTATCTTCATGGGCCTCAAAGTAAACTTCAAGTTCGTCGAGCTTTCCTTTAAGAAATCTAGTTGGGACAAACTCGAACTGTTGGAACTTCCCATTGAAGGAACCAGAATCGGCTTTAGACCTGAAGCCAAGTATACCTATTGCATCAAGTAAGCATTGGACGAGTTGGTTTGGTTTTATGGTAATCGTATCGATATCCTTTGCATCAACTGCATTTGGTATATCTAGGTTTGTTCTAAACTGGTATTTTGTGTTATTCGTTGATATGGGGATATTATAAGGTAGCTCAAACCGTATTGGAATTTTGAATTCAGGTGAATTTGCCTTAACCGCCAATTGTTTAGCGATGACTCCACTAGCTATTTCCTGATTTACATGCCTAATATGGTCCCCTGCTTTGTATCTTGAGGAGACCTCTAGGGCTATTGTAATTTCTTCGATTACTTGATCTACTCCACCGCCACTAACATAGACGTTTCCACTAACAACACCACCAAGCTCCACTACCTCGTTATCAATTACAAAGTTTACCTTTGCACCGTCAATACCTAAACCAGCTAAGAATTTTTTTAACACTCCAAACCCCCCAAACGTAATTTTCAATTATTCCGCTAACTCTTATGATCGAATCATGCCTTTTTCATTCCGCTAAAACTCTAACTCATATTAATTCTATAGTTTAGCTTTTAAAAATCACCTAACTAAATGTATCATAGATCTACTAAGTATTATATTTTAACTATGATAAACCGTCAATTTCAAAGGAATTTTCAGTGCGAGGTCAATTAATTTGTTTATTAAGAGGTGGAGCGAATAATGCTGGCAGAATTTAAGATTGTTAATGACCCCTTGCGTCCTAGTATTTCTACAAATCTATGTTCAGTTTGTTACCGAAATAGCGAGAATGAAACTAAATCAATAGGTTGCTGTTCTTACGAACCAGAATTTTGTCTTTTCGATTTAGTCTTTTTGCACCTTCACTACCCTGATATTTATGAGTTAATATTGAAACGAGGTCAGATTATTAAGGGATTTAACGGAATTATGATAGAAATGAAGGCTGGTTTAAACCAATGTCCCTTCATAAGCAACTTAGGTTGTGTCCTACCAAAGGATGCCACGCCACCTGTATGCAGATTATATATTTGTCCAGAAGCGGCTATTTTTGGACCAAGCGTACTTGAAAAAAAATTTGACGATTACTTTGTAAGCAAGGAATATGCCTTAAATAATTATTTGAATAGTGAACTGATCTATGACAAGGGTTTTAATAGCACAAGCTTACATAACTTTATAGTTAAATATTCTCAGACTACAAAAACTATGATTGCAGGGATTGATACAACTAACCCGCAGGTAGATACTTTCAATACTGATATTAATATCGAAGATTTTGGTATACTCCGCAGTGAATCAAGTGTGTCTTAATTGCCGGGGGTGGCGCACCCTAAGAAAAACGCTACGTGTCTATTTACTACATTTCTTGCTATGAAAGAACTTAAGTACTGTGTCATCCTGAAGGAGGGACGACTGAAGGATCTAGATCCTTCGCTATCGCAAGGATGACATAAATGAAAGACGCCCCTAAAGTTATGCTTTCTGATACGTTAAAAAATACGCCTGTACTTTAGTACAGGCGTATTTAGTCGTTTTAGCGCATGACCTTACTATTCCATTGCTCTAAATGAGAACTAATAAATTCAATTATAAATTGATTTTCTTCTTTTCCTAATCCCTTGATGGATAATGGTTCTCCAAAGGCCATATGAATTGGTTCTCGACGATTGATTGGTCCCATATCCTTTAGGTATTTCCCATTTCCCCAAAAGTCTGTTTTTATTGCAATTGGAACAACCTGAACCTTTGCTTTGGTGGCTAGCTTTACCCCTAAGCTGTTAAATTCCTTTGGTATAAATTCTACAGTTCTTGTATTTTGCGGAAATACAATAATAGAAACACCCTTCGATAATAATTCTTGACCTTGTTTCATTACGATTTGCAAATCCGCTCTAGAATCTTTCCTGCTTACCACAATTGGATTCCGAGCACGCATTATAGGGCCAAAAAACGGATGTTCAACCAAACTATCTTTAACAATAAAGGTAGTATTCATAATTGGTGCAATAAGACAGGGGAAAACCATTGTCTCAAGGGTACTCATGTGGTTACTGATGAAAACCACAGGTCCTTTGCACTTATGCAAATTCTCAAGCCCTGTAATATGAAACCTACCTCCGCACCCCTCAATTAACTTAAAAACATCATAAGAGGCTGATATCCAAGCCTCTGTATCATATTGACCTTTTAGAGCAGCACTACGGGATTTCAGCACGATCCTACAGAACTGATACATGAAGAATAAGCGGGTATTTATCATTAATCTATCTAGAAAAAAACGAGGGGCATTATCCTCAGTATGATATGTATCCTTTAAAAATAAGTCCTTCATAAGGCTTCCCTCCTCCTGTTTCTCTACCCTACCTCTTCAACGAGCCATTCGCTATCCCCGTATTGGAAGAAATAACGACCATCCTTCTCGATTAGGTTTTTACATAATTCACAATAGGAAGAGTGAGACAGTTTCGTATCACGCTTCCAAAAGAGAGAGATGTAGGGGATATTATTTTTAATCCAAATACTACCTGAGGGCAGAGGAAACGTTCGTCCGTCGTAAAGCTGTATTATAGGAAGACCTGCCTGCTCAGTTAGGGATTGAACAAATAATGGTGCGTCCTCCACCAGTACTGGGTACAGTTGATTCTGCCAATCTATATGATATTTATCATAGCCATCTTTTTTTAGATGAGAAGCAAATAACTTAATTATTTCTTTATTGATCATAAGCACCCCGTCGGTGTACCATTGTCCATTCTTATCAATGAAAAGTTCGGGCGCACGTAAATTATTCAAGATATTCTCTCCTTTCAAATTCACTACCTAATTCAAAAGATTCTTCAGTATATCCCCAAATTCCTCCACAGACTATAAATTATAAATTAAACCTATTTCAGCATAATCATTTGCAAATCAAAATTATTAAATGCGCCAAACTTAATTACATAAGTAGGCTTAATATGGTCAAACTAGAGAAGATTTACAAGGAGGTGTATGTAGTGCAAGATTTTGCCTTACATGAGACAATGGAACTGCATGAACTATTGAATTTTAAAACGGTTTGCATGACTACATCCAAAATGATACAGGGTGTTGTTTTTGATCAAGAATTAAAGGCATTGCTTGAGAAAGATGTGCAACAATCTATGCAATCTGTCAATGTTTTACAAGGGTTATTAGGCAAAACCCAACCACATTAGTAGAGGTGAAACTGAATGAACTATGAAAAAAAACCTATTAATGCTATTAAAAAGCCCATGAGTAATGATTATTTAGAAATTGAAAACTCGGATGGAATGCCTGGACTAGTAGACTCAACCATTGCTCTGAATTTTTTGCTTACCGCCAAAAGCGGCATACGGAATTGCGCCGTAGCCTTAACTGAAATTGCTGACCCTGAAGCGAGAACTGAAGTTCGCAAGATGCTAAATGTTGCAATTGATCTCCATGCCGAAATTTCAAACCTGATGATGAAAAAGGGCTGGTTCCAACCATACCAGGTAAGCGAACAATTTAAACTGGATAAGATGTCAGCCCAGGCGGCACTCCAAATTGCCAATATGCAGCTCTTCCCCGGGGATACCAGCAGACTCGGTACCTTTGCCACACCAAACTATTAAAACCAGGAGGACAGAGAATAATGCAGGCTGTAACATTTCAAGGTATTAAAAATGTAGAGGTTAAAGATGTACCCTCTCCTACTATCCATAAACCGGATGACATCGTCGTAAAAATTACTACAACTGCGATTTGTGGCTCAGACTTGCACCTGATTCATGACATGATTCCTAACCTTCCCAAAAACTACATTATTGGGCATGAACCAATGGGCGTCGTTGAAGAAGTTGGTCCAGAGGTTACAAAGCTAAAGAAAGGCGACAGGGTCATTGTTCCTTTTAACGTTAGCTGTGGCGAATGCTTCTATTGTAAACACGATCTAACAAGTCAATGTGATAACTCCAATCCCCATGGAGGAATGGGAGGCTTTTTTGGCTACTCAGAAACAACAGGTGGTTATCCGGGAGGACAGGCAGAGTATATGAGAGTTCCTTTTGCTAACTTTACGCCTTTTAAAATTCCAGAAGATAGTGAACTCGAGGATGAAAAATTAGTATTGTTAGCCGATGTCATACCAACTGCTTATTGGAGTGTAGAAAACGCCGGAGTGAAAAATGGAGATACCGTGATTGTTTTAGGATGTGGACCCATAGGACTCCTCGCCCAAAAGTTCTGCTGGATAATGGGTGCTAAAAGAGTCATTGCCGTTGATTACATAGGCTATCGTTTAGACCATGCCAAAAAATTTAACAACGTAGAAATTGTTAATTTTGAAGATCATCCAAACACTGGAGACTATTTAAAAGAGATGACTCAAGGTGGAGCAGATATCGTCATAGATGCGGTAGGAATGGACGGAAAGATGACACCCCTCGAATTCTTAGCCAGCGGTCTAAAGCTTCAGGGAGGAGCATTAGGTAGTTTTGTAATAGCTAGCCAAGCCGTCCGTAAAGGAGGAATGATTCAGGTTACTGGGGTTTATGGATCTAGGTATAACGCTTTTCCCCTGGGAGATTTAATGAATCGAAATATAAATCTAAGAATGGGACAGGCCCCCGTAATTCCTTATATGCCACGACTATATCAGATGCTAGCTGACAAAACGTTTGATCCAAGCGATATTATCACTCATAGACTACCCTTAGACCAGGCTAAGCATGGCTATGAAGTATTTGATACCAAAACCGATGGCTGTATAAAGGTTGTACTTCATCCCGAAGGAAAAGGATATCTTCATTAATCCCAATTCCATCAAGAACTACAAATTTTAAACAAAAGCAGGTGAAGCAATGACTTATCAAAAAATAGCTCCTCATGAAACATTTGAGATTCATGAAATTCTAACCTTTAAGAATGTATGTGCCACCAAAGCCTCGGCAATGGTCCGATTTGTTAAAGATGAAGAACTAAGAACTCTGCTCGAGGAAGACTTTACAACGGGGCAAGAACATATAAAAGAACTTCAAGAATTACTCCGATCTTCACAGCTTCTAGAACGCACAGATGAACTAACTCATTAATATGTAAATGTTTTAAGCCTTAATCTTAAGTAAAGAAGGTGTCTATATTGGGAATTATACAGGATATGATAGGTATGGGGGATATGACCGAGCAAGTGATTGCTACAGATTTTTTAATATCAGCTAAAACAGGGGTCATCAATTATGCCATGGCTATCTCCGAAACTGCTACTCCTGAGGTACGGGATATACTTCGCAGACAATTGGATGTGGCTATTGACACCCACGAAAAAGTCACTAGCTATATGATGAAAAATGGATACTACCACGTCAAAGATCCCCAAGAACAGATTAGAGTGGATAATCAGGCAGCAGAAACAGTTTTAGCCATCCCTAAGCCATAGTTGAATAGTTATATTCCCATTTCCCGCATTTTCGCCATAACTTTTATCATTCTGTCGTCAATATGTGTGCCGTTAAACTTCGGAAGCCGCATTTCACTCACAATTTTTCCGTCGCGCATAAACATAATACGCTCCGTCCGCGCCGCAACCTTTGCGTCGTGAGTTACAAGCATAACCGCAGTACCCTCCGCGTTGATTTCAGATAATATGTCCATAATCTCCTGGGCGTACTTTGAGTTAAGCGCACCCGTAGGCTCGTCACCGAAGATGATTTTTGGATTGCTCATAAGTGCACGGCATATCCCTGCACGCTGAAGCTGTCCTCCCGAAACCTGTGTAATATCACGTTTTTCCAACTCCGCAATGCCAACTTTTTTCATAAGGGCTCTTGCTTTTTCGGTAATCTTGGCAGCGTTTTTTCTATTGTCCCGCATTGAGGGTAGAATGATGTTATCGAGGATGTTTAGATTTTTTAGCAACGTCGGCTGTTGAAAAACAAACCCCATTTTTGTCCTTCGTATGTCGGCAAGCTCCTGCTCCTTCAGCACTGATAAATCCCTGCCGCCAAAAGTAACCTTTCCACTATCTATGCCGTCCATTCCGCATAGGCTAAACATCAGTGTCGATTTTCCCGATCCCGAAGGTCCCATAACCGAAACGAACTCGCCCTCGTTTATTTCCACAGACACTTCATCGAGAACATTGCGCTTTTCATCGCCTTCGCCAAAAGATTTCACTATATTTTCACCCATAATAATCTTCTTCATAAGCTACTCCTTTATATTTTCGTATATTTTGATTTTTCCCGCTCCCGATGTACCGATAATTGTCGCGATAAGTACTGAGCCTGCCATCATCAGCGGACTAATCAGATACGCTGAGAACGGATTGACCTGAAACTTAAACGAAGACGCTCCAAAAGAGGAGATAACAGTGCCCGCAAGTACCTCTCCGAGAGTGTTTGCCAGAAGCGTGCCGAGAACAATTCCGATAATCAGAACGAATACCGAACGCGATACATACTGTAGCCTTATATCCGAGTTTGTAAAACCGAAGGCTTTCATTACGGCAATGGAATATCTGTCCTTTGCCACAAGCATATTCATAAACAACAGTGTAACCAGTACCGTTATAATCAGCGCAACAATAATCGCTGCACGGGAGGCCTTTCCGACAGAGCTGATTGTCGAACCGAAGGTCTGGTTAATATATTCATCGATTCCCGAAACCTTTGCAAAATCAAACCTGTCCGCATATTCTGAAACCTTTCCGCTGACAAGAGATTCATCCGCAAGCTCTGCGGAAATAACGCACCACATAATGCCCGCTGAATTGTCGGTGAAAACAGCCTTTGCGGTTTTGCCGCCGTTAGTAATGTCGGAATAAATTCCACATACTGTGAGATTTCTCTCCTTCCCCTCAATTACCAGCGTAATGCCTTCCCCGACCGTTTTGCCCAGCTCATCGGCGTTCATAGCCGAAAATGCAATTTCGTTTTCTGCAGCGGGTGCTCTGCCCTCGGAATATTCTACAGGGAATATGGAATGGTCGCCAAGCTCAGTTTTAATACTTTGCTCAGAGCCGTCCGACTTGGTGGCTTTAAAAGTTTTTGTTGTAAGCACGGCATACTTTATAATAGCACTGTCGCTTCTCATGGTCTTGGAGATCTCAGCAGCTTTTCTAGAAATATTGTCGGTTTGCTGGATGTCAATGCGCATATCGCAGTTTCCTATCCCCATATATGTTATAAAACTTTTTGAGGAAATTGTGTTGCTCAGGTTCTGCGGAACAATAATGATAAATGCCGAAATCACAAGTACCACAAGCATTGTGGCGTAGAGACTTTTCCTGGCCAGAACATCTTTGACACCGAGAAAACTATTCGTATCAAATAGCCTGTTTCTACTTAGGCAAAAAGATCTTGCACCCACAGATTTCTCCTGTGAAGTGCCAAAGCGTATTGCTTCCGCAGCGGATAATTTCCGAAAGCGTCTCAGTACGACCCATACATAGGCAATAATCGCAAGCAGTACAAGCAGTATGCCGGCAATTCCGAAAAACATAGCAAAAGAAGAATTTTCGCTTTCACCCATATAAAGCCGAATGTTTTCAAGAAGCATGCCCCTGAATACAAAGGAAAGTGCAAATCCTAGGATACTGCCCGCCACCGCAATTGCCGCGTATTTCGCAAGATAAATCTTCTTTACGTCAGAAACACGCAGTCCTATTGCTTTCATAACTCCTATTTCGCGGTAGTCGTCTTCGATTTTCGCAAGGAGGGTAAAGCGTATGCACATAAATGCTATTGCAGCTACTAGCACGCTCACAAGAAGGATGACCGCAATCATCATGCCGTCGGAAATTGCGTTAAGCAGTCTGAAAAGTGGATATGTAATCGTAGGCCCGTTTGCTTCAAGTCCTGCGGAGATGTAAGCGGTTTCAAATGCAACCAGGGCCGACAAATCCTTTAATCTGAACTCAATCAGATACTCCGTACTTCCAAGGTTCCTTATTTCGGCATAATCATTTTTACTGACCAAAAATCTCTTTGAGGAAGAGAGGGTAGAATTCATCTGGGAATCCCGGAGAAATCCCGCAACCGTAAATTCTTTACCACATATCACTGCCTTATCGCCCACCCTTGCGGTGTTGTCCTTCATATAACATATGGGAACATAAAGCTCACCGTCGGATACATTTATGACGTTTCCGTCAAGATCAAGAAGATAGTCGAATTTTTCGCTCTGGATGCTGAAACCGTTATCTTGAACATTATCCCCAAGCGAACCTTCGCCAAATACAATTTGCACGCCGTCGACGTTGAGAAATTCAAGTACCTGAAATTCATCGACATGGCCATTCTGTTCTGCAAAAGCCGTAAGTCGCTTAATATCAATTACACCCGAGTGCATCTGCATAAAATGGGGAGTTTCCGCCCGCTTCATAAGTGTATCTATGGAGCCGGACAGATTTACGACGAGTATCGCCGCAAGGGAGACTAACATAGCCGCTGCAGCGACAAATATTGTTGTTGTCAGAGTTATCGCTTTGCTCTTTAAAATGTCATTGCGGATTATCCTGTAATACATAAATCACCTCTAATTTCAAGATTTTTAACCGACTTTAGGTTATACAGAATTACCGAGGTCACACATAGAAGTACTCCCGCGATGACAATGAGAAATCCCGTCCCTCTGCCACTGCCGGTGCCGATGATCATTCCCACACTGTCAGCAAACATTCCACCCTCAAGCAGCAAAGGAGTGAATACATAATCCGCAAGCACACCCGAAAGTGCGTATGCGGCAACAAATCCGAGCTGCGAAATTACACCGACTAGCCCCCACGCTCTGCCCTGAAGTTCATTTTCGATGTTGGTGCGGATAAGAAAATCTAGGCTAGTATTTGCAAAGGGGAGCATTGCAAAAAACAGAAATCCTGAAACGCTGATAACTACGATATTTTCGCGCAGTCCGAAGGCGGCCATAAATAGTCCGGCACAAAACAGCGAGACCGTAAGAATTTTTACAAAGCCCCTTTTAATTGAAAGGATTCCTATAATTAAACTTGACACAAGCATTCCCGAAGCGGCGATTGTTTCAACGGTTCCTAATACGGAGCTGTCCGAAAAAACAAGTATCATAGGCATGGAAAGCGTTTGTATAAAGCCTAGGAAAAATGTTATCACGGAGGTCATTATTACAAGAACAAGCACGCCCCTATTTCCACAAACGGCACCCCAGCCGTCTTTAAATTCACCGATAAAGGTTTTTGCCTGCTCGCATTTCTTTGAGGCTAGACCGCTGCGTACAGCAAGAGTTGCAGTGACCGTTACAAAAAATGTGAATATGTCGATTACTAGCAGTAGCTTTATATCCCATACTGTGAGCAAAAATCCCGCGATTATGGGCGAAATCAGATACTTTGCCGAGCCTGCCACCTGAACAAGACCGCTTGCCTTTGTGTACTGCTCCTCGGTAAGCAAATCCGTAACCGTAGCTTTGTAGGCGGGCTCAAGCAACGATGCAAATACCGAGCTTATTGTCACTCCAACGCAGATCTGCCAGAACTGTACTTCTCCGCGGAGCATACAAATTAAAATGAATACAAGCCCCACCGCGGAAAGACTGTCGCCCAGCACAATTAGAAGCCGGCGGTCATAGCGGTCCGCAAACACCCCCGCCACGGGACTTAACAGAAGGGACGGCAGAAACGCAAGCAAGATTACAAGTGCCATTGCCGATGCCTTTCCCGTCTGCTCAAAAACATATACCCCAAGCCCAAATGATGTAAGCCCACTCCCTATTCCTGAAATAAGCTGTCCCGACCACAGAAGAAGAAACTTTTTGAAGGATTTCTTCGAATTATTCATTGCTCCCTCCGTTTCCGCTGCCAAACATCTGCGTAACGCAAGCAAGACTTCCACTCTCAGCACCAAGCAGCCTTTCTGCATTGTAAACAAACGCCTGTATGCGTAATGCACGCTCCTCGTTCGTCATTATAACCATATCATCATCAAACACGGTATTAGTATATGCTACAACCATTTCCATACATTCGTAAGGATAAGGTGTGCTGAACAGCCCCTGCTCAATGCCCTCGCGGATTATTCCCGCCAGTATAGGTGTAACGCCGTTGATGATAACCTTTTGTATTTTCTGATGCATAAGGGCGTTCTGCGGCTTGTGAATGAGCTCTATTATTTCCTTGCTGCTTCCGCCACTTATGTTCAGTGCCATTACAACGCGGATAATGCGCTCACTTACGGGTATGCTCTTGTCTGCGGCAATTTCCTGCGCCGCCTCTAAAATACGGACATTATACCGCTCAATCAGGGCGTCCATAATATCCTCCTTCGACTTGAAGTGATAATAGAGGGTTCCCCGTGCAATTCCGACCTTCTCGAGAATATCATTTGTACTTGTTCCGTCAAAGCCCTTCTGACCGAATAGCTCATCCGCAGCCTCAAGTATTTCGTTCCTACGTTCTTCGGCTTCTTTGACAACTCTCATAATTACATCTCCTCACTATAGACCGACTGTCTGTCGATTAATGATAATATGTTATTTTTGAGTTGTCAAGAGGGCCTTCCTGTCTTTACATATTAATATTGTATTAACCTCGTTTACCAAACGGTATAACAGCAAAACCACCTAGGTAATTGCTAAATATCCCGCAAAAATACCATTATGGACTTCAACTCGCTGTCTCCAAGGCCAATAGCAAAATTAAATTTTTGTTTTCCACTGGCCAAAATACAATTATTCTTTTTGTATTTCGACAATTATTTAGAAAATTATGTGTTACGATTAACAATATTGTGGATGCCTAAGTGTTTATAAGGAGGAATCAGTAATAAGTAAGCAAAATACATTTACAGATATTGTATTACATAAAATTACAGTCTTCATTGTTATCACTATCTGTCTCTGGTCTATGGTAGTTGCCGTGCAATCCTGGAACAACTTGCGTGTAGTTAAAGAAAAAGAATTATTGTCAGTTGCAACGTTAATCCTTAATGAAGTCACGAGTCATTTTGATGATATATCAAAGATCAAAGAAAAAACAGATCTATCATACAATCAGAAGGTATTAGCAACGAATAAAATACTTCAAACATCTATTAACGATATTTCTAAGGAATATAAGAATGTTGGTATGGGGTACTATGATATAGAACTTAACTCTATTATCACCATTGCTCCCAACTTTGATCCTTTGTTACTTAAAGAAGTACCTAGTTCATATCCCTATTTTAAGTCTTATGAATCTGGGAAACCGGAATTTATAATTAATGACACATCAATAGGTTGGTATGGTAAGCCAATTTTAAATGTAACCGTACCAGTCGTTTATAATGGAAACATGATCGGGCATACTTGGACGAATCTTAAGATTGATGATCTATATTTTTTTTCTATACTTGCTGCAGCTAAAGTAATAATAATGGGCTTAATCGTTTGGTTTAGTGTTTTAAAGTACATTAGACGGAGTGTCCGTCAAACTTTAAGTCTTTTAAATACATTTAGCCAGCAGATCGTTGAAGAAAAGCAGGATGAAGCACAGTTTTCTAAAATACCCGAACTAACCCCTGTATTAGAGAAAATACAACATTATACGAACAGTTTAAAAGAATCAAACAAACAATATGATAATTCAATTTGTTTGTTAAATACTATCCTCGAGGGGATAACAGATGGCTTCTATGCTCTTGATAATGATTGGAACTTCACCTATATTAACAAAGGAGCCATACAAGCTTCATTTAAGCGAGAAGATTTAATCGGGAAGAATATATGGGAGGAGTTTCCTCAAGCTGTTGGCTCCGAATCTTACATAAAGCTTCATAAATCAAAGAATGATAATATTCCATTGTATTGGGAAACTGATGGATTATTATCAGATTACTACTACTCATTAAGTGCTTATCCTTATTTAAATGGAATCACAGTCTTCTTCAGGGATATTAAACAAGAAAAACAAATTAAAAATAATTTGATCCAACTTGCTGCTATTGTCGAGTCGTCTAAGGATGCGATCATAAGTATGACTTTAGAAGGAGTAATTAGTACTTGGAATTATGCGGCAGAGAACATGTTTGGTTACAAGGATAAAGAAATAATCGGTAAACATAACTCAATCCTAGTTCCCGAAGGATTAATAGATGCAGAACATAGTTTAGATATCTTTAGCTCTAAAAACAAATCTAATAGTTTCGAAACTGAAAGAATAACCAAACAGGGCCTAATTATTAATGTATTATTATCAGTCGCTCCTTTGGTTGACGAAAACGGTAAAGTTTACGGTACTTCAACCATATTCCATGATATTACAGATCGAATTAAGTTAGAGAAAAAACTTAAAGAAGAAATTATCCAACGGAAACAGAGCGAAGCATATTTGAAGGCTATTTTCGATAATTCCAAGCTGGGTATTGGCACAACAACCTTCGATGGTAAGATACAAAAATGTAACCGTGCGATTGAGGAAATGCTGGGCTATTCGCAAGAAGAATTATCAAGCATGGACTGGATGACCATCACCCATCCCGAAGATATAAAAAAAGACATGGATTTCTCATACGAATTGTTTAATGGCAACCGGGATTATTACGAAATTGAAAAACGTTATGTTAAAAAAGACGGGACCATCCTCTGGGCTAGTTTAACTATCGCACAATCTAAGGAACCCTATGAATTCGCTATTGCTTTTATTCAGGATATTACACAAAAGAAACTATATGAAGAGCAAATGGTCAAGTTTGATAGACTTAATCTAATTGGTGAAATGGCAGCAGGTATTAGTCACGAGGTAAGAAATCCATTGACAACAGTCAGAGGATTCTTGCAGATACTTCAAAATAAAGAAGAATGTCTTAATTACAGAGACTATTTTATACTAATGATTGAAGAATTGGATCGAGCCAATGCAATAATTACTGAATTCCTGTCAATAGGAAAGAATACTCCTACTGATTTGAATTTGCAAAATTTGAATATTATTGTAGAGTCTCTCAAACCTCTTATTGAAGCCGATGCTTACACACAGGATAAATATCTAAGAATAGAACTATCTCAGGTTCCAAGTTTATTATTAAATAGTAAGGAAATACGACAGCTGATATTAAACCTTTGCAGAAATGGACTAGAAGCTATGAATGCTGGTGGTACATTAACGATTAAAACCTTATTAGAAGGTCAAAATATAATACTCGCAATCGAAGATGAAGGGGAAGGGATAAAATCTGAAGTTTTAGAGAAATTAGGAACACCTTTCTTTACAACTAAAAAAGACGGAACTGGACTTGGCTTGGGTATTTGTTACGGTATAGCATCTCGCCATAATGCTTCTATTAGTATAGAAACAAGGCCTGAAGGAACAACCTTTTATGTTAGGTTTTAGAGTCGTAGAATAGTAAGGAAATTATATTTTATCTCATCCCCACCAACATACAAATCCGTTTTCCTCGATCGATTCAATATATTCCTTCGAATCAATTGAAAAGAAATGATCGATTAACAAATCTCTCTACCTCGGCTTTAACAATGGTCAATAAGTTCGTACTCAGGCAAATTGCTATGATGATATAATTTTGCTAGTTTTGGATCTGCAAAACTCAACCATCCTCCGTCTAGTTTTAAGTTTCCGACCCCCTTATTGGGTGTCTCACGTTTCTTTTGCAAATAGGTACAGCTACTATTCATGTGTAAGGTACACTTCTTGGTTGGTTTATCAACATTCATCCAAACCATAAATAAGTTCCCCCTTCTCCGCTCAACTTTATTAAGTCTAAGTTCACCATGAAGAGTCAGTTTAAAACTTACCAACATTCCCTATATGATTCTTTAATCATTTCCCATTTTCCTCCATGGAAATAGAAAAACAAAAAAAGATTCTCATTCAAGCGTCTAAACGTTGATCCGTCCAATAAGTGTTACTACTCTACTTATATTCTAGATATCCAGCACATTATCCGCCAGTATTTCTTTGCTAAACCAGTAACACCCTTTTTGCAATTAGTCTACTCTTATTACCTTTTCAAATCGTTGATCTATGAACATTCAATGGACATGCTGAATAGTATATTAAGAAAAACCTTCTAAATCTTATGGGATTCTAAATTAGGAGGAGTGATACGAAAGTCTCTATTGGAGACTTTCGCCGAAGCCGCGATCCTCAAATGATCCACCCACCACAAAGGAACACTTTGTGGCGAAGGAATGAGCCTTTCGCCACACTGCGTCCCGTAACGCAAACTCCGGCAGTATTATTATTCATAATTGTGTTTACATTAATTTTAAAAGAGTATAGTAAGGCAACTGCCGCCCAAAGAAAACCTACTCGAATAAGTTAACAGTGTTCCTTAAGATAAGTACGGACTTTCTTTTCAATTTCACGGACCTGTTCACGATCCACTCCAAACCTAACCTCAATTTCAATTAAGGTCTTGGGTATTCCGTCATCTATACCGAATCTTGTCCTAATTATTTTTCGCTCACCTTCATCTAAACAGTTTTCAATGGCGTCAACAACTTGCTCGCGTATATACAATTTAATTCTCCTTGTACACTTGAATGCTTGTATGTATCATTACACAATTCATTTTAACTATTATGCCCAAAATTTCCCTTATTTGTAACACGACAACTCTAAATTGGCCTAAAACGCCTAGGCTTTGCTTTAATCGATATTCACCCCAAAAAAATCACTCTCCATCGTATTTACCTTTTTTCCTTTGATTTAGGGGCGTCTGACGCTGGAATTGGCTAGTATTTAACAAACAAAAAGACGCTGATTATTCAGCGTCAGTTCCCCTAACAAACGACAAAGCTCCGCAACCCACTTTCAATCCTATTGACTTTAGGGTTGCTGCTATTTTGTCAAGAAGCTCTTAATAGTTTTGTTCTCGAACTTCAAAATATGCTTTAGGATGTTCACAGACTGGACATACCTCAGGTGCTTCTCTTCCCTCGTGAATATGACCGCAGTTTCTGCATTTCCAATAAACCTTGCCATTTTTTTTAAAGACTTTTCCCTCTTCAAGGTTCTCTAAAAGTTGCTTATAACGTTCCTCATGTTCTTTTTCTATTTTTGCCACATTTTCAAATAACTTGGCAATATGCTCTAATCCTTCCTCCCTAGCTTCAGCAGCCATTCTCGGGTACATATCAGTCCATTCGCTGTTTTCTCCGGCTACTGCCGCTTTCATGTTTTCAATAGTATTTGAAATACCGCCAAGTTCTCTGAACCATATTTTAGCATGTTCCTTCTCATTTTCAGCCGTTTCCAAGAAAAATGAACTGATTTGCTCATACCCTTCTTTTTTAGCTATGGATGCATAGTACGTATACTTATTGCGGGCTTGAGATTCTCCTATAAAAGCTTCCCATAAATTTTTTTCCGTTTTAGAACTAAACTCTTCCATAAGATGTCCTTCCTCCTATATATTAATTCATAAGTGCTTTTAGTTATTTTATAATTATTTTTAGTTTAAATCAATTAAAATTTGTAAAAACTTCAGCGAATTACATAACTTTTGTTAACAATACTACCTCAGATTATACTTAGCTTACTTACAAATCCAACCACCCTAGCACATTCCCTCAACTGCAACAGTGCCTCTTTACCAAACCAGTTACGCTCTCTGGGGATGGGCAGGCGAGAGGATTCGTAATGTGATACTTTAGCGCTATCCTCAGGTTTAATCCAAACCAGGCTTACCTTTGTGTTAACTGTCCATAAAAATTTGGCTTTAATTAAGGGGAGATAGTCTTAACATTCCATATCTACGATTCCGACGTATTTGAGGAGAAAGGCAAGAACCGTATGCGATTCCTGTCTACATAAGCTATAAGGCCACTTTGGCATCCAATGAATTTATTTTGAATACCCTTCCGAGTAGTCTCTATTTCTATGGTTTTTCCATATATGGTAATCCAATTCTCGTATTCACTTTCGAGGTCTTTAATAGTTGCTTTGCTCCTGGCCTCCTTTAGTAACTCATTAAAGGCACATTCATCTGCATCACAAAGCAGAAATATTCGGCTCGGTGCATCATCCACATCCTTTTCCCCCTTGTCCTAAGTTCTAATCAGGTTGTCCAACGTTTTATGATGTTCTTACTCCAAATGACCCACTTAAACAAAAGCGAGGTGTAATTCTACTATTGCTACTTATGTGTGGATATTTAGTTTTATTAAAGTCACTACTCTAAACAAGCCGTCATAATTGTTGATCACGAAGTAATATTGACGGATGGTTTAACATATTCATCCCATGATCGGGACAACTAATAAGCCCACCAGTATTAACTGATAGGCTAAGTGTTGTCCTTGTTGTAACCCAGGAACTTGGTAATGACTGACCATAACCTTTCCTTGTTCAAACCTTCTCCGAGAGTGAAATGGGCCCTTTCCTCGCTTCATTCACTTGCCCTTTGCTTCTTCTTCCTTGGCTTAGGGACAGGGATGAAGGGCAATAGCAGCGATATGATCTCTTTGCTATACTTCCTGTTATCAATATCCAATATATAATGCTCCTTTGCGCCGTCATAAGGAAAGCCTTTTTGTTCTCCTTTCATTTTATCCCTGATACAATCAAGGATTTTTACGTAAACTGTATTATCACAAACCAGAAGAATAGGTTTCTCTTCCACATAGACCATATATTCGCCAAACATTTTTTTATATCTGATTGTACCCGCTCCTGAGATCTGTTCACAAACATAATCTATAAAATCCGAACTCGTAGCCATGTCACACCTCCTGGTTTTATTTCATCTGTCTCTACTCCTACCTTCAATCAGGGCCCATCTAGGCGTTTTCATTGTTGTAGTATTTCGTGTTAAAAAATTAATAATCTACCGATTACCCGTTATTTCTTCACTTTTCTACGTTGCTTCACATACTGTTTTATCGATTGCTATACGTCCTGGGTATACTATAGGTATTCTTCTAAGCCGACGTTTAATTCATTCAAACGATTAATATTTCAAATTATTACTCCTATCCGACAAAAAAATATGACAAATTATTGGGAACGTTGGATGTACAATCTAATTATTGGTAAATTTTTTTCACATAATGGAGGTAGTTATTTTGTATTATGACTTTGCATCCAATGTATTAGATGTATTGTTCTTATGCGGTATTGTGATTTGGATTAATTTATCTCTCAAAAGCAACTATTATTCTCGTGTTTTATTAGGTATTCTATTTGGACTTATTACTATCTATGTTATTAAAGGTAGAATTGAGGTTGTTAACGATCACTTTTATGACTTCCGAAATATTACTATGACATTAGCTGGATTTATTGGAGGTCCAGTTACTGCTATAACTGCAGCTTTCATTGGTGGGCTTTATCGTTATTTTGTAGGTGGAAATGGCTCAATGGGCGGCGTCTTAAGTATTATGATTTTTGCTTGTTTTGGAAGTATCTTAGGAAGACATGTGAAGGGTAGTCAAAATGGCAAAAGACTATTGTTTTGGTATTTCATTGGGTTGGTTATGTCAAGTATCTCGCTATTAATTATTGCCTTTATCGACCTATGGAGAAACGATACGACAATTATTCTTAGAGTAATTGCTGGCCCTGTATTAATCATCAATCCACTTGCAACAACAATAATTTTTAACTTTTACTTTTTGATTTCCGAATTCTTTCGTAAAGCATCAATCCTAAATACGATCTTAAACTTTAGTCCAATAAATTTAATGATTTTTAATACTAGTGGACCAATTCTACAAAGTGAAAATTTGAAAAAGCAATATAGTATTTTAAATGTAATTGAAAGATTAGTTCAAACAGAGGATTGCAAAAGAACCTTCTTAAATGCTACAAAACAGCTGCATCGAGAAATTTGTACAGATGATCAGCGACACTATGTCGCTGACTTGTGTAGTTTTCAACTACCCAGTGGCGAGTTTGCATGTGCGGCTATTATAAACAATGTAACTGATCGGATGAGAGACCAAGAAAAACTTAGGGGTGCGAACGATAGATTTGCTAAAGTATTTGAATTGAGTCCTCATATGATGGCTATTATTCGTAAATCAGATTACAAATATATTGATGTTAACCATCGTTTCCTTAAAGTCAGGGGTTTTACACGTAGAGAAGTTATTGGTAAAACACCCATCGAGATAGGTGTTCCTGACAGTGAATTTAGACGCCTTATGGATGCCCTTGAGTTGAAAGGGATAGTACATAATACTGAGTGTTCACTGGTTTCGAAATACAATTCAATAGGCACGTTCTTGCTTTCTGCTGAAAAAATAAATATAGACGATCAAGAATGTATTTTGCTAGCGTATAATGACATTACAAAAATAAAACGATTGCAAACAGAAAGGCTTAAACAGCTTTCAAAATACTTGACATTAGAGAAAGAACTTTCTCGAAGTAACCAACTAATAGCAAACATTATCAATAGCATGCCCGATAGCTTCTACGTGTTAGATGATCAAGGCAGGTTTATTTTTATAAACAACAAAGCAGTTGAGTTATTTCAAAAAACACGAGAAAAGCTAATAGGCAAAGTATATTGGGACTTATTTCCTCAAGCAAAAGGGACCTTACTCGAACTCTATTATAAAAAAGCAATGGATGATAGGTTACCCTTTACGTTTGAATATGAAAGTATTTCTTACAAAGACAAATGGTATCAAACGACTGGATATCCTTCCCAATTCGGCTTATCTGTTTATTATAGGGATATTACTGAACAAAAGTCAGCGCGTGAGGATTTGATTAAATCTAAAGAAGAAACAGTATCGATTCTCGAAAGCATGACTGATAGTTTTTTTGCAATTAATTCGGACTGGGAATTTACTTACATAAATGGTCCCGCTGAGAAAGCCTTTGGAAAGTGTCGTGAAGAATTATTAGGTAAAAAACTAACGGAAGTATTTAACCTCCATGAAGCCTCGCATCTTAACTATCAAGCGGCAATGAATGAAAAAAGGTCCATTACTTATGAAATTGTTTCGGAAATGTTAGGTAACACGTGGGTAGAGATTAAACTGTACCCAATAGAAAATGGGCTTACCATTTATTTTCAAGACATTTCTAGTCGTAAAAAATCTGAAGAAGAAATGGCAAGACTTGACCGTCTTAATCTTGTAGGACAATTGGCTGCAGGTATAGGACATGAAATAAGAAATCCACTGACAACAATTCGTGGCTATCTCCAATTGATAGGCGCAAAATCTGATTATGCAATTCTGAAACCAACCTTTGATCTTATGATTTCCGAAGTTGATCGTGCAAATTCAATAATTACTGAATTCCTTTCCCTGGCTCAAACAAAAAAAACCGAACTGAAACTTCAAAACCTTAACGACATTCTTGAGCAGTTATATCCTCTTTTAGAAGCCGATGCTTTTTTTCAAAATAAACAGATTCGCTTCACTCTGGGGGAGATTACCTATCTTGAATTAAATGCTAAAGAAATCACTCAACTTATTCTAAATCTAACCCGCAATGGGCTCGAAGCAATGGAGGAAAAAGGTTGCCTGACTATTGAAAGTTATTTACAGGATGATAAGGTGGTGCTGGCAATTGAAGATGAAGGATGTGGTATTCCACTTGAAAATATCAAAAAACTAGGGACCCCCTTCTTTACTACTAAAGATACTGGGACTGGGTTGGGACTTGCAACATGTTACAAAATTGTAGAATCTCATAATGCTAATATCTGCGTCGATTCTAGTCCCACAGGTACAACGTTTTATATTTCTTTTCCTATTCCGTCAACAGAGCAGGAAAACTTAATTGCTTAAATACATCTGTTTTGGCAATGTTCCCCTAGACTCCTAACCATTTAGATAATTAAAAACAGTATTTTCATTTCTTAAAGGACTCTGCTCGTTCATAGAGAAGGGAGAAATAATTCAACTTTTATGTTTTTTGAATATTTTGTATTCATTCATTCCTTATATACATATCCTGTTACTAAACAGGGTTCTTTAGAGGAGTGGATGTATAAATGTTGCGCCAGAATTGCGGCATTCATGCAAATGACACTGGAATTTTTGTTTATGAACCGTCAGTAATAAAATCAAGAGAACTTAGTACGGATTTGTTCTACGAGGAAGTTCACCAAAGGGTTGAAGTGTTAAGAGACGCCTTAAATATAAACTTCGAACTTAAGCTTAAACAATTGAATTATGGTACTGATATTGTTTGTTTAGATGATCAAACTAAAGAAGATTTTATCCAATTCTGTTTTCATTTCTGTAACGCTAAACAAGGCATTTACGTGGACCAGTTAACGTTACCTTCTCATCTTATAAGAAAGGGGATTGGAACTTTCTGTGTCAAATGGCTTAAAGATTCTGCTAGTGCTTTTGGCTTCAAATACATCGTTCTGGGATCTGTCGCAGAGGCTCGTACATTTTGGACTAAAATGGGATTTAGGATCCTTACATCCGAAGAATTACACAATTTCCCAGGTTACCAGGGTCGTTACAGTCGCTAGCACAACCCACATTGTAAAATCATCTAAGGTCTTACAAATAGAGAGGAAAACTGACGTTTTACCTCATCCTCTCCAACCGCTCATACAAATTCGTTTTCCTCCCCCGCTCCCAGGAACTGTAGATCTTCGACGAAAGCTCCGGGGTTAGTGGAAGGGTAGTTAACCCATTCTCTTTGTAAAGCCTGTGAATCTCTGGTGCACAGCTTTCGCATAGAAAACACTCTCCACCCCATGCAAAGAGACTGCGCATCGTTTGATAAATATCCTCGAAATTATCCACATTGATATTTCCAAAGGAGATGTTTAGAAATTCGCAGGGTTGTAAATCGCCCTTAGCATTTATATAGAATCTATCCGTTCCCCCAGCAGTACAACCAAAAACCGACTTATCTTCTTCAATGATCTGAGCCGAGATGGAGGGATAGTCTGCCAACTCTGTGTGTAAATTATAGCGGTTTACTTTCTTTTTAATATATTCAATATCCTTATGAGTGAATTCTATATCTGCTTTTTCTAACCATGCTCCGGCAGGTTTAGGTTTAATGATCTGGATCAGGCAAGCCTTAAAGTCCTTAGCCACCTCCATTATTTCTTCAAACCTACCATTATAGAAATCCTCTCTCATCAGGCACGTATTGAAGGCAACCCCTAACTCTGCCTCATGACACATCTTTACTCCTTCCTCCATAGTTTCCCAGGCCGACTCTTTACCCATAAACTTGTTAAAGATGTCCGGTACAGAGCTGTGTAAAGAAAACATGATAGCGGTGACATTTTGCTCCTTTAGTTCCACAAGCTTCTCCTTAGACATACCAGCGCCTGTAGAATTTATCCAAATTTCTGATCTGGAATCTATTGCAGAACAAATCTGCTGTAATCGCTCGTAAGCCAAAAAGGGTTCTCCACCCTCGATATTGAAGAAGGCAATTCCAAGGTCCTGCAACTTCCGAACGACCTGGATCAGGGTATCGATCTTAGTATCCTTGCCCCTATCGAGTTTCTGATAACAGTGGGTGCAATGATACGGACAGGCGGAGGTAATCGAAATTAAAACAGTGGTACAGGGCATCTTCTCTTCAAATTGACTAAATTTCTGACAGGCAGTATAAAAAGCGGAAGAAGGAAAACCAGGGATATATAATCCTAACCTTGTCTTATCCCCTAATTTCACAAATTTATTATGCTCCATCCGAGACACAAAAAGCAGAAGTCTTTTCATCAACAAAATAAACCTTTTGAACGTAATTTCTCTCTTCCAAAGGGTCGGTAGGAAGTGGAAGAAAATGCTTAGTTTCAGTTTCAAGCCGAAGACGGCTTTTCCTAGGCCTGTTACATTACTTACTGTTATCATTTTTTATCTCCCCCCTTCATTCAAGCTTGGCTGATCAGATCAGGCCTTGCTTTTTATACCAAAGGACGGTTTTCTTGACCCCTTCTTCAAGACTAAAGGAGTTTCTGAAGCCAAGGATTTGACTTGCTTTGTCCACTGAAAACTCAATATTGTCGTAAAACATATTGACTCTTCCCCGTGTTAAGAGCGGTGGACTCTGAGATTTAAATAGGGTGAATAGAAGCTCCATCAGAAATGCCACTGGATAGCTTACAGCCTTAGGAAGATTGCCGGGCTTTTTTACTCCTGCTTCTGAACAGAACAGCTTATAGATCCGGTCCATATTCTCAGACCGTTGATTACCCACTAGAAAGCAGTTTTGGCCTTTCAGCTGTTTTGTATAAGCCAAAAAGTAGGCCTTTGCTAGGTCTCCGGCATAGATGACATGAAAATTATTCTGTTTCGCTCCTGGAACAAAGGGAATTCCACGTTTAGCCGTCTTTAGGTATTCATAAAACCCCGTGTTAAATTCCCGCTCACCATACACCCAAACAGGCTCCAAAATAGTCAGGTTCAAATGATGGGTTGCCGCAAAAGCCAAAGCCTCTTTCTTGGCCATGGCTTTCGTATCTCGATAGTAGTTTAACTTACAGGGGAACAGTTTGTCTCCGAAATACGAATAGTGAGAATTATAGGGGGATTGTTCGTTTTTGACAGCTAGACAGTTTTCTTCTCCATAGACGGAATTAGATCCAGTTAACAGGATATTTTTTATTCCAGCCTGAACACAGGCAGTCAGAACATTTTTAGTACCGACGACGTTTGTCTGATAGAATTCGTCATAATCTCCCCAGTCGGCTACTTTGGCAGCGTTATGAATCACCCAATCGTAGCCGCTGAAAGCTCTCACCAATTCCTCAATATTCCTGACATCACCAGTCGTTAACTCAACTGGTAAACCCTCGATATTAGAAAGGTTACTGACTTTTCTAACCAGGCAGCCTACTTTGACCTGATTTTCACAGAACACCCTCGCAATATGGCTGCCAATAAAACCAGTTGCACCGGTGATCATGACCTGCCCCCTACTCATTTTCCCGATACCTCTTGAACAGAATCAAGGAATTATGCCCCCCAAAGCCGTAGGAGGCGGATAGAGCGTATTCAATGGGGGTCTGGAAGGTCTCCAAAGGCAAATTCAAATTTTCCATCGGTTCTGAAATTAAGTTCCCATGAATTCTAGATTCTTTTATGGAGATTGCTGTTACTGCCGCCTCAAGTGCTCCACTTGCCCCGATACTATGCCCAAGGATACCTTTGGTTGAATTAATATATGGCTGGTTGTTTTTATTTCCAAAGATCCTTTGGATGACTCTAGACTCAATATCATCGTTCATAGTTGTCGCAGTACCGTGGGCATTCAGATAGTCAACCTTAATCCCCTGGCATATCCTCTCAAAAAGACCAGAGATATTGTCCCCGCTGGGGTCCATCTGGACAATGCTGTAGGTATCGCTGCCTGCTTCGAACCCTGCAACCTCAGCATATATATCAGCCCCCCTGGTCTTAGCTTTTTCGAGCTCCTCTAATACAAGGACACATCCTGACCCTTCATTAAATAGAAATCCACTTCGTTGCTGAGAAAAGGGTTGGGGCCTTCCGTCCTCTGCCCTAGTTAGAGTTGAGAGCATGTCAAACCCTCTCATGATAGCCCCATTCTTTTCCCCTAAGGCCTCAACACCCCCTGTCAGAATTACATCACATCTGCCTTCTGAAATTGTTCTGTAAGCCTCACCAAGGGCATAACTTCCTGACGCACAGGAGGCATTGAGAGTATAGCTGAAGCCTTTTAGCCCGAAAAGGATGGAAATCCAGGCTGCAGGGGAATTCGTCATGAGCATGGGAATAACCATTCTATTGAACCTAGGAGACTGAGAGACTGACGTTTCGCTATCTGCGATATGAGCTATATGATTCATATGAGCTAAATAGGAATCAAAGGCGGTCTGCAGGCTGCTCATACCAATGCCGATAATTGTGCCGCAATTTTCCAGTCCCCTAACCTGCAGGTATTTTTCCCCGTCACTAATCCTAAATCCCGCATCTTCCAAAGCCAGCTTCGTACATAGAACGGAGATTCTGGCTGCCTCTTCCATCATCCCTTCCACTGATTTGTGGAATCCTAGATCTGTCAGAGAAAATTTTGGTTTGGGAACAAAATAGCGTGATTTAAACTTATAGGTCTGTTCATAACTCTTCGGAATTTCGGTTAGACATGTTTTCATTCCGTATATACCTGCTGAGAAATCCTCTTTGCCAATACCAAGGGCTGTAGCTGGTCCTATCCCCGTGATAACAACTCTACGTTTTACTTCAACCGCCCCCTTTGTCGAAATTCGAGGTTCGAGGAACGAAGTTCGATTAGCATGTTCTGCTTCGCAGTTTACTATTATGTAACTTTGTCATCCTTGATAGAAAATAAAATGGAGATGGTTAAACGGACTAAGTATTCTTAAGAAAATAAATGACTTCTCGCAAATAATCTTTCGGATCTGCGTAGTCTCTGGCTCGCAGGGCGTAGTTACTTAAATCGATCTCACGGTTTCTTTTCCGGAGAGATTTAATCCCTTGTTCTTTTACTTCGCCAAGTTTATAAACTACTAACTTCTTTTCTCTGGCTTCTCTCTCAAACTCTTCTTCAATCTCTTTCCCTAAGGTAAACAGTAATTCATACTCTCCACATTCTCCTAAAAAAAGCATTTCCTTAGGGAGGTTCAAAGTTTTTGCTAAAAACAAACCACTTTTAATATATGGTAGGCTGTTTACTACAAAACCTGTTCTGCTCATTTCTGAAATGGTGCTTAAAGCATTGAAGACACCATCACTTGTATCGATACAGCAATGGCTATATTGCCTAATTAGCTCTGCCTCCTTGCTTCTCAAGGGAAAGAAATTTTTCCATCTCCCCGTAAGATGTTTGACTAGAGGGTTTTGCTCATATAGTTTAAGGGCAGCCTCCAGGTTTCCTCTGCCCATTGGGCCAGTAATATAAATCCCATCCCCAACCTTTGCTCCACTCCTTAAGAGGGCCTGACAGTCTAGATCTCCAATAACCGAACCAGTGTATCTCCAGGTTTTCGAGATCCCAAAATCTCCACCAATAAAACCTGCCTTTACTTCTTTAAGTACTTGGGCAATTCCAAGAGACACCTTTTCAACATAGTCCATGGTCCATGAATCTCGTATAACCATACTATGAGCGTAGAATTTGGGTCTGCCCCCTGAAGCCAGTATGTCACTGATACTGCCTATGGCCATATTCCAGCCTAACCTATAAGGATCCTCTTCTCTCATTAAGTCTTCTTCGGAAAATTCGTCGATATTATACAAAAGCCCTTTACCAGCAAAAGTGACGACTTCAGAGTCTGACTCAAAGAGATTATTTTGTTGGCTAGAACTCCTAGGCATATGCCTGTTAATAACTTCGATTAGTTCCTTTTCTCTATTCATCATTAGCCCTCTTGCTTATCTACTTTTGGTGTAACTTCATTAATTAACTTAACCTTTACTTTTATCACAAATTACTTCTAAAGGGTCCTTTGCAGACTCAATTACACAGGGCAAAAACCCTCTAGGATCACCATCAAACTCTAATTCATGATTTTGACTGCTTCCGTAGACTTCTATTCGCTGAGCGTATTGTAAACACATCGTATTGTTATTAGCAAACTCTTTAGCGCTGTACAACTTTTTTAAGACACTTACCCAATTTGCAAGACCAACATTTTTAACAGTCAGGGTATAAAAACGTGGATCTATATGGGATAACTGATGTTTCACCTTAAGTCCTGAAGCGATATAAGTCGTTTTACCCACAAAGATATTGTAAACCTTCTCCAACACCTGTTTTCGGCTATCTAAAGTGACTGTAAAGTTTACCGACTGAAACCTTAGCAGAGTTTTAATTACTGAAACCAACGTCCCCGCAAAATCCCCGATTAAGTCTCTAATCCCGCTGTTAGCTCCTTTAGCCACTAGGGCTCCCAGCCCAATATTAGAACAGCAGGCGAAATAGCTGGTTTGTAGATTTTGATGATTAAGGCAGAGCGGACGACCGTCCAGCCTCTTGTCATACTCACCCAAATAATTAATCTTCCCAATCGGTATCTTCTCACACTCTCCCTTAAGAACAGCATAAAGGGCTTGATCGATATCCAGGGGTAAATCGTAGCTCTTACAAAAATCAGGACTCATACCCGTATGAATAACTGCCAGCTTAGACTTGGAAATCCTTCTGCCCTGAAGATCATAAAATCCACTGATCACCCTGTTGATTGTACCGTCTCCCCCTACAGCGACTATGACATCATAGTTCTTTTTATTCCCTTCTACTGAGAGGGTATAGGCATCATCAAGATCTTTGGTCAGCCGATAATCAAAGTTTACTCCCCTTTGATGAAGAAACGAAACGATCCTCTCAAACGTTGCTTTGCTTTTTCCACCCTTAGAACCCGGATTTAATATAAAGAAATATCTCATAAGAAACCTATCCTTTGGATGATCCTGATAGCTTCATCAATAGTCTCCTGGCTAAGACCAGCGCTAGCAATCAACCTTACTCGCCCTTGATTACTGGGAACCGCAGGTTCAATGAAGGAGGTGGAGAGTATTCCTTCTTCATAGAGCTTTTTGGCAAGGATAAAGGTAGTTTCTTGGCTGCCCGTTTGAATGGAATTAATCGGAGCCTCACCGGAAACGACGTTAAATCCTCCCTCAAGAAGTGCTTCATAGATTTGTCGTTGATGAGCCACAAGTCGTCTCTTAATATCGCCAAATTCGGAATAAATAATATCCAGAACTGCATTGATACCAGCCAAGACCGCTGGGGTAAGGGCAGTGGAGTATACTAAATGAGAGCAGTAATATTTGAGATAGTCTATTAGTTTTTTATCCCCGCTGATCATCCCACCAGCATTAGCGAGCCCCTTACCTAGTGAGGCAGTATAGATTCCTCTGTATCCTTCAATCATCTGCTCTTCGAGAATTCCTCGGCCCGAATTTCCCAATACCCCGATACCATGTGAATCATCGATAATCGGCAAGGCACCGTACTTGTCACACAACTGTAGGATCTCTTTAAAGGGGGCAATACTACCTTCGGTTGAAAATACAGACTCAGTCACCACAAAGACCTGCCTAAAGTCTCTTGATTTCTGCAAGATTCCTTCCAAGTGCTCAAAATTATTATGCAGATAGGGTCTAATTTTACTTCCTGAGGATTTAATTCCTTGGATCAAGGAGGAATGAACTAATCTATCGACAACAATTAAGTCCTGTGGCCCAGCAACGCATGCAAATAAACCGTTATTAGCTTGGTAACAGGAAGGAAAAATAACCGTGTCCTCCAAGCCAACAAAGCGCGATAATCTTTCCTCCAACCTTTGGTATAAATCTATATACCCCGTAGCGATGGGAGTACCGCAAAGGGAAACTCCATAGGTATGAATTCCTTCAATTGCAGCTTGTATCACTCTACTGTCGGAAGCCAAGCCCAAATAATTATTCGAGGCTAAGTCAATCATTTCACGTCCATTTACCAGCATTCGTCCAGTGAGACCTGAATTTATTGTCTGGTAATAAGGATTATACCCCGTGATCTTTGCGAGGCTCTTATCTACATTCAACCTATTGTAAAAATCAGCTAGAGTCATATTACCTCCTTAAGTTTCTCTACCATATCATTTACAGTGAAAATATCCGCAAAATCATCCTCTGATATAGTTATGGCAAATTCATCCTCTAAGGCTGAAAGGATCATCAACTTGTCTAAAGAATCGACTAATAGATCTTCGATTAAACGACTCTCTAAGGTGATTATGGGTCGTTTATCCAAAACACTTTGTATTGTGCTAATGACTCTGCTTTCCATCTTCCTCTTCCTTTCATTAACAACTCTATGCTCAACTGGTGGATCTTCCGCCAGCTTACGGATCTGTATCAGCATAACCGCTTATCGCCGATAGCACCTTGTTGACCGGTCAGAATCACACATGACAGCGCATATGTTGCAATTAACACATTTGGAGGTGTAATCCTCGTCCTGTTGGAGTAAATGGACGAAGTCGGATTCACAAATTAACGGCCTGCATAGACTAACGAAATCCGCATAGCCATTTTCTAGACAATTTCGTATTTCTGCTCCCTTTCGAAAACCACCAACACTTATTATAGGACTACTGGTTAAATTTTTCGCAATTTTAGCATAGCTAAGGTTATAAGTCGGCGTAAAGGGCTTTAATTTAGACCTCATGATGCAATAAATTAGAGCGTTATAAAGCAGCTTAGGTATAGTTTTAATGCTGATATTATCTTTAAAGACAGGATTATGCTTTAAAATTACTTTGAGTGGAATATCTCCGCGAAAGATATTGAGAGCATTGTCCATTGTTCCATAACTAATCTCTATACCATCAACTTTTTGACCATCTAAAAACTTAATCAGGCTGGTAAACTGTCTAGGTGTAAATCGAGTAAAATAGTCATCGCTCCCGCTTACCTTTACCAACAGCCCAAAATCCTTACCACACTTAGTCCTGATTTCTTGAAGAATCAATTCCAGGAATTCTGTACCTAGCTTACTAGACTCATCAATGCCAAATTCATCCTTCCTAGTATTGATACCGGGTAATATAAATTGATGGATCAGGTAACCGTGGGCTGCATGCACCTGCACACCGTCAAATCCAGCACGTTGAGCATAGCTTGCTGATTCCCCAAACTTCCTGACCAAGGAATACACCTGTTCCGTCGTCAATTCCCGTGGATATCCTCCAAAATATAAGGAGCTCTTACTGGAGACCCCCCAAACATCCTGGCTGGTTTCCTGTTTCCTTGTCTGCCTGCCTGTGTGGGCTAACTGCATAAAGATTTTACAATCGTAGTTGTGAACCTCTCTGGTAATTGGCAAATAGTATTCAATCATTTCCTCACGGTCTATTCCCGCTTGACCTGGCTGCATGGCTTTTCCTTCTGGAGAAATATAGGCGAAGCCTGTGATGATCCCCCCAACCCCTCCTGCAGCTAATTCCTTATACAACTGTCGGTATTCTGAGAGTGGACGCCCCAGGGAATCACACATTCCCTCGAAGGTTGCCGATCGGATGATCCTGTTTTTCAAGTGACAGGGACCTATTCTAGCTGGTTCGAAAAGTTTCATAATAACCTCCTAGGATTTTGGATCCGTGTGCAGATCAAATAAGAATCCCACAAACATATAAGAGACTAAAAATAGAAGCATAGCCAGTTCGGTATTGAATAAGGCGATAAGGGTTGCCTGACCACAGATACACGCCCGGAAATTCGCCACCAAAGAGTAGTAGGTTCTCTCTCCGCGGGGGTTTTTAAAGTATAGGTACCCAGTCCAAAGCTCGAGGAAAAAAGTTAAACCAGCTAGAATGAGAAACATACTGTTAACCCTAGCTTCGATGAAATCATTATAATAAAGCAGCCAAAAGATTCCCGCCGGTAGAAGCGCTGATATGGCCGCCAGATATCTAGATTTATCAATTCCAAAACGCACAATAATCGTCCGTTTACCTGCAGCCTTATCCCCTTCGTAGTCTTTAAAATACGTGTAAAAAGTCATCAAACCATTCATAACGGCCACTAATATCAGGACTGAAACACGACTATATGTAAAGTAGGGAGACTGGGTTGGACCGGCTGCCAGAAAGCCATAAGCAGTACAAGTTGAGATCATCAGTCCAAAAACGATATTTCCCCAAATACCATGACCCTTAGCGTATTCATATAAAACATTGAGAAAGATTCCTAAGATTGCGGGAATAAGGGCAATTGGTTCTAAAAATATGTAGGTAATTACTAATGTAATTATCAGCAGGATTCCCGTTAAAACCAAAGCCTTTTGGGGATTGAGTTCACCGGTAACCATAGGACGGTGCGGAGCGTTCACTTTGTCTTCTTTTAAGCCTAGGTAATCATTGATAATCTGATTTACTCCCCAACTAAGAAAAAGCATGACGAGAACCACCGCTTTTTTTTCTGTAGTTGGAACTAGTTCCACTGACTGAAAGGGAGACTCTGCTATATATTCGTAAAAAGCCATGCCAATCCAACCGGCTATTCCTGTGACAAAAGCGTAATAAAGCCTCATAGATTTGACATAGGCCTTAATGAATGTCATCAAGTTTTTTCCTCCTCTCCTGAAAGCTCCCGAAACCTTTTCCTGATAAAAAGCTCATTAAAAGAAGAGCATATTCTTCGGTCTTGACTATCGAGGATCCTGAAGTGCCTAGAAATAATATTCTGCTGGATTCTAAAGTGATCCGTGCATTCAAGATTACTCCACCATACTTTTCCGCCCATGGTTCTTTCATAGTATTCGTAATCGTCGAAAGCTAAAGAGAGGATAATATCTTGAGGGTTCCCTCCAAAGGTCATCTCTAAGACATCGCTATCTCTAAAAATTGTGCACAAGGTTACTGCACCTGCCCAGCCAAGGGTAGACCGGCCCTTTTCGATCTGAACAAGAGTTTTCTTGGATATGCCCAATAGTTCGGCCATTTTATCCTGGGTATAATCACCTTCAGCACGGACTAGTTTTAATTTCTCTGAAGCTTTATTAATAAAATCCATTCTTGTCATAGGATATTACACTCCTTTAGTGTAATATTACACTATTTTTAACGCATTTCCTATATTAGAGGTATAAAAATATAAAATGCTCAACGAATCACTATTTGTGAGACGTTGAGCTATGAACAGAAGATTATCTAGATTAGAGTTTAGTATTTATCGCCGTTTACCCCGAAGGTAAGGAACAATTGTCGGCAGCAGAGAAACAAAGATTATCGCGAAAATTACATAGGTAAAATTATCTTTCACCGCTGGTATATTACCAAAGAAGAACCCAGCAAACATAAACAAAAAGACCCAGGAAAAACCACCAATAACGTTATACAAACTATATCTCATAAAGCTCATTTTACCAAGGCCAGCCACAAAAGGAGCAAACGTACGGATGATAGGAATAAATCTGGATAATATTATGGCTTTGCCGCCATGCTTCTGATAAAAGGCCTGAGTCTTATAGAGATATTCTTTCTTGATAAGGCGGGAATTTTTTGTGGCAAGTAATTTGTGTCCAATCATTTTGCCGATAAAGTAGTTAAGGGTATTCCCCCCTACCGCCGCAACCAACAGAAGGAACAAAGCCAACTCAAAGTCCAAGGCCTCCTTAGCTCCTAATGCCCCAATTACAAAAAGCAAAGAGTCTCCAGGAAGAAAGGGAGTGACTACAAATCCCGTTTCACTAAAGATAATCATAAAAAGAATGAGATAGGTCCAAGTCCCGTAGGTCTGAATGATATCAACTAAGTGTCGATCAATATGTAGGATAAAATCTATGAGTGCGGTTATTAATTCCATAAAAGCTCCTTCTACTGTTTATTTTTTCAAGATAGGTGGCAAAAGAATCTATTCGACATAGCCCAACAAAAGTCCTTTTTAGTATTTGTATACTCGATTTTCAAGTGGTAACTTAATACTCTCTGACAGGCTTTGGAGACCCCCTAATATGTGTACTAAGGAGCCTCCAATATATGCAACAAATTTTAAATTCTTAGTTATTTATCACAAGATGAGTTCTTCTAAAAGTTCTTTGACCACATTTTCCAGGTATTTAATTGATGAACCTTACAACCCCTTCATCTAGGTCATACTTAATTCCAATGATCTCAACTTGATTTACAGCAGTACCCTCTAGGATAATTGGACTCTCCATGATATCTCCTATAGCGTTTTTAATATTTAGTTCAATACTCTTATTAATTACTTCTTTCTCCGTTGTTTGGCTTGTACTTAAGGACTTAGCCTCAACAACCGCCGGTCTTATCTTCTTAATAATCGATTCAATATTGCCGTGTGTTTCTCCACCCTGCACGGTAGCAGTAACCGCTCCACATTCCTCGTGTCCAAGCACAACGACTAAAGGAGTTTTCAAGTGTTCTACGGCATACTCCACACTTCCCAATTCAACGGGAGTAATAATATTTCCAGCAACACGAATTACGAATAAATCTCCTAGGGCTTGGTCAAATAGAAGTTCAGGAGGTACTCTCGAATCTGAGCAACTCACAATTACCGCAAAAGGATGTTGACCGTTCTTCATCAGCTCACTTCGTCTTGTCAAACTAAGATCTTTGCTCAACGGCTTACCCGATGTAAACCGTTGATTTCCTTCAATTAAGAGCTGTTTTGCTTCGTTAGGTAATGAAATAATTTCTGTTCGTTTGTAGACTGGGGCAGCAGCCAACGCTTCCTGGGCAGCAGGATTCTCCGCCTCCACCGATTGATCAGCACCTGAGGAAAGCATACTCCCACAGCCATTGAGCAATATGGCTAGAGTAATCAATGTGCAGCCAAGATAGGGTAATAGTTTTCTCATAAACAATCTCTCCTTACAAAATAGTAAATAGATTCTTTAGTATTTTACCTTAATATGGTTATTCCTAATCTTAGACACTTAAAAATCCGGAAACGTTTATAATTCTTTCCAAATAACCCGAATTTAAAAGGCCAGCAGAGAATCTGCCAGCCTTTTAGTAATGCTCCTAAAATACTAGTCTACTTCAAATTTATCTATAGACTGTTGTAATTCCGTCGCGAGTTTTGACAGACCTTGGCTGGCATTTGCGATTTCTGCCATAGATGCAGCTTGCTCTTCTGAAGAAGCGGATATTTCTTCAGTACTGGCAGCATTGGACTCCGCAATATTTGCTAGATTCTGCAAGATGTCAATAATTTGATCTTTTTTCTTTTCCATCTCTTGACCTGAAAGATTCAACGTATTCATTATCCCTTTGGTCTTTTCGATTGCTACAGCTATTCTCTTAAACCTTTCAACGGTTATTTCTATGCTTTCTTCTTGTTTTTGAGCAATTGCAGAACTTTTAGCAATCACGGCTACTGCATTCTGAGAATTTGATTGTAGTTCTTGTACAATAAGCTCAATATCTCTTGTCGATTGGGCCGATTGCTCCGCCAACTTTCGGATCTCTTCAGACACAACTGCAAAGCCTCTTCCAGCATCACCTGCTCGTGCCGCCTCGATTGCAGCATTCAATGCTAATAGATTCGTTTGATCGGCAATTGCTTGAATCATCCGACTGGCTGAATGAATTTTCTCTGCACTATGATTGGTTTCCATAATACTTTCTTGGATTCGTTCTGTATAACGTTCTCTTTCTTCCGTCCTTACGGTTAAATCTTTGATGGCGACACTGCCTTCGTCCTTCATCGTCTCAACCAGTTCTATAGAATTATTAACATCGTATAAATTTAGCTGGTCCCTATTTATTATCTCTCCCAATTCCATCATTTGTTGTACACCATTTTCCATATCCCTTACCTGCTCAGTCGAACTCCCGGCAATCTGTTCAATAGTCTTCGCTACCTCTTCCACCGCAATGGCTGATTGCTGTGAAATAGTCGTTAATTCTTGAGCAGTATTGGTGACTTGTCGTGCTGTGATAGATAAATGCTTTAGAATCTCTCGCTGATTAGTATTAGCAGCTTTGATAACTTGTCCCAGGATTCCAAAGACATCCTTGCGTCTCAGCAAAGCCTCCATAACTTTAGTAATATCGAAGTTTTTATATGGGTTGTCATAGAACACAATATCTCTTTGAATTTCTTTAACTTCTTTTAATTCAATATCAGTACCAATTGCGCCTAGAAATTTCCCATTAACTATTATAGGAAGCATAATACTAGTCATTAAAATTGACTTCCCATTTAGATCATACTCATAGGGGTCTAATATTGAAATCTTACCTGTCTTTTTCGGAACGATATACCATGGCTCATCGTAGACATTTTTTAGAGGGGTTACCTCAATTAATCCTTTATCTCGATAGATGTACGAAGTAAAACGACCGTTATCATAGTAACCATCATTTCGAAACTGATCATCTTTATTATCAAAGGCATCTGGCTCCCAGAATGAACTTAGGGCTAAAATCTGTTCATTTTGACTTAAAAGCTTTTTTTGTAATTCTATAACTGCCAGTCTGTCGGTATGGCCTTGTTTTTTAATCTGGATTAACTCACCTAAGAGGGTTCGCACGACACTAACTCCCTTTTCTAGAATAAGATAATCCCCCAGTGATCCTCTCTTCAAAGCTTCTATGGATAAAGCCAAGTATTTGGATGTTTGATGTGTTTGATATATTGTGGTAGCAAGCAAGCTTACAAAACTCAGGATGAATAAAAGAAAACCATAACTTGATTCTTTAAATACAAGACCAATGAAAAACATAATTACTGCTATAAACAATAGAACTCTGTTTTTCCAAAAACTCAAATTCAACTCCTACACCTCTCTACTTATTTGTTCTTTTTTGTTCTTATTTGCATTCTTGCAATTTTTGCGCCATATCGAAAAAGAACGTAAGCACTTAAAATTACGCTTACATAATAAGATTTTATAAGAATTACGAATATTTTTCAGAATATTTTCAAAATAAAATGCGTTTATTCAGTCAATAATGACTTTGCTAAGTTATAATTAACTTAGACAAAGTCAAGATCCACACACCAACCATGGTGTGTGGATCTCGTTTAGAATTCCTATGCGTAACCCGCATTACGATAACGAAAGATATTCTGTCATCCTTGTAAGATAGTGAAGGTTCTAGAACCTTCGGTCGTTCCTCCTTCAGGATGACATAGCGCTTTAGAACATCGGAGATACTCCAATGCGGCTTAACGATTGAAAAATCACTGCTCCACCAAGAAAAATGATCAAGCAAGAGGAGACCAAAGCAAGGCGATTTACTACTTGCCATCGTTCCAATTTCTTTATTGTATGACTGGCTCGGACAACAAATAAAGCAATTGCCACCATGGTTATCGCTCCTCCGATTGAGAAGGCACCCACTAGTCCTAACCCTAGGGGAATTTGATCCGCTGATACTGCTGCAAGAAGAATAGCTAAAGCACTTGGACATGGGACAATCCCAGTAAAAAAGCCAGTGAGGAATAAGTTAAAGCGGGTTGTTGGATTAGACCCTGGCTTCATATGGTTATGATTGCAATGACCATTGCAATCATGAGCGTGAACATGAAAACTATTGATGGGCTTGTGTCTTCTCTCATAATAATCGAAGATCCTATGGGTAATTATGCTCAGTCCTATGTATATGACGACAATTCCTGAAACAAACTGAAGCCAATGAATCAGATTTTCTGGGACAAGAACTTTAATGGCTGTCGTCGTAGAAACAGCGAGCAGTGTAATCGATAGCGTATGGGCCAATGCCGATATTAAACCAATCATAATTGCCTCTTTGATTTTGGCACCTGAAGATATTAAATAAGCCGTAATTACTCCTTTACCATGCCCCGGTTCCAGTGAATGAAGCGCCCCTAAACCAATAACCGCTGGGAAAGTATACATTAAGTCCAAAGTTGATTCCTCCCAAATAAAGCTTAGTATATATATGCAAGCCTGTCTCATTACTTTCCTCTCTAGAAATATTTTATTACTGAAGGATTAGCCATCAAATAATTTCTCGTGCGGGAATTAACTGTGGGCGGATATTGTTGCCTATTGAAGCAGAACATGTTATATCTAATAAAAGGTTTCTCTCATAAGTAAAAGGAGGAAACAAAATGGGAACCGGTTTTGTTATAACGTTATTTGTATTGGGAATTATCCTCTTAGTTTTAGAGATTTTTGTTCCTGGAGGAATTATTGGTCTATTTGGAGTTTTAGCCCTTATTACTGGGATCGTGTTTTCGGTGGATTCCTTTGCCCAAGGAGTCTTCTTCGTAGGCTTATTACTACTTACTCTAACAGGGATATTCCTATTAAGTTTTCGCTTGCCTCAAACTCGTTTTCTTTGGGATAGGTTCGCCTTAAAAACCCGTCTAACCACAAAGGATGGGTATGTAACCCCTAGACAAAACTACGAGTGCTTCTTAGACAAACAAGGAATTGCACTCTGTCAATTACACCCTGCTGGAACTGCAGACATTAATGGTGAGCGACTTGATGTTGTCACAGAAGGAGCATTCGTAAACAGTGGGTCAAGGATTAAAGTAATAGCTGTTGAGGGTACGCGTATCATTGTTCGTCAAATGTAACCTACATAGTTCAATAATAAGAGCAAGTAATCATCGTTCTATCGAACGATGATTACTTGCTCTTAATTAAAATTAACAGGAATGTGTGAACCTTACTAGGCCATAGCAGGCCAAGTGAAATCCTCATCAATTAATTTCTTTTCTTGTATGAATTCCATTAGAAGCTTAGCGGTACCTCCGGTAAGTTTGAGACACTGACGTAAATGCTCTGGTGAATCAAACTCATGAGTATTCAAGGCCCGACAGCATGTGACTTCATATTTTTGAACGAAACGGTCATGAAAGTCATGAGCAAGGTTATAGGCAGGTTCTCTAGAATCCCCTGGAGCATTGCGACCTTTAAAAAGCCCTAAAACCATAACTGAACCCGTTAATGCACCACACATACAACCAGCATGTCCTAATCCTCCCCCAAAACCGGTAGCCATTTTTAAAGCCTCAGGGTTTAAGGGACTGTTCAGCATCTCATTAAACGTATGAACAATTGCTTCTGCGCAATTTAAGCCACCTTTAAATTTATTGCCTGCACGCGCCCGAGCTTCCATGTTTAATTCATCCATTAATGTTTCTCCCCCTCTTCGATAAGTCATTCCTAGTAATTCTACACAAGTAAGCTATATTCCTACTATTCAGAATAAATAATTTGTCTATGTAGATTTCAGTTAATGTCGAAGAAGAGTCATGAAAGATCTCTCAATACACGTCTTCGCCTTCCGGCATTTTCACTGCGAAGTAAGCACCCTCAAGGATTCTAGCTAAAACATTTAACGGGGTGGTTGCCACTTCTCGATACATACGATGAGTGTATAAGTGACGAACGTTAGGAAACTCTTGTTTAAATTGCCGCCGTGCCTTATTGCCCGCCTCATCAGCGTCAAGGAGAACGCACACTTCATCATCACTGTAATTTGCAATCAGTTCTTCTAACTTATCTAATCCTATCGTCCCATTGGTGCAAACAATCTCTACAGGTTCATCTAAGAGCTGAAGCAAACGTTGTTTATCGGTTTTTCCTTCAACAATGATTACTCTCATATTCCACCTATACTTTCTTTACATTGTTATCTATCTGATTATAATACCACTCCATGCTAGACTCTACTCTTTAACTTTCAAACTATTTAAAGGTCTTTGAGGTTCTATTAAAGAGCCTAGTGGCTCATAATCTTCATTAGATAGGGATTATTGAAAGATACTCGCTGAATTTATATTCATTTTTTACTGATTACATCTCCAATAGTATAGAATTTCCAGGTATAATGTAATCAATAACAAATTAATTAAATGAATGGGGGATATAAATGAGCTATGGTAAACATCTGAACTTTAACAAGGATGGTAGAATCGGAATAATAACTCTGGATAATGCTAAAGGATTCAATTTGGTTGGAACAGATTTTCTTCATGAACTAGATGAAATCCAAAAAGAGATCCTAGCTGATCACGACCTAGGTGGAATCGTAATTAACGCTAACGGTGATAATTTCTCAGCTGGAATTGACCTTAAATTCTTAAAGGATGTGAGTTCTCAGTTTATAATGGATAACCTTCTGTGGCTGCAAAACCTATACTCTTTCTGGCAGGAATTACCGATCCCTGTAATTGCGGCTATCAACGGACTTTGTTATGGTTCTGCTACAGAACTCATTCTCGGTTGCGATATTCGAATTGCGGCAGATAATGCAAGATTTTCGATTCCTGAAGTCCGGTTTGGTTTATCTCCTGATATGGGAGGAACAACACGCTTAACTCATTTAGTGGGAATTGGGCAAGCTAAACGGCTAATTATGGGTTGTGAAGAAATTGATGCCGAAGAGGCATTGCGAATTGGGTTGATTGAAATTATGGTAACCAAAGAGACTCTAAATGAGCGGGCTATGAAACTTGCGCATAAAATGGCTGGTTTTCCACCTGCAGGGATTCGCTTTGCGAAAAAAGGAATTAATCTAGCCAACGAAAGTAGTGTTCAGGCGGGATTACTCTTCGAACAGGCACAATCCACGTTTTGCTGCGGTACTGAAGATTTGCGCGAAGCAGTTACGGCCTTTCTCGAGAAAAGAAAACCAGTCTTCAAGGGAAGGTAAAGAAAACTTGGCTGGCGGAAGTATAATACCTTGTTAACGAAACTCCCCGCGTTTTTTCGCGGGGAGTTCTTTTACTCATAGATTTAGATTATCTGAAGTACTGGGAATGGTATCATAACCTGCACTGTTTTCCGTTATTTCGCCATTGCGAAGGAGTTTAGCATACCAAAGACTATGTCGATGTTTAACATAGTCCCGATTGATTGATCCTGAAAACATTCCAGGAAGAAGTGGACGGTTTTCCTTTAGAAGGAAGGCTGCTAAGTGTCCGATGACTCCGAAAATTATTAAACCTGTACCAAGGTTATGCAGGGCAGTACTCCAATACAAAAAGGAGTTCGGAAGGTCGACGCCAGGTACATTCTTAAGGGTTTTAATTAAGCCAGTAATAATTAAGAGGAGAATACTTAGCCCAATGAACAAATAGGCTACACGTTGTTCGGCAAGGTATTTATCCGAGGCCGGCTCTTTTCCTTTGGTCAGCATTGCTTTAATAATTTGATAGGATTCTTTCATGTCTCCCTTGCGGGGAAAAATATCAAACTCTCTTCGAGCAAGGGCATACACGATATGGAAAGAGACAGCAAATAGGAGCAAAAACGCAGCATAGTAATGAAGGTTAATGGTTATGAAATAATCTCCAAGCCATTGTGCTCCAGGCAATTTCGTCACGTTATATCGAGTATACAAGGGAAGTTGCCCTAAGCCAGTAACTATAAGCAGCATAACTGAGAGGGCCGTTGTCCAGTGGACAAACCTATTTACAAAGTTTTGCCTTAATAGTTTATCCTGCTTTTGACTATTCTTCATGGTTATTCTCCCCTCCTTGTTCCTGTAACTTATTTCTTGTTTGTTTAGCTCTATTCCCTTTCATTGTCCGATAGGCTGTTATGCCGGCAACTGCTGCTCCCGCAAATGGGGCTATAACGGCACTCATTAACATTCCTTTTCCCGTAGAAAGGTAGTTTTCGACATTAACAGGCATCCCCGGACGACCTGGAGCAGCGTCCTTTTTGCTCATTTTGTCTGCTTTTATTGCTGCGTCAATCATCTCGAAGGGGACTGTCGAAATGTACAAGGTCGAGGTTCCTCCATTTTCTTCGTCCCCATAGACATAGCCTCTGATCTCTTCAGCCCGTTGATAGGCAAGAGCTCTTACGTCTTCTCGAGGACCAATGGAAAGCGCCCCCTTCGGGCAAGCACTTACACAAGCCGGTTTTTTGCCCGATGCCAGAAGGTCAACACACATATCACACTTATACATAACTCCACCGCCAGCTAAGTCTGGTGCGATATCCAGGTAAAGACCAACTCCCGCTTGTCGTTGGGGAATACCCCAAGGACATACATCCCGACATTTAGCTCCTCCGAAGCATAGTTCATCATCAATGGACACTGCTCCTGAGGAATCCTTAGTGATGGCACTAAAAGGACATAGTTTCGAACAAGTCGGATTATCACAATGCATACAGCGTCTTGGAACATAAACTTCTTGCTCTTCTCCATTATGCTCAACCCTTACATGATCAACAAACGTCCAATTATAGGGAGTCAGTCGGCTTTTTAAATCTCGTTTATCTGACCAATCTTCCACTTTATCTTGGGGCCAATACTTTTTTAATGGTTTTTTCGGTTCAGGGAATCGTTCCTGATTATGCATACGGCATGCTTCAACACAATAGGGTGTTTGATAGTTTTTACAACCGTCACACTTGGTTAAATCGATCAGAGTACCTAGTTTTCCATTACTCAATTCTGAAGCCTGAACTGGCTTATCTAAACCAGTTGCTGCCAATGCCCCAAGTAAACCAGCTGCAGTAGTTCTTTTGAAAAATGTTCTGCGAGAGATTGCCTCATTTTTATTCATCTCCATACCCCCTATACCCCCCACCTGTATTTGTATTATTAATATCATAAATCGCACCTTTATTCAAGGGTAATTTTTGGAATACACCCAGGGGGTAAAGGGGGATCCCTTCGTTGCTTTCGCGTGTCAAACGCGTGTCGCGGGGACGGTCCTTTTTGACACGCCAAAAAGCGGGCCGATAGCCCGCTTTAATTGAAATTTTTTATTGGATTATATTTTGCGTTTTTTAATGTCTGTTAAAACGGCTTAAGAATGTTTGTAAGCGTTCACTCTCAGGATTATTGAAAATTTTCTTGGGTGGTCCTTGCTCAATAATTCGTCCTTGATCGAAGAATAAAACTCGATCTGCTACATCTCTTGCAAATTCCATTTCGTGGGTAATTAGAAGCATTGCCATTTCCCCTTCAGCAGCAATTGCTTTGATGACTTCCAAGACTTCACCGACTAACTCTGGGTCGAGGGCTGAAGTTGGCTCATCAAAAAGCATTACCTTGGGTCGCATAACTAGAGCACGAGCAATGGCTACACGTTGTTTCTGTCCCCCAGACAGCTGAGCGGGGTAAGCATCTATTTTTCCAGCTAGACCGACTTGCTCAAGCATCGTTACAGCCCGTTGTTTGGCTACTTCCTTACTTAAACCAAGAACATTTCGTGGGGCTTCCATGACATTACGTAAAATTGTCATATGTGGGAATAGGTTAAAGTGCTGAAAGACCATGCCGATATTGCCACGCACTTGATGCAAGTGCTTCTCATTGGCTTTAACCAGTTTATCTTTAACCCTTTGATGCCACAACATTTCCCCATCAACTTCGATTGTCCCGGATGTTGGTTCTTCCAAGGTCATAAGCAGACGGGCCAAGGTTGTTTTTCCAGAGCCACTGGGCCCTATAAGAGCTACTTTTTCGCCGGGAGCAATGTTAAGATCAATATTTTTTAGTACATGAAGATCGCCATAGGACTTACTGATATTACTATAGGTGACAATTGGTTTTATTACAGCCTTCCGAGGATCGTTATCAATACTCCTGGTTGGTTCCTCATGATAAATCAGTTTTAACGGTACACTCACACGATCAACCTCCTTCGTTATTTATGCATCTAAACCTATCTAAGGTTTAGACGAACTTCTAAGCGCCTCACCATAAGGGAGGATGAATAACTCAGTATCAAGAACATCACGCCTACTATCGTAAAAGCTTCCAGATAGCGGAATGAGTGAGAACCAAGCATCTTAGCTGTTTGCATTATCTCAACAAGTGTGATCGCCGAGAGTACAGGTGTTTCTTTGAACATAGTTATAAGATAGTTCCCTAATACTGGAATTACAGGCGGAATTGATTGAGGTAAGATAATTTTTCTCCAGGTGTCTATCGGAGAAAAATTCAGTGCCTTCGCAGCTTCCCACTGTCCTGGAGGAATTGACTCAATCCCCCCTCTATATACCTCGGATAGATAGGTACTATAGTGCAGTCCTAATCCAACAACCCCAGCAACAAAAGGTGAAAGTGACAACCCATGCTCAGGCAAAACGTAAAAAATGAAATACAGTTGAACTAAGAGCGGAGTGTTTCTGACGAACTCTACAAACCCATGGGCAAATAGGGATAGCGGTTTAAAGGCGGACCTGCGAGCGAGGGTCAAAATCAGACCCACAACTAAAGCTACTGCAAAAGCTACAAATGTAGCTGAAATAGTAATTTTCAAAGCAGCTAAAATCTCTGGTAAAATCTCTAGAGTATATTCCCAGCTCCACATATTTAATACCTCCCCGCGGATAACCTGTGCTCAATCCACCGAATCCCTCGAGTGAAGGGTAGGGAGATGACAAAATAGATGACTAATAGCACTGAAAATATTTCTGTCGGACGCATAATTGAGGAATTGAGTACTGTTGCGACAAATGTCAAATCAGAAAGTGTTACCAAGGAGACAAGAGCTGTGCCTTTCAGCATTTCGATAATTAGATTGCCGAAGGCCGGAAGCATCATCACCAAGGCTTGAGGTAAGATAACAAGCCTAGTTCTTTGCCACGGGGTCATATTAAGGGCAATAGCTGCCTCTGTTTGTCCCTTTGGTACGGAGATAATCGTACTGCGCACTATCTCAGAACCATAGGCTCCTGCATTGAGAGATAGTGCTAAGACACCTGCAAGCATCTTGGGCAACATAATACCAAACAATGGCAAGGCAAAGTAAATCCAGAAAAGCTGAACAAACAATGATGTCCCTCTAAAAACCTCGACATAGGTAGTGGCCAGTATTCGGACGGCTTTGTGTTTTGAAAGTCGCCCAAAACCCGCAGCAAATGCGAGGAAAAAGGCAATCACCGCTGAAAACAAGGTTAATTCAATTGTTACTTTTGCTCCCTCCCAGAAAGAAGGGAGAATATCAAACCACATAGGTTTACACCGACCCCTTTCGGAAAGGTTATTTACTGATTAGAATTTATATTACTTACTCAACTCCGCGGCTGTTTTGTCACCAGGAAGTTCTTGTTCTGTGAATCCAAAGGGAGAAATGATCTTTAACAGGTCACCGGATTCTTTAAGCTTTTGGAGTTCACTGTTAAAAGCCTCACGAAAATCTTTATCTTCTTTACGGAAGGCAGTGGCGCCATATCCTCGTACTTCTTTGCCATCAATAACTGGTTGCTCAAAATCCATGACTCTTTCCAAATCAGGATTGTTAGCCGTTTCAAGCGTTGCTTGGACAGATGGACCAGTTGCAGTAAGAGCATCAGCACGTCCGGACTGGAGAGCCGACAGGGCAGCTGGCATATCAGGAACTGTCATGATTTGCTTTAATGGAACTCCAGATTTTAGAAGATAGTCATACTCAATAGCTCCTCCAGGAACTGCGATTATTGCTTTAGGATTAGCAGCAATGTCTTTATAGCTATGAAGATTTAAGGGATTTCCTTTTTTAACAGCAATACCTTCACCAATACTATACTCAGGGTTAGCGAAATCCACTTCTTTGGCTCGATCAGGATTAATAAACATACCCGCAGTGATCATATCAAAGCGCTTAGCATTTAATCCGGGAATCAGAGAAGCAAATTCAGTTAATTCCCCTTTCATTTCCTCAATACCCATATTTTTGAGGATTGTTCGCGCAACTTCTACAGCCTCTCCGGTGAGCTTGCCATCCGGTGTTTGATAGGCATAGGGTTTTTCATTGGCGAATCCAACAACTACGTACCCTCTTTCCTTAGCGGTTTCCAAGGTAGATTTGGCATCGTTCTTCGTTTCAGCTGCACCGCACCCTGCTAATGCTAAAAGGGACAAAGTTAAAGTAGCAGCCAGAAATAGTTTAAATCGTTTCATGTGTAATCTCCTTCCAAAAATAAATTTAGTTCCTGCTCTTTTTTAGAGCACCATCTGGCAAAAAGGCAAACAATGAGAACCTTTAGGGCTCCCAAAAGAAAAAAGCGCATGGTAAAGATACATGATTCAGACTAACTATAGGAGCTGAATCATGGGTCTGAGCTCTATGATACTCAACGATCATAACACCAAGGTACCACCTTTGGCAGTTCCCTTACGTTCCTTTTGGGAAATATAGCCTTTAAGCCAAACAATATTTTACTGACAACCCAATGATATCAGATAAGTTGTCTGAGTGTCAAGGTAAAAAAAGGTCTTAGACAATCTTTGAATAGACTGCCTAAGACCTTTTGACATTTCAAACTAAGTTTGCTTACCTTAGAGACTTGAGTGGATTTACTGTACTTCCATTGATAATCACTTCAAAATGCAGATGTGACCCAGTAGAGCGACCAGTTGATCCCACTAAACCAATCCTTTGACCTTTGGACACACTCTCTCCTACAGAAACCAGAAGTTTAGTAGAATGAGCATAGCGTGTCATCACTCCATTACCATGATCAATGACAATGGTACGTCCATAATTACCGGCCCATCCTGCACTGACAACTTTACCGGCACCAGCGGCTACATATGGTTCACCCTGGTCTCCATCAATATCAATTCCTGTATGAAAATCTGAGCCACGATATCCATAATAAGAAGTTATTCCTCTTCTCAAGGGCCAGGATAGCCCGGAAGCAGTACTCCCACTACCACGAGAATAGGCAACTGTTACTCTTTGCGGTCCTTTCTTAATGACCTGGGAAACAGCTTCTTTCAATACTTTTTCATCTTTAACGGTTTGGGAAACGATCTTGCCATTTTTTTGAACGTAAGCATATTGTACTTCTTTTTGTCCATCACTACCCGGTTGTTTTACCTTTGTTTGCCCACTCGATAGGCTTGAGTCCTGTTCAGTTATTACATCAAAGGGAATGGTTTCCGTTTCTGTGCGAATTCCTTCACTTACCACATTTAAGTAGGGCTTGACCTTTTCTAAAACAATTTTCTCCCCCGGTTTTAGAATGGTATCTTCATTCGTTCCAGGGTTACTGGCTAAAACTTCTTTAGTCATCATATCGTTTTTACGAGCTATAAGCCACCAAGAATCATTTTCTTGAATAGTGTACTCAACTTTTTGCAGATTACCTTGTTTTAGCTTTTCGAGAGCTTGCTCATAGGAAATAGCTTGTTCAATAGGGACTTCAACCGGCTGAGTCTCAACTTCATCTTCAAATTCAACCGATGATACTAGATTTTTATCACTAGGCTGAGCATAATATTCTTTAAGATCGTTTAGTAGTTTGTCACCGTCTTCTGCTTTGGCTAGAACAAAAATCGGCTCCTTGTTAACTGTCAGCATGACTCCATCAACATAATAGGAAATATCCTCTGCTAAGTCTTCCTTTGAAAGCATACGAAAGTCAGCGTTCTTGATTCGGACGGATGAGTAGGTAATCCCATCATGGGTCTTGGCTTCGATCCCCAGGGGAGCTCCTTTTTCAGAGAGAATTTGGTTTATCATTTCCTCGGCTTGAGCTTCATTTGCAACTAATCCAATCTTTTCTCCATTTACAACAATATAAACTGCCGAAGTTGTTGAATTTAGATAAACCAATCCACTACCCATGAGCAGCATAAGTACGATGGACCCACCAATTATTCTTGGAGATTTCCATGATATATTTTTTATTGTGAAAATCTTAGCTTTTATCGTTTCAAAATAGTGCTTTAATGGTATGTCATTGACCTTTTTCATAGAACCCCCCTAATAAACGTCATTTCGCTTTTGAGTTTATCCCCTATCATTTTCTATTATTCTGCCATTGTTGTCAACCTTATGGGGAAATCTACACAACTCACTCAGTTATAGATGATCTAAAGGACCTTAATTAGCATTCCATGCCTAAAATGAACCAACCTCTTCCCGCAAGAGTTTCCCTAAGGTTAGAATTATTCTCACAAAAAATCACCTGTCTAGAAAATGAAAATTTTTGAAGATAGTTGGTTATTTCTTCCCAGAAAGTCAGGTCTTCATTCTTTACTTGTCGGACCGAGAAAATCAGGGGTAAATCTATAGTATCGCTAAGGGCTAACTGGGCGACAGCCATTCGATAGGAAAAATATTCCCTTTTCACCGATGTCTCTTCTATGAAGGACTGAGTCTCTGAATAGAAGCAGTGGTCGTATATCCACTGTTTTTCATCACCAAGTGTCTTTCCATGCTTCTTTTGCCATTCTTGCCAGGACAATTCCAACAATTCCCTAGCGTCAACTAAAGCATGGCGTAAGTCTTCATACGCCGTCCATCGACGTTTAACTTCATCAATTTTTTTCTCAAGAACTGATAATGAAGAAACATTGCGGTTACTCCGTAGACGTTGTTTTAAAACCACTAAGTTATCTCGGATTTCGTCTTGTTCTTTATACCATGCTGACATTTCTATTCGTCTTTCGTCATTAGAAAGACAGCTCTCACGTTCTAATTCTGCTATGGGTTCTAAGGACTTGCCTAGTTCTACAATATTCCTATCGCCGAGTAGGTTATGTAATCTTTCTGAAAGTGCAGCATGTTCTCTTTGGATATCGTCTCTCTCTTGAAGTTGATTGGCGACGTTTATAACTGCCGAAAATGCCTCTTCTCTATCCTCGGTCGGTATCCCCCAATTATTCAACCTTTGGCGCAAGAATTCAGCACTTTCAGCTAACTTTTTTTCTACGGTCATCTGTTGTTCAAGCTTACGATGCAACTCATCTAATTCTACAAATAGTTGGTGTTTTTTTCGTTGATAATCTTCCCATCCCTTTAACCACTGTGAGAAGTCAGCGGCCTGAACCGCTGTAAACGCCTGTTTTAATAATTTATTACGCGAGTCCACAATTCGACGTAAGTGACTTTCTTGACTTATTTTATCCTGCAGTCTTTCCATTTGCTTTTTCATGCCCTTGACTCGTTTTTGTAGGTCATGATATTCCTTAAGCTTTCGGATAAATTCCTGATAGTTTGTTACATTGTATTGTTTGTAGTTTTGGAGAAGCTGATTGGCTAACCTTTCAGCGATGGTTGTCAAACCTAACGGTTTCAGTACTAATCGATCAAAATAGTTAGCTGGTTTTGAGTATCGCCACCACTCTAAACGCTTTTCCTTTTGGTCAATCCTATGGTTCTCAACCTCTGTAACATCTGCCATTACGGATAACTTTTGAAGATGAGCACATTTTTTATAGTATAAGAATTCGAGTCCAATAAGTCCTCGTCTCTTAACAAGAAGCTTACGCAATTTCTTTTGGGCAGTATCCCTTTCCTCTTCTGCCTGCCTCAAACGTTGATCCTCGTTTTCAGCTAATCCATGGTAGCCCGATGTTTGTAAAAGGTTTTGGATCCCGGTAATATAGTTTGACCGCGTCTGTGTTTCAGTAACTAAGGAACTATAACTATTCTGTAGACACCCCCACTCCAAGAACTCTTCCCGCAAGCCTTCAATGACGGTCCAATTCAGATGAGTTTCCGAGGAAATGGTCTTTAAATTTGTTTCTATGTTGTGTAACCGTTCTTCCAATCCTTCAATCTCGTCATTCAGATGGCGTAGCTCACGGTAATCTGGATTTTGCGAAAGAATCTCTAATCGTTTCTGTATATCAGCTGTTAATAAAATCTTTTCATCAAGAATTATAAGTTTTTCTTCTAAATTTTTTATTTCTATTTCAAGCAATCGTTCTTCTTCTTGGTGACGGTGTGCAGTTTCCCATTCAAACCTTAGGGCATCATATTCCGCTTTAACTAGAGTCATACTATCCTTTTGTTCTTCAACTCTCTTTTGAGCCCCAGCAATAGAAGCGCGAACTTTCTTTAATGAGAGTTCCTCATCCCCTCCTTGACGCAGGTTGCGAACAAGTCTAGCAAAGGTATCATAGTGATCATTTTCTGGCCATTCTACAATCCCACCTTGTAAAAAAGCCTGATGTTTTAGTCTGAACAAATAATCTCCAATCATCATGGTTTCTGGCAAACAAATTGTCTGTCCATTTTCGTCCAGTAAGGTAGAATGCAACTCTAACTTACTGTCCTTTTCCATAAATTCAGTACGAATACGATAGTATAAACCTTCTCCAGACATCCATACTTCTACTAAAACTTTCTGACCTGGTGTTGTTTGGAATTGTAGTTCCTGTTGATTATAAAATATGGCGAGCAATAGATCCCTGAACAACCTTTGATGACCGGGATCCTTAAAGGTAAGCAACACAGGGCCTAGGGGAAATATCCAATCGATATCCCCTAGACCTTCTGAATTATTAATCCTTATTCGTTCAATCCTCATCGACTAACCGTCCCTGCCCCAGCGCTGTCAATCCGATTTTCTGAACTAATTCCCAGTGTTCAATATCCTCTGATCCACTGGCATTTACCAAGCGCTCTCGCAATTTTTCAACAAATATTTGAGCTTGAGTAGGATAACCGCTATTGCTCTTTGCCGCTAAGATTCCATTTGATCTGAATTGCGGATAAGTTCTCAATTCTGAAGTAAGAACTTCAATGAAACGAAATTCAGTCTCCAGGATTTTCTGTAATGGTTGGACCATTGTTTCATTGTCCAATATTGTTCCAGTCAACTTAATTCTAAACAGGTCTTTTTGACGTTCTTCAAAGCTGGTTTCTGCCAGTAATTTCGCCGCAACCTCATTAATAGTTGAAGTCCCTTCGATTGTTATAATCTTTTCAGTATACTGGCGTTGACCTAATTCCCGAAATTCAAAGCGAGAAGATTCTTTATTAATCTCGCCAAGGAGCACACCATGATGCCCCCCACTAAGAAAGCTTCTGGCCTCAACTGAACCGCAATCTGCCCAGAATGTTTCTCCAACTTGCTGGATTCCGCTCCAGACATCCCGGTGACCCAAGGCTAAATAATTTAAACCGCTTGAAGAAATCTGCTCTTGCCGAATAGGAATAAACCCTTCTGTACTGTTCTCTGGATCTACGGCAGCATAAAGAAGCATAAGCTGAATCGCATCCTCATTCGACACCTTGAAGCCATCAAGGAAAGGTCGTTCCTGATGATAAGCTGTCCAACCCGCCCCCCAAATTATAACGTTATGAGAAGGAATTTTGACACTGCCAACCCTACTGGAGAATATGTGCACATTCCTTGGCCAAACCGCTAAGCGATAGGCAGACGTTATAATTAAGGGATCACGCCTGCCCGGGGTTATAAATATTCGCGTATTGTCTAATTCAGAGAAGGACCTCGCTACTCCTTCGATGGTCTCTCTGCACACATACTCTTGCTCAAATAAATCTCCAGTTATGAAGAGAAATTCGATATTTTCTGTACGACAAAGGGTGATAACCGCTTGGAAGGTGTGCCATAAATCTTGATTTCGGAGTTTTGCCCATGCCTCCGACCCATCCCAGGAGGGACTGTCAAAACGAAAACCAGCACATTGTAAGAAACGTACACATGTAGCCAAGACTTTTCACCTCATCCAGTGAATTAGGGGTTCAAGGTAGTTTAACGCTGTTTTTCAGGTCAACTCGGAAAAACTCACCCTTTTTCATCATATAATGCCCAGACGCATATGGACTACCTTCGATGGTTATATAAACTTTGTCCACCCCATAATAGTTTCCCAGTGTATTAGTGATACTCTGTAAGATCATAGTTTCATAACCTGACCCAGCGTTCATTTCACTTACCAATTCTTTTGTAAAATCTACATAGACCATGTTGTCCTTGTTTAAGTATAAACTTTTAATCTTAACATTTGGGCTTAAAACCTTGGAAATTTCCCCTTTAGGCAATTCTTTAAATGCCTTTTCAAAGATAATCTTTGTTAGATCATTCGTTTTAAACGACAGCTTTTTATCAATAAAATATAGCTTGTCGTCATTGACATTTGGATAGTAGAACCGTACGGTTTGAATTAACGGCACATTATTCTCTATTTTACTTAAAGTCGAAGTAACAACATATTCATTTGAGGTAAAAATAGTTTTTACTAGACCAATACTTGGGGCATAATAGTCTTGAATCTTATTGTCTTCACCTTCCGTCGTCACTTCTAATGCCTTGTAAGTACCTGAAGGAGTGGCTACGTCTACTGCCACATTTGTAATAGAGCGTCTTCTACCATCTGCCAAGGTCCAATTCGTTCCGCTTACTAGCGGTTCTTTTAATAGAATTTCATTTTTATTTACAGGGCTTTGGGTTAGATTCTCTCGATAATAGGTTTCCCCTTTCACGAATAACAGGTTAAGTTCACCATCTTTATTTTCCAGAACCTGAACCGTTTCTGTCCCGCCGTTATTCGATCTTATCTGAACACGGTTTCCTTCGATATAATCCACAAAGACGTTGTAAGAAGCATACTCATTCCCTTCACCCTGATAAATATAGTTCGTATTTTCTTTATAGGTATAGTAATCCTTAATAGTAAGTGATTGCTTTGATTCCTGTGGATTAGAATTCTCAATCGGAGGTTTAATTTCGTTCTTATTTGTGCAACCATTTAAAACCAAAAGCGCTAATAATAATAGAATAACAAATATCTTTTTCACATTTACCCCTCCAATGTTTTTATCTTAGTATAGCACTTCTCCAATCGAATACACAGTCACATACTTTAGACAATAATCTTACGGTGGAATATTATAGTAATTAGTATAAAATATGCAGGTATCTCGTTGCTTTTAGTCGAATTAGTTTATTATTAACTGAGGAGGTATTGCTAATGTTTGTTCTTATCTTATCTCTTATTTGTTCCCTTCTAATAGCACTCTTTGCTGTACAAAATGCAAGTTTGGTAACCATTCATCTTTTTTGGATCACGAAAGAGGTGCCACTAGTCTTAGTAATCTTAGGGTCTACCTTTGCAGGAGCTTTTATTATGCTTCTCTTAGCTATCTGGCGGGGGCTAAGACAGAAACTGAAGCCCAAGCAAGAAGCGAAGGATGAAAGTCTGATTAATGACCAATCAATCCAATCTGCAAAATTGACCACCACCCCATCTGATAATGGGGACTAGAAAAAACGAGACATTACCCATATAAGGGTCTTGTCTCGTTTCTATTACTTGTTCAAACTTCTATTGAATATGCCGAAGATGGATTAGGTGCTAGTATTACAAAACATGACATATCTTTATCTCCCGTGTTTGTTAAACTAAATACTTCGGTTCCTTTGCAGTGTATAACATCCCCTTGACTAATCTGGTGAATAATCCCATCTACCCCCATTTCCCCTTGACCAACAAGAACGTGAATTATTAAATCGCTTTGTTCATGGTTGTGAGGGGGAACTCCTTGGCCTGGTCGAAAATTTAATACGAAGCTCAGAACTCTGGTTTCCTTAAAAAGGATTCGTTTAGTAAGCTTATCATCCATATAGACAATTTTGTCTGAGAGTTTCTCTATTTTCATAATTTGCCTCCCTTATTTAGGTTTGTTTCTAGATTTATGTTCTACACTTTAGATTTTTAAATACTTAAATTGGGAAAATTAGTGTTGACAGTGAGGACAAAAAAATGCATTTCTACCACCAACTTCTGCTCTTTGAATTGCTTCTTGACAAACAAAACATGGTTGACCAGCCCGATCATACACTTTGAAATAAGTATTATATCCCCCAGTGAAATCATCCCATACGGCAAAAGGTTCCTCTATATCCCCTCCGAGGCGGATAGAATCACGAATGATACTTACTAAGGAATCAAATAGTTTCACCTTATCAGCGTGACTTAGTGTTGAGATCAACCGTGTCGGTATAACGCCTGCACTAAACAAGGCTTCATTTGAATAAGCATTTCCGACACCAGCTATATTTTTGGGATTCATTAGCCACGGCTTGATCATCCCCCTTTTTCTCTCAAGTAATTGAGAGAATTCTTGGGCACTGAAGTTTGGATCTAAAGGGTCTCTTCCTAATTCCTGTAATTTTGTCCTTAGTTGCTCCTGATCAAGGTAGTGTAAGTACCCCAGTGTTAGTTTGCAGAAAAAAAGTATCGAGCCATCCGATAACCCGAAAACTACGCTTGGTTTTCCTGGCAACTCTTTAATTCTTTTTCTTATATCCTCTGCACTGCTAATTAAAATCTCATTTTGTAAATATAACGCTTGGCTCACGTCATTTTTCTGCGGACTATCTGAATTATTTGTCAAGAGGAAAACCCTTCCATCCAGCATCATGTGCGTAAGAAGAGCATGACCGTCATCAAGATGAAATATAAGATATTTACCCTGGCGTGATATGCTTTTTATTTGTTTACCTATGACCAACCTGGTAAATTCTGTAATTTCAAGGTTAATGCTTTTAGCTCTGAAGATATTAACATGGCTGATACTCTTTTCTTTTACCCATTGGTTTAAATAGTTCTTATATATCTCCATTTCAGGAACTTCAGGCATAAAACCTCAATCCCCCTTCACCTCTTTGCCTACTTATAATTCCACGGACCCTCTCGATTAATGCATTTTTCTAATCTAATTTATCAACGTCATAAATCTGTGTCTATAGGCAGGAATTTTACTAAATGAGTTTAGAACTTTGGGAATTTGAGTTTATTTTTTGCTTCCGTGAGAAGACTATTGATAAAGCAAGGAAAGGATGTGCCTAAATGATCAAAGAAATATTCTCGGGTAAACTGCCTGCTGTTTTAAAAAACCCTACTCCCTTTGCGCTAGAATTTGGCTCGGACGAATCACCAGACAGCCAACGACTTCATTCTATCTTAGAACAAATTTCCGATAGTCTTCATGAAAAAGTAGAAATATATCGAGTTAATGTCGACAAAGTTCCAGAAGTTCAAACTATGTATGAAGTAAAGGATCTTCCTACTATGATTCTCTTCAAGGACGGCGAACCAAAAGACAAAATGATCGGCTATCATTCGGAGCACGAAGTACACAAGTTTCTTACTCAGTAAAGAAAACAACAAAAGTGCACTTTAGTTTTATTCATAGTGGTGCCCAAAGTGGAATGGGGGTCTGATAGTATAAAAGAGGAGACTAGCGAGCTAGTCTCCTCTTTTGATAACTATACCTGTTACATGCCTCCGACAGGAGGAGAAAAAGCAACAATATCATGGTTTTTTAAGATTTGTCCAAATTCAGCTTGACAACTGTTAACCATGCAGATCGCGACTTTATCTAATGGCAAGTTGTGTTGATGGATTATATCAATTACACGACTGTTTTCCTCTAGTACAGTCTTTTTTTCTTCAAAACGGCCTTCACGAAGGTCTCCAAAAAGCTTTACATTAACTTCCATTTTCATTCGCCTCCTTATTAAGAGAGTATTTTATTTCCGCTCAATCGTATAATTCTTTTGCGGATTCTAAAATTGAAACACCTGATCAAGCTCTTCACCAGTAAAATCCCAGGTAACATTATGCGGAGGTACAGGTTCACTGAAGAATTCAGGTAAACGATCATCCTTGTTTGTAAATCCAGCTGCTTGGTTAAAAGCCCTTTCCGTTTTAAGAATATATCGTCCCTGATCAAACCAGTCGTCTACAGACCAGTTCGTGCCATATTGAGCATTGATCATGTCAATAAGGGCATGTGAGACTGGTTCATAGTCTAAGATCGCAAATGCTGTGAAGACACATAGACCTGCACTATCAACGGAGGCAGTAGCAATTTGCAAGTTCCTCGAAAGTTCAATCTGACCCTCTTTACCTAAGGGATCTATGCGACCACCCACATTCAAAACATTTGAAGTAACGGAATACCCAGCTGTATGGTCGGCACCCATGGTAGTCGTAGCATAGGTTACACCGATTCCCTTGACCGCCCGTGGATCATAGGCCGGTATACTTTGATGTTTAACTGTAGGAATCCGGGTTACCCCAAAAGCTCGGCCTGTAAAATCAGCACCATTCCCCAGGATCCGGCCCAAAGGAGTACCTTCCTTAATTTCTTCTTTGAATAATTTCAGGATTCCAGGACCATCCCCCCAAGGAAGGATACCCGCTTCCATCGCCACCATCATCGTCCCGGCAGTCTCAATGGTGTCAATACCAATGTCATCACAGATCTGATCGACATGAGCAATAATATCTAGATCGTCTACGGTACAACCTGCTCCAAATCCCCAAATGGTTTCGTATTCAAAACCAGAGGTTAGGTATTTATGGTCTTTATCATTATACGTTTGCGAGCAACGAATCACACAACCGACATGGCAGCCATGAGTGGGATCTCCCTTTCTATCCATGATGGTATCGTACATGGTTTCACCGCAAATCTTTTCGGCACCCTCGAATTGGCCCATTCTGAAGTTCTTAGTAGGTAGTCCCCCAGCCTCATTAAGAATGTTGACGAGGACGTTGGTTCCATATTTAGGCAGGGCATTCCCGCTGACAGGGTGACTAAGCAAACCCTTATTAAAGATTTTGGCTGCTTTTTGAAACGTTTCCTTGTCGAGAACTTCAACCCCTTCTCCGTCGTTATCATCGAGGGTTATGAACTTGATCCGTTTGGATCCCATTACCGCACCAAGCCCACCCCGTCCTAGACTTCTAATATGGCCTTTGGGATCCTTTACCGAAATATTTGCGGCGGACATTTTATATTCTCCAGCCTGCCCAATAGTGAGTACTCCGGTATTTTCTCCATACCTTGAAGTCAAAGTATGGATTACTTCATAATTGCCCTTTCCTAGGAGTTCATTCTCTTCTTTTATTTCCACTCCCTCTTTGTGAACATGAAGGCAGTACCATTTATCTCCGTCTGGGATGTCCTCAATGATCAGGGCTTTTACGCCAAGCTTCGCTAATCTTTGGGCTGCAGTTCCCCCCGAGTTACTCTCCTTGATCCCTCCCGTTAACGGGCTTTTAGCACCAGCCGATAAGCGTCCCGCGTTAGCCGCCATGGTACCTGTCAGTAACCCTGGAGCAAAAACTAATTTGTTCTTGCTCCCTAGGGGATGACAGGTTGGTTCAACCTCCTTGGCGATAATAACCGAAGTTAGCCCTCTGCCTCCAAGAACCTTCCACTCATCAGGTACTTCTTCGACAACAAACGAGAGCTTTGCCATGTTGACTCGATATATTTTCACTATTAAACCCTCCAAGAGTCACAAATTTTGTGAACCCGTCCAGTTTCACATACCCTATTATTTGGCGTAACCACTTGGACTATTCTCTTAGGTGTTCTTTAAGTAAATTATTAAATCATTAAGAGCTGTTTGGCCCATTAATTTATAACCCTTAAGATTCGGATGCACTTCATCCACAAAAAGCTCAGATTCTTCGCCTGCCTCTAAGCGCTTCAGAAAGGGAGTATAGAAATCAATCTGCAACAAGCCTTTCGTTTTCACAAAGTTTTTTAGCCAATCTCTATATTGTATCAAAAAAAACTCCTCTGCTGGCACTAAGGATGGAAGGGGCAATCCGAGGATAGGGATGATCCCGGCCTCCTTGCTTATTGATACCATTTCCGTAAAATTTGGGCTTACCTTTTCTAAGGGATAGTTTGCATAAGCATCATTAGTTCCACCAAGGATGATAACATGGGTCGGATTAAAGGATAGTACATCACGTCGGAAGCGCTCAAGGATAATCTCAGTCAAGTCCCCATTGATACCTTTATTGATGACCTCACATTTAAGTTCCTGAGCCAAATAGGTTACCCAAGACTCGTTTTTGGTATAAGGATATCCTTCCGTAATAGAATCTCCAATGGCAACGATTCTCATATTCCGTCCGCTTACTCCTTTCATGAACCATTTAGTTAGATTGATGCTGGAGGAGTATTCTCGTTATTAATCTCTTGTGTAAAGATCCATGAATTTTCTTTTAGATCCCGTCCTTTTATAACAACCTGATTCCCCTTGACTTCCACATATAAGCCTTTGATGAGAGGCTCTCTTGTCCTGCTTTGCTTTTGAGGGTTCCGTATAATAGTGTAATGAACTGCTCCGGTATGAACCTTCGTATAGGGTTGATTTAGTACAACACTCTTCTCTGTCAAATCAGCATGTGTATGGGAGGTGAATAGTATAACCTCCGAATATTGAGATAGGACTTTTTTGATTTCATCACTTTGATCTGATCCTACCCATCCGTTGTTGGAATTACTATTCAATGGTTGATGATGAAAAACAAAGATCGGCTTGCCCTTTTCATAGTTCTCAGCCAGTTTAGCAATTAGCCACTGTTGTTGTTCGTATGAAATATAAGATCTTATAGAATCAAGGGTCTGAGAATTTCCGTCCTCTGACCCCAAGGATATAAAATGGTAACCATTAAGCCAAGTGTCATGATATACCCTATCTTCATCTGCAAAATCAAGGTAACGATTAATAAAAGCGTTTACATCTTGGGGGCTGTTTTTTTCTATCTCATAATTAAAAAACTCATGGTTTCCAATATTACAAATTATCGTTTTAGGCAGCAAGGATTGATTTTTTTGCAGAATCCATTGGATTCGATTATATTGTTTCTTAATCCCTTGATCTACTGTATCGCCATTTAGTATTAGGGCATTTATCCCTGGGTTTATATGATAAAGATCTTTGATCGCTTTCTGAAGACTAACGGTATTGCCATGAACATCTCCTAAAACTGCAAACGATAAATTGTAATTGGAAGCTTGTGAGTTTGCAGCCTTGTCCGGTGGTATGACCTCATCGTTGTTGAGTAGCGATAGTCCAGTAATAAATATAATACAAAGTATCAGAAAACTTCTTTTCATACTTAATCCATCCTTAAATGAGATCAAACGTTAAACTGTCTAAACATAGTAAACCGGTTAAGATGTGTCAAACATCCTTAACCGGTATTTAAGATTCGTTTTAATGCTAGTATTTTACACTAGGGTTTTACTCTATACGTACCGCAGTACCTGAGGCACTAACCATTAACATGCTGCCGCTTTGGCCGATGACTTCATAATCCAAATCAATACCTACAACCGCATTAGCGCCTAGCCTTGCTGCTCGTTCCTCTAATTCCTTTAGGGCAATATGTCGTGCTTCCTGTAATTTTTCTTCGTAAGCACCAGAACGACCACCAATAACATCTGTGATGCTTGCAAAAATATCTCGCATGATGTTGGCACCCATAATAGCTTCTCCGGTAATTACGCCAAAATATGATGTAATTTTTCTCCCTTCAACTGACGGTGTGGTTGTTAGAATCATGATTTGACCCCCTATTTTTCTATTACTTTATATGATTATAGACTATATTCCATGTCTTAACAATGAATAGGGTCCCCGGATCATCTCCAAAAAATTATAGAAATAGGGACAAATAATTATTATGTAACTGGAATATTGTAGTATACTTGGATTATCAGATCATCTATAACCGAAACTTTGCTGGAGGTTACTATGAGAGTATTAAGAGCAGTTGAAATGAACCGCTGTATTGGTTGCTTATCCTGCATGATAACTTGTGCAGCGGTTAATCAGCAGGACCATTCTATCCTGAAGAGTGCTATTCGTATTAAAACAAGCGGAGGACTCACTGGTAAGTTTATTGGGATCGTCTGTCAAGGGTGCAAAGATGATGTACCCTGTGCAGAAGTCTGTCCATCAGGAGCACTTGTAAGACGTCAGGCCGGTGGGGTTTTACTAGATAAAGACAAATGCGTAGGATGCGAACGTTGCGTAACTGCCTGCACAGTCGATGCAATTCATTTTGATACCGACATTAAGAAGCCAATTGTCTGTAAACATTGTGGTGTATGTGCGCGCTTTTGCCCCCATGGTTGTTTACAGTTAATTGAGGAGGTGCAATAATGTTCTACGAAAAAACCACTAAGGTTTTATACATAGACCTCTCAACAAGTAAGATCGAGATCAAGCAACGTACGGATTTGTCCGAGTTTCTTGGTGGAGTCGGCCTAGCCTCGAAACTGCTTGAAGAAACTATGCGGCCTGAACTCCCCCCTCTTGCTTCAGAACAACCTATGATATTAGCAATCGGCGCAATCTCTGGTATCTACCCGCTTATTACGAAGACAGTGGCCATGTTCATTTCCCCTCTGACGGGTGAATTGGGAGAAAGCTATGCTGGAGGCAGACTGGCCTTAGCTTTATCGATGGCAGGGTTTGATGCGGTTGTGATCCATGGCAAAGCGCCTCGGCCTTCATACATCGCAATTGATGGAGGAAACGTTACTATTAAAGATGCCCGACCAATATGGGGAATGGATTCGGATGTAGTTGGTCAGTTCCTTCGGGATTCAGGAGAAGCAAGCGGCAAGCGGAGCATTCTGAGAATCGGGCCTGCTGGGGAAAAAATGGTCAAGTTTGCAAGTGTTTGTGTTGACACCTATCGGCATTTTGGCAGGCTAGGCCTTGGCGCCTTAATGGGAAGCAAGCTTCTTAAAGCAATTATAGTTACTGGGGATAAAACTACTAAAATAAAAGACTTTAAAGATTATTTCAAAACCTACCAAAGTATTTTTAAAGCAGTGACTGATACTGACCTGATGTCTAAATATCACGACTTAGGGACAACGATTAATGTTAAAGTAATCAATGCTTTAGGTGCTTTGCCCACCAAGAATCTGACGGTTAATCGCTTTGAGGGTGCTGACCAGATAAGCGGAGAAGCCTTTGGCGAAAAAAATCTTGTCCGTAAGATTGCTTGCACCGGTTGCCCAGTCGGCTGTATCCATATTGGTCAATTTCGGAGAAAATTCGATGAAGGTTACGATTATGAATCTGTGAGCGTTGCCTATGACTATGAGCTAATCTATTCGTTAGGCACATTACTTGGAATTAGTAAGACAGATGACGTTTTACAACTCATCGAAGCAGTCGAAAAGACTGGCATGGACGCCATTTCAACAGGTGTTGCTTTAGCTTGGGCAACTGAAAGCCTAATGCAGGGTATTGTGACCGAAACTGAAACCCTGCTACCCCTTACGTTTGGAGATACTGAAAATTATTATAAAGCTATCCTAAATCTAGCGAGCCGTATAAATCCTTTTTACCAAACTCTCGGGGAAGGAACTCGTTTTGCTGGTGCCGCCTATGGTGGTGAAGAGTTCGCTCTTCAAGTTGCAGGTAATGAAATCCCAGGGTATCACACGGGATATGCAAATTTGACGGGTTTAACCGTTGGGGCTCGGCATTCACATTTATGCAATGCCGGTTACGCTGTCGATCAATCTATTAAAACCTTTGACGAAAAGAAAGCCGTCGCTTCACTCTTTGACGAGGAGCTAGAGCGATGCCTTCTAAATTCCCTGGTCATCTGTCTCTTCGCTCGAAAACTATATAATCGGGAGACTGTACTAAAAGCCCTGCAGGCTGCAGGTTATCCACTGACTGATGATCACCTAACAACAATTGCCAAACGGATTTACTCAACAAAACTTCAACTCAAAGAAAAATTAGGGTTTGATCCTCGGAAGGTTGAATTACCAAAACGATTTTTTAAAACTCCAAGTATGCATGGACCGCTAGATTCATCCGTCGTCGAACGCATGATTAATCACTATGCAGAGAAATGTTCGCAATTACTCGCAGAAAAAATCTAAAATTATAGTTGCACTTATGCTTGGACGACGAAGACACCGTCTTCGCACGGGTTAAGCCTTCTTGCAGTATAATAACGAAGTTTTAAACTTTCTGACAGTACAAAAAAAACGAATGTCTGCCTGTAATGAGGCTGACATTCGTCTTTTGTTTTGTCGCAGAGGATATGTACACGTTGGTGTAAGTCGAGGGCGCAAGTCGACAACTGTCCCCCAACACCAACTTACATTTTTAGTGAACCAGAAATGGTCTTACATCTTCAAGGGCTTTTCGTAAGCCCTCTATTGCTTCCTCACTCATTCTTCCTGAGTTACGCATCCTTTCGAGTAGTTCATCAGGGCTGATCCCCTGGTTTTTCATTGTGTTAATGATCTCTTTTTCATCTCTGGTTAAATCTTCCCATTTTCTCATAGGTAACACACCTCCATGTTCTAAAACAGTGTACTGCAACTGCTTAGTTCATAGCTTTTGAGTTATAGTATTTTTCTATGTATAGTAAGTACTTAATTCTTAATCTTTTTTAGGATAGGAACATAAGCCGACCTCGAACATGATTCTAGTTAAGTAATAATGAGCGGCATTTGAACTGAAAGGGCAAGGTTTATACGTTTTTCTGCCATAGCCCAATTAACAATTTGCCACCAAGACCTAACATAGTCCTTGCGTTTTGAAAGATAGTCCAAATAATAAGCATGCTCCCATAGGTCCATTACAAGAATGGGGATGCTACCTGCTTGAAAGAGATTCTGATGTTTCTCGATTGTGAGGATCTCTAAACGACCCCAAGCCGGCTGCCATACTAACAGTGTCCAACCAGACCCTTCTACATTTATAGCAGCCTCACTAAATTGCTCCTGAAAGGCAATAAAGCTTCCGAAATAATTCGCAATATATTTGTGTATTTGAGCTCCGGGAGTTTCCCATCGATTCCTCATAGGAGACATAGAGGTCCAATAAATGCTATGGAGAATATGACCGGAACCGTGGAAGGCAATTTCTCGCTCCCAATGTTTTATTAGGCTATAATCTCTTCTTTGCCTAGCCTCTACTAGTTTTACTTCTGCTTTATTCAAACCTTCCACATAGGATTTATGATGCTGACTATGATGAATTTCTAGTAATCTTCCGCTTATAACAGGTTCAAGTGCATTGTATGCATAAGGTAATTTAGGTAACCGATGTTGACCAAGGGGTACCGTTAAATACGGATACTGCATGAACAATCCCTTCCCTTTCCCATAAGGCGTTAGCTATTTTACTTAATTTCATATGTGCTAATCCATTAAGAAATACCTACCTTACGCGCTTTTGGGGCAGAAAGTTAGAACGTGTCAGGGGGACGGTCCTTTTGACACGCAATTCCGTGTCAAAAAGGACGTCCCCCTAACACTCGCTGACACGTTATAGTAAAATGACTGCCTTCGGGGTAGAAGGCAGTCCCATTTATGCTGGCTTTACATTGAAAGCATTCTATTATGCCATGAACATTTTGATATCATCATCAACCGTGGAGATGCCTGCTATCCCAAAGTTTTCAACTAAGACTTTGACAACATTCGGGGACAAGAAACCTGGAAGAGTTGGTCCTAAGTGAATGTTTTTCACGCCTAAGTGTAGCAAGGCTAATAACACGATGACTGCCTTCTGCTCATACCAAGCAATGTTATACGAAATTGGAAGTTTGTTAACATCATCCAGCCCGAAGACTTCTTTAAGTTTTAAGGCGATAACGGCTAAGGAATAGGAGTCATTACATTGTCCTGCATCAAGGACTCTAGGAATACCGCCGATGTCCCCAAGGTTCAGTTTATTGTATTTGTATTTAGCACATCCTGCCGTTAGGATGACGGTGTCTTGAGGTAAGGCTTTAGCAAAATCGGTGTAATAGTCACGGCTCTTCATGCGGCCGTCGCAGCCTGCCATAACGAAGAATCGCTTAATGGCTCCTGATTTTACAGCATCAACTACTTTATCAGCAAGGGCCAGGACTTGGTTATGAGCAAATCCACCAAGGATTTCACCGGTCTCTATCTCCGTTGGGGCTGGGCAGCTTTTAGCATGGGCAATCAGTGCCGAGAAATCTTTAGCCTTTCCATCGGCGCGATCAGCGATATGCTTAACCCCTTCAAAGCCGACAACGCCTGTGGTGTAGATGCGATCTTTGTAAGAGTCTTTTGGTGGAACGAGACAGTTAGTGGTTAAAAAGATTGGGCCATTAAATGAGTCAAATTCTTTATCTTGTTTATACCAAGCATTTCCGTAATTGCCCACGAAATTATCATACTTCTTAAAGGCAGGGTAGTAATGGGCTGGGAGCATTTCTCCGTGGGTGTAGACATCTACTCCTGTTCCTTGGGTTTGAATGAGCAATTCTTCGAGATCTTTCAGATCGTGACCGCTGACTAGAATTGCTGGATTTTTCCTAACCCCAATGTTGACCTTGGTAAGTTCTGGGTTTCCGTAAGTTGTAGTATTAGCCTTATCCAAAAGGGCCATAACGTCCACACCATATTTCCCGGCTTCTAAGACAAGAGCTACAAGATCACCAGCTTCTAGTGTATCGTCAAGGGTCGCTGCCAAGGCTTTTTCAATGAATGCGAAGATACCACTTTCTTGATACTCAAGAGTATATGCATGCTCGGCATATGCAGCCATTCCTTTTAAGCCGTAGGTGAGCAATTCTCTTAGTGAGCGAACATCTTCATTTTCCGTGGCAAGGATACCAACTTCGGCAGCTTTCTTTTCGAATTCCCCGACAGGTGCAGTCCAAGTAGCTGCATCATGTAAATTTCCAGGAATTGTTCCGCCCACTCTAATAATTGCTTGTTTAAGATCTTCACGAAGTATGAGTCCTTCTTGAATTCGATGTATAAAACGATGTTTATCGAAGTTGGCATTGGTAATTGTACTAAAAAGACTTTCCATAATGAACTTTTCAACATCCTTGCGAACAAGGTGAAGTCCCCGCGCTTGAATGGCATAAATGGAGATTCCTTTTAATGTGTAGATTAGAAGGTCTTGCAAATTCGCAACATTTTCAGTCTTCCCACAGACCCCTTTGATGGTGCAACCGGTTCCCTTAGCTGTTTCCTGACATTGATAACAAAACATAGATTAACAACTCCATTCTTTTTTTATATTTGACGCCTTACCGCGTCTTGGTTTCGTTGGTTCATTTGGTTCGTTGTGTTCCATGGCTTTATACTATCACTATCAATGCCGCTAGTATGTGATTTGGGTCACGGTTCCGCCGTGATTTATTGACAATAAAAAACGCCGGGAACGTCCCGGCGCTTAGGCTTAATGATATTTCAACCAATAATAACTCTTTCCTCTGGAAGATGATAAGACTCTTTATTGTTTTTGCCACTTATAAACAAAAGGGCACTTAAAATTCCAATTCGACCAATAAACATTAAAGCTATAATTACATATTTACCTGGTGTAGATAATTCAGTTGTAAACCCCATTGATAAACCAGTTGTACCAAAAGCTGAACAAACCTCAAATATTATTCCAATGAGCGAATATTGTTCAATACTGTCCAATAAGATAATCGCAGTAATCACCAACATTATTGATGTAGAGAATACAACGAAACTTTTCATGATATCCTCTGTGGCTAATCTTCTCTTAAAAACACGCACTTCTGATTTGCCTTTTGAGAACGTAAAAATTGACAACAATACTACTGCAAACGTTGTGGTTCTAATGCCACCACCTACACTCGATGGAGACGCCCCAATAAACATTAAAATTGAAATAATGAATAACGTCGGTGTACTAAATATATTAACATCTAATGTCGCAAGACCCCCATTTCGTGGAGTAACCGAAAAGAACAACGAATGGAATACCTTTTCATGCCAAGGAAGGTTTGCCATAAATAGATCTTTTTCCAATAAAAAGAAGCTTAATGCTCCAAGTAGAATTAAAATAAAAAAAATCGATGTGGTAAGTTTTGTATATAAAGAGAAACGAAAATCAGGGTATTTCTTTGCAAGTTTAGTTCTTATCTCAATTAACACGGGGAAACCCAATGCCCCCAGTATTAACAAGATCATGGTTAATGTCTGTACAAAGTAGTCTTGGGAGAAGCGATATAATGAATCACCAAATATGTCAAAACCTGCATTAGTGTATGAAGATAGAGCGTGAAATAAACCAACGTAATATGCTTCGTACCATGTGGTTTCATATCCGCTTAAATAAAAGTATGTACCAAAGATAATTGCGCCAACGAATTCTATAGTTAAAGCAAAACCTAACACCAACCTGATGGTTTGCACCACGCCTTTAATATTTCCCCTATTCTGGTCAATCATTATCAGTCTACGATGTGTTAAGCCGATCTTTCTTCCCATCATAACGTAAATGAATGTCCCAAGAGTCATTAAGCCAATTGCCCCAAACTGCAAAACTATCATAAGCATAAATATTCCAAACACACTAAAAGTATCTACTATGCTAACTACTGAAAGACCTGTCACTGATATTGCACTTACTGATGTAAACAGTGTGTCAACGAAAGACAATGTGACCCCTTGTTTTAAAGTAACAGGCAGAGAAAACAGAATCATAGCAACAAATGTTGCCAAAAAGTAACTGATAACAATAAGCTGTACAGGAGTTAGCTCAAGCCTCTTTTTCAAAAAATTACGTTTCAAATCTATCTTAATCACTCAGCTTTCCGGCCCACTAATTTTAGAAACTCTGGGGGATATATGAGGTTTCTGATTTTAACTAAAATGATATTACTCCTAAAAATTTGATTTGTAAAGAATACTATATTTTTTCCTTATCAGATTGACAAAAACTCGATATAAAGATATCCTAGATATAACCTAACTTATCTGAATTGTCTGATTCTTGTATGGGAAAGGGGACTAATTATATGCGTGTAATAAGTTCTATATGGGAATTCTTGGTTTACTTTGGAACTTGGCTTTGGCCTTATGATGAACAGACAGAATTTCAACGTTGATTGACATGGTTTTATCTAACAGTGTTTACCTACAATGTTATCGCAACAAAAAGACATGGACAAAAATTTGTTCATGTCTTTATAATATCCAGCTAGAATTAATTTTCTAAATGCAATTATTTAGGTATTCTAGAAGTTCAATGAAAGAGGTTTGGGTCGTTTCTGGAGCAAGAATAAGCTCAAAATAAATAATTCGTTCCGCTGGGTTAAGATCAGATGTTATATTAACAATAATTCCATTGCGAAATAGCCAAGTAGCTTTAAGTTTAGAAATCGTTAATTGAGCTTCCTTTTCAAGAACGGGAATAATATCATGGTTTTCTTCCATCTTGAATTCCCGACAAAACTTCACCTTATTTAAAGACGCGAACGTGACATGATATGGAACCAAGCAAATCTCTCTTGTTTCTGTGTACCTATTTATCATAGCCACACTTGCATTACCTATAGATAAACCTTGCATTATTTCTCCCTCCGCATTATACCGACATTCGAATTATATTTGGGTTCATAATCCCTTTTTATAATCAATACGAATCCCCTTTTCTCTAAAAGGGGGTCTAGGTTAGTATTTCATAAAAAAGTGAGTGTTGGTTATAACCATCCAATAATTCGGAACACAGTCAAAATGAAAAGCATGACCGTCGAAGAAATTATGACATATAAGCCATTCCAACGAGGCCCTACGTGGATAGGAGACTGACCTGTCAACCCTGATAAGGCAATAACCGTCGCTGATGAAGGCGAAATTGATATTCCCATCGCCCAGCTAACAGCTAAAACAAGGGCTAGGTAAGTCGGAGTAACTCCATAAGCAGCTGCCTTTACCGTTCCTCCAATTATCGTAACAGGAATAATTGGGTGAATGCCTAAAGCAGACAGCATTAGAATACTTAGAACAATGACAATAGCAAGAAATAAGGCATTTTGTCCGACTAAATTGGATAAAACAAAGGATATATAGTTTCCCAAGTGGGAGTAGTCGATGCTGGTTGCCAACAATCCTGCTCCCATAAAAAGAACAATTTCATTTTTTAATTTTGGGAGACCGTGGAAATACACCCAGAACTCTTTTATTAAAATCTTCAAACGTCCAATAAATCCAAGCCACAGAACTGGAAAGATTAAGGATGCAATAGAAACGACTATAACGGTATGTATCCCGGTAATAAATGAAAGTCCCGCAATAGCAGAAATTAAAATAATACTGAATGTACTTAACTCAATTATTTTTTGCATATCAAATTCAACATGAGGTTCCTCATCAATGGAAGTAAAATCCTTACCCGCTTTCGTTTCTTCATGCATTGTCATAAAGTATCCGACCAAACCAGCAATGACTCCGCATAAAATTGCATAAGGAAAAAACAAAGGCCAACTCGCGCCGCTCAATTGCACGATAAGTGCTATGGCAGCTGTTGTAGGTGCCCAGATCGTGCAAGTCGCAAAACCTCGGACAATTGCTGAGCTTAGTAACTTTTTATTAGAACGTTTACTACTGGCCTGACTAACCTGAAGAACTAGGGGTACTACAGCCAAATTAACTAAGACTCCAACAAAAGCAGACACGAAACTTACGAGCAAATAAAATCGACTGTTAGAATAAATATAACGTCTAAACACACCTTGCAAAGCTTCAAAATATCCCCCATGCTGAATAGGAATACCTAACAGCGGTACTAGAGTGAACATAACGACTAAATATATGTTTTCTTGGAAAGCTTGCTGCCAAACGATCAGAGGAGCATCATAGAATAGAAAAAGACTTATGCTTAAGCCAAATGACATAGAACCAATAAGCAAACTGGTACCCGAAACTGCAGTAAAACTAAGCACAATTACGACTAGCAAAATTATGAGATTGATTTCTTGTATTAGATCTGATTGTATAAATAGATTCACTAAGAATAAAATCGCTATGTTAAACGTGAGTATACTGCGAATTCGGGGAAAAAAATCCGTCATAACTGAACTCCTCGACTGTATTTTTCGCTTTTCATAATTATATCATGTTTTTCACAAGCTGTTTCCAAGCATACCAGTCAAATAAGGAGACAGTTCGTCGTTTAGGTTAGAAACGACGAATTGTCCCCCTGTTTTGACCTATTTTAGGTCATTTATCCAATATTAAGGCTCCCACTTCTTGTAAGTGGGAGTGCCTCTTACTCGATTTTCAGCTCTTAGTTGAACGAGTTCACTATATCCTCGATAAAAGCAGAAACAGCCTCCTCTTGTGTAGCCCAGGAGGTAACGATGCGGATGGCGGAATGATCCGTATCGATTTTTGCCCAAATATAAAAAGAGTACTTTTCCTGAAGTTTTTCGATTAACCAATTAGGCAAAATCGGGAAGATTTGATTGGAGGTTGAGTGCGTCAAAAATGTATATCCAGCCCGGCTGATTTCATTTCTCAGCAACCTTGCCATAGCATTAGCGTGTCTTGCCAGATCAAAAAATAAGTCATCTTTAAAAAGTTCTAGAAACTGAATGCCAAGGACTCGACCTTTGGCAAGCAGTCCCCCTCTTTGCTTAATGTAAAATCGAAAATCCTCGTTAAGAGAATCCTTACAGATCACTAGAGCTTCCCCCAGCAGGGCACCATTCTTGGTTCCACCAATGTAGAAAGCATCAACCAATGTAGCTAAATCAGACAGTTCGATATCATTCTCTTCCGAACATAGAGCCGATCCTAAGCGTGCACCATCAAGGTAAATATATAAATTGTTTTCCTTACAAAACTGACTTAGCTGTTTAAGTTCACCCTTTGAATAAATTGAGCCAATCTCCGTTGGATTGGAGATGTAAACTAGTTTTGGCTTTACCATGTGTTCGTCCGTGTGTGTATCCAGGACAGTTTTGATATGAGCGGGGGCAAGCTTACCATCTTTAACTTCGCACGATATGATTTTATGCCCTGTAGCTTCAATAGCTCCGGTCTCATGCACAAGAATATGACCGGTGTTGGCCGCAATCGCTGCTTCGTGAGGTCTTAAAAATGCGGAAATAACCGTGAGATTCGTTTGGGTTCCGCCGGAAAACAAATGAATATAGATGTCATCACGCTGAATTCTTTGTTTTATCAAGTCTATGGCTTCAAGGGAGTATTTATCCTCTCCGTAGCCTGCCAATTGTTCGAGGTTAGAGGCTATTAGTGCATTTAATATCCTAGGGTGTGCTCCCTCGCTATAATCGTCCTTAAAACTATACATCCTTCTTGCAGATTCTCCTTTTCTCTAACAATTAATCCTGATGTGCTTTGACTTGTTTACTTCGTAATTGTCCACATGCAGCATCGATATCTCTTCCATGTTCAAGACGAATACTGCAGTTGATACGTTGCTTTTTCAGAATATCATAAAAAGCGAGCATCGTTGCATGGTCACTTCTCTGGTATTGCTGGTGTTCATCCACTGGGTTATAGGGTATTAGATTAACATTTACGAGGGGTTTTACAGATTTAATCAAGTTTGCAAGCTGCCATGCGTGCTCTTTATGATCATTCAGATCCTTAATTAAAATATATTCTAACGTTATCCTGCGATTCGTTTTAGCTAAGTAATACTCAATAGCCTGAATCAAACTTTCTATAGGATAGACACGATTAATTTTCATAATTTGTTCTCTAAGTTCGTTTGTCGGCGCATGTAAGGAGATGGCAAGGTTTACCTTCAAATCACTATCTGCAAACTCGTAAATTTTTTCGACTAAGCCGCTGGTTGATATAGTGATATGTCTACCAGGTATGGACAGTCCTTTGTGATCTTTAATGATTCGCAAGGCGTTAGCTACATGATCATAATTATCAAAAGGTTCGCCGATTCCCATCACTACAACATGACTTACAATGTCACCATGATTGGCCTTATCCATGTCTTGTTGAACCTTCATGATTTGTTCAACGATTTCACCACTAGATAGATCACGTTGTTTTATCATTAAACCACTCGCACAAAAGCTACAGCCGATGTTGCAGCCTACTTGAGTCGTGACACAAACAGATAAGCCGAATTTATGTTTCATGAGGACTGTTTCAATCAGATGATCATCCTGTAATTTGAATAAATATTTGATCGTTCCATCCGTCGATTCCTGCTTGATATGCTCACATAAGGTTTGGATGACAAAATGGTCCTCTAATAAGTTCAGACAATCGTGATTAACATCCGTCATTACTGAAAACTTTGTTACCCTTTTCCTATAAAGCCAATCCCAAACGTTTAAAGCTCGGGATTTTTTATGTCCATGCAACATAAGCCATTCAATCAGTTGTTCGAGCGTCAATTCATAAATGGACTCTTTTTTCATTCCATTCTTAACCTCTCTAAAAACATTGTATAACAATGCCAGAGTTCTTAACTTTCCGGTTAAGACTCTGGCTTAATCACTATATACTATAACTTTAGAAGTTTGGTTTTAGATTATTACACTAAACCAGAACCCCAGAGTTGTCCATCTAAGAAATGAGTAATAACTAGGTTAATTATACCATAACTCTTCATTTCTAGGCTACTACAAGCCCTTTCGATAAGGCAGGGGGCAGATTGGATTCCCTAACCATTCAAATACTAAACAAAAATTATTCTGTCATCCTTGCAATATCGAAACTTCTAAGATCCTTCAGTCGTCCCTCCTTCAGGATGACATAGCGCTTAAGTTGCTTTCATAGCAAATGACAAAAGCGTAAAGGATTTTTCATTCATCATGGTGTCGCACAGCGGCGAGGAGTCTGATTAAAAAGAAGGATAGCGCTGCTATCCTTCTATAATAATAAAAGACTACGTTATCCTTTTGTATTCCTTAAATATCATATCCGTGTATCTTTAGAGAATACTAACCGACCCTTCATACATCAAACCCGTTAGAGCATCGACTGTCAAGGACTGTCCATCAGTAACCTTGGAAAAGGCGTCTATAGCCCCGACAATTGTTGGGATGCCGAATTGTAAAGCTACTATGGCCGCATGAGATGTCAACCCGCCTTCTTCAACAACTAACGCTCCTGCCCGAGCAATTAAGGGTACGAAGCTAGCATCCGTAGACTCTGTGATTAAAATTTCCCCATCCTTGAAATCCTCACTATTTGGAATTTGAACTCTGCGGGCAAAGCCAGAATAGGACTTACGTCCGATGCCGGTACCTTTAGCCAAAATATTTCCCATGACTTGAACTTTTATCATGTTTGTCGTACCAACCTTACCAATTGGAACCCCCGCTGTAATGACCACTACATCACCAGACTGAATATAATTATCATTTAATGACGTATTAACAGCAACCGAAACCATTTCATCCGTTCCTGAACTTTTAGGGACGACTAATGGTTGGACACCCCATTGCAGCGCTAATTTTCTAGCTGTTGCTGCAAACGGAGTTGCTGCAACGATTAAGGCAATAGGGCGATACTTGGAGATCATCCGAGCAGTCAAGCCCGAATGTGTGGGCGTAAGAATGGCAGCTGCATGAAGGTCCTTTGCAATTGTAAAGCTTGCAAAACAAATCGCCTCAGCAACATTGATTTGAGGATGTCGAGAAGCTTGATTGTCCAGACAGGTTATTTCTGTACGCTTAGATATTCTATCCATCATACGAACAGCTTCAATGGGATATAAACCCGCTGCTGTTTCGCCAGATAACATAATCGCATCCGTACCATCTAGAATTGCATTGGCAACATCACTGGCCTCTGCACGTGTAGGCCTGGGTTGTCGAATCATAGAGTCTAGCATCTGTGTTGCCACAATCACAGGTTTACCTAATAAATTACACTTACGAATCATTTCCTTCTGTCTAATAGGAACTTCTTCAACCGGAATTTCTACCCCTAGGTCACCCCGGGCTACCATGAGACCGTCAGCGACTTCAAGAATAGCGTCTAGATTATCCAGGCCTTCTCGGCTTTCGATCTTAGCGATTATATGAACATCCGCTCCCATTTCCTCTACAACCCTACGCACGTCCAAGACATTTAAGGCCTTGCGGGTAAACGAAGCGGCAATAAAATCAATTCCCTGGGAAATGCCAAAGCGAATATCTTCGATATCCCTTTCAGTTACAGCAGGCAGGTCGATAAGCGCACTTGGAATATTAACTCCCTTTTGGGATTTAAGCACTCCGCCATTACGAACAACCGTATGAATTATTTCAGTATCTACAGCGACTACTTCTAATTCAATTTGACCATCATCAATGAGAATATGACTGCCTGGGTTAACCTTTCGCCACAAATCAGTATAGGTAATTCCAACTCGTCGTTCATCGCCAAGGATACTAAGGTCTATATCCAGATCAAAGTTTGAACCATTTTCAAGAGTAACTCCCGTTTCAGGGACCTTTCCAGTGCGTATTTCTGGTCCCTTGGTATCGAGTAGAATCCCTAGATGTTTTCCTGCTTTAGCAGCTTCTTCTTTTAGAATTGCTATTCTTCGGCCATGTTCTTCGTGGGTTCCGTGGGAAAAATTGAGTCGTGCAACATCCATTCCTGCAGCTAGAAGAGCTTGAACCTTTTCCTTGGACTCACTTGCCGGACCAATTGTACAGACAATTTTTGTCCTCCTCATGGGTACCCCCTCCTTCTTAACTACAGACCTTTCGTTGCAATAAGCTTTACTAAATCAATAACTCGGCAAGAATAACCCCATTCGTTATCATACCAAACCAATACTTTGACCATACGATCACCAAGCATCATAGTAGACAAACCATCTACTATTGAGCTAGCAGGATTACCATTATAATCCAGGGAAACAAGGGGTAATTCCGTGTATTCCAGGTATCCTTTCATGCTGCCATTTGCTGCCTGGCGAAAAGCGTTATTCACCTCTTCTTTAGTGGCAGGTCTTGTTAAATTAGCCACAAAATCGACTAAGGATACATTCGGAGTAGGAACTCGTACAGCTAGTCCAGTCATTTTTCCTTCCAATTCTGGTATAACAAGGGTAACTGCTTTAGCTGCACCCGTCGTTGTTGGAATCATTGATTGATAGGCAGCCCTTGATCTTCGCCAGTCTTTATGTTTTACGTCAACCGTGCGTTGGTCATTGGTCACTGAATGAATGGTTGTCATCATCCCTTGTTCAATCCCAAAAGAATCCACTAGCACTTTAGCAACAGGTGCCAGGCAATTGGTAGTACAAGAAGCATTGGAAATTACGTGGTGATTAAGGGGATCATATAGATCGTCATTAACTCCCATTACAATGGTGATATCTTCTTCTTTGGCTGGAGCAGTGATAACAACTTTTTTAGCTCCTGCGGTAATATGTTTTGCTGCCTCATCACGTTTCTTAAATTTACCTGTGCACTCGATCACTATGTCTACTCCGAGTTTATTCCAAGGCAGATTTAGAGGGTTTCTATCAGCCACAATTTCAATACGTTTTCCATCAATAACCAAGGCCTGACCGTCAACTTCCACTGTATTGGGAAGGGTTCCGTGCACCGAATCGTACTTGAGCAAATGAGCTAACTGATCGGGACTTCCCATATCGTTAATGGCCACCACTTCGAATGGGAGTGATTGATTGAGGGCGGAACGCAGTGTAAGTCGACCAATTCTACCGAAACCAGTAATTGCAACGCGGATCATGGTTTACCTCCTCTAATAAAACCTATTTATACTAAAACAAAGTTTGTATACAACATACATATAATTCTGTGCAGATAGACAAATTCCTGCTTTCAATACTTGTATCGCAGTAAATCAGATAGTTTGGGAGAGTATCACTCAAAAGTTCAGACTGCGCAAGCGCACAGCCTGATCCCATTTTCTGAAAATGGCACTACAAGGTAAAAAAGGAACAAACGTTACCTTACCTAGCAAGTCGTAGCTTGCTAGAACCCTTAGGAAAGACGGGTCTTGAAATCTTCATAACCAAATTGTTTAACGACTTTAATGCCTTCTTTTTGGTTGAAACGGGCGATGGAAGGGAGATTAACCCCATTAAAGGTATTGTTCTTCACCATGGTATAGTGGGCCATGTCGCAGAAGACAAGCCTATCCCCCGGCTTTAAAGGTTGTTTGAAGGAGTAGTCGCCAATGATATCTCCGGCTAGACATGTAAGCCCGCCTAGTCTATAGGTATATGAATATTCATCGGGCCCTCCAGCATCTATTATATTCGGTCTGTAGGGCATTTCAAGTACATCTGGCATGTGACATGCAGCCGAAGTATCTAAAATGGCAATTTTCATATCATTATCAACTATATCCAGAACCCTAGCAACTAGATAACCGGTATTCAAAGCCACTGCCTCACCTGGTTCCAGGTATACATGGACTCCATATTTATCCTGAAAGAACTTTATGGAACGAACCAAGGTTTCAATATCATAATCAGGTCTGGTAATATGATGACCTCCACCTAAATTGAGCCATTTCATTTTCTTAATAAAATGACCGAATTTTTGATCCACCACTTTAATCGTTCGTTCAAGAGTATCCGAATTTTGCTCACACATGGTATGAAAATGAAGTCCTTCGATACCTTCAAGCTCTTCAGGCCTAAAATTATCTAGAGTGACTCCGAGTCTGGAATACTGATAGCAAGGATCATAAATGGGCGTCGTTATCTCCGAATATTCCGGATTAATGCGAACACCACAGCTTATTTTTTTTGTAGAGTTTTTCACCTTGTCTTTAAAGCGGTTCCATTGGTCAAAGGAATTAAAGGTAACATGATCACAATGTCTAAGGATTTGATCAAATTCCTCTTCAATATAGGCGGGAGCATAAATATGAACTTCTTTTCCCATTTCTTCATTACCCAGCTTAGCTTCGAATAAAGAACTAGCGGTTATCCCTTTCAGGTACTGACCTACAAGAGGAAATACGGAATACATTGAAAATCCTTTTAAGGCAAGGAGAATGCTGCATCCCGTACGCTGTTGTACGGAATGCAGTATTTCAAGATTTCTTGAAAGTAGTCTTTCATCTACAATATAACAGGGTGAAGGCAGGGCACTGATATCAATGTCCAATTTATACACCTCAATCAAGGAGAGTTGGCGAGAAACTTTCTTGCCACGGGAGACCACATTTATTTAAAGCTTCCATGAATGGATCAGGGTCAAACTCTTCAACATTGAATACGCCAGGTTTTTTCCAAATACCTTTAAGCATCAACATAGCCCCGATCATCGCCGGAACTCCTGTTGTATAGGATATAGCCTGGGATCCAACCTCAGCATAACACTCTTGATGATCACACACGTTGTAAACATAATAGGTTTTAGGTTTTCCATCTTTGATTCCTTGTATTATGCAACCAATATTCGTTTTTCCTTTAGTTCGCGGACCCAGGGAAGCTGGATCTGGAAGTACAGCCTTCAAAAATTGCAGCGGAATAATCTGTTGCCCTTCAAATTCAATAGGCTCAATCGAAGTCATTCCGACATTTTCAAGAACACGTAAATGATTAAGATAATTATCCGAGAAGGTCATCCAGAATCTGATCCGCTTAACTCCCTTGATATTAACAGCTAAGGATTCTAATTCCTCATGGTACATAAGATAAATGCTTTTAGGGCCTATCTCTGGAAGGTCATAAACCGCTTTCATGGAAAGGGGATCCGTCTCCACCCAGGAACCATTTTCATAGTATCTACCGTTTGCAGTAATTTCACGAATATTAATTTCAGGATTAAAATTAGTAGCGAAGGGATATCCATGATCACCCGCATTAGCATCGACAATATCTATGGTATGGATTTCATCAAAATAGTGTTTCTGGGCATAGGCACAAAAGACACCCGTAACTCCTGGATCAAAACCGCTTCCTAACAAAGCAGTTATTCCTGCCTGAGCAAATTTCTCACGATAAGCCCACTGCCATTTGTATTCAAACTTAGCAACATCCGGTGGTTCATAATTAGCAGTATCTAAGTAATCAACCCCAGTTGCTAAACAGGCATCCATAATCGTCAAATCCTGATAAGGGAGGGCAAGGTTTATAACAATATCTGGCTTAAAGCTTTTAATCAAGTCAATAACCATATCCGTATTATCAGCATCAAGCTGAGCCGTATGAATTATTGTGCGGCTTCCTGCCAATTGGTTTTTAATGGCTTCACATTTTTCCACAGTTCTACTGGCAATACAAATCTCTTCAAATACATCTGGATTCTGGCAACATTTATGAATAGCAACACTGGCCACTCCACCAGCACCGATAATCAAAGCTTTTCCCATTTAGCACCCTCCTATCACTTTAACAACACTGCAAATTATACCTAAACCACTCTAAATAATCAATTAAAACCCATAAAATGAGCCATAACTTTTTTTACTACACAAATTCTTGAATTCTTGCTGACTATTAGCTTTTCCTGACCCTTGCAAAGATAATCATTATCTTTATAACCTCGGGTCGACTGGCTCAGCCTCTAAGGCCAAGGTTGCTAGGACACATTCGTGGACTCTTGCAACTGATTCTTTCTTAACAAAACGCTTAACCCCTTCTAGTCCTAAGGCAAATTCCATTAAGGCATGACGTTGCTTTCGATTAACATTACGTCTCTTTAAACGAGCTAAATTCTCAGGCTGTAAGTAATCAATTCCATAAATAATATGAAGGTATTTTCTCCCTCGGACCTTGATTGCCGGTTGAATCAAACGACCTTTTTCATTTCTAGCAATATAGGTTTCTGGCTTAACGACAAATCCTTCATGGCCGTCTTCCGTAATTTCCTCCCACCAACGAATTGCCTCATCTTCAGACACTTCATCCGTAACCACTCTAAATTCCGTTTCCATGAATAGATGAGATAATGCAGCTAGGTCCCTGTTCTGTTCCATATGCCAAAGATGGGGTTGGTCAAAATACGTTCGATTACTATCTGCTAGAACGTGAAACGGAGCAATCTTAATCCCGTCAATTCCATGGGTGTCCCAACAGTAGGTTTGAAAGACGTCCCGAAAAACCTCTGCACGTTTCAATTTAACTTTGAACTCCTCAATCCACGAACTAACGTCCCAGCCATTTTGGTAGGCCAGCTCTAGTTTCTCTAGAATTTTTTGCCGATCCATTAAGGTCACTTCCGAAACATGAGCATACTGTGCACTGATTAATTCTTTGGCCTTTAAGTTCCAGGGTAAAATCTCTGCATCAAGTAAAACAAAGTCTGTCTTGTGCTTAGTAAAATAGTCGGCCTTCCTTAAATCAGTATTCAGTTGCTCTAAAATCGTTTGGGTCATGGCTTGATTAAAGAATGGTCTACCCGTCCTTGTATAGACAATCCCTAAAGTTGAAGTTCCGACATAGTTTTTAGAAGACTCAACATCGTTGAACAGGAGGAGGATTGCTCTACTGCCCATGTGTTTTTTCTCTACTACCATAGTCCTTATGCCTTGTTTTCGATAATAGTCAAACGCTTCTTTCGGATGTTCAAGATAATCCTTAAGAGGAGAAGGATCCGTCGTAGGGCTCATTGTCGGAGGAATATAAACGAGTTCTTCTATAGGGATAGTATAATGGGAGACTTCTTCTATCGAAGATTTAACATACTCCTCTTTAATCCTTATTTCTCCATAATCTTCCGTATTGACGGAATATCCGTTGATAAAACCATGGATATTCGGAGGATCAAACCGTTTGCTCTTCCATTTTTGTATAGAGCTCTCTGGATCTTCTGCATAGTCCTTTTGCGCACCAACTGAAACAAACTTTTTTTGAGGATAGCAATAAGCGGTTAAACTGCCGCCAAAGACAACCCCTTGGTCGATATTGATTGTGTTATTAACAACCAGAGGCTGAGGCTTTGGATCATGTCCCCAGACAATAATCTCTCCGGATTGATGTTGAATAAACCAATCCTTACGAACTGGCCTTCCAGTCTCATCCATCCCATCTGTATCTCCATAACGGCAAAAATCACTAATCCGTTTAGATTGTTTTCCAATATACCGATCCCTAATTCCAGCATGGGCTGCAACAATCCCCTCAACTCCATTTTCACTAAATACGAGATTTGATGGCGCGTCGAGAAGAAAATTTTTAACTTGCTCTTTAAAACGATCAGAAGCTTCTTTCCCTTGTTCTTGCTCGTAATGCAAAAATTCCGCTGCAACGTTTTCATCTCCATGCGTCAGGTTTACGTTACGACCGGAAAGCCAACGAGCAATCTTCCAACCGTGATTACTATCCACCATATAAACGAGGCTCTTCTCTACGTGTTTCATGAAAAAGTTCAAACAATCAAGGCTCTTTGGGCCTCGTCCTAAAATATCTCCGACAGATACAAGTTTACGGCCTTCAGGATGAAGGTAAAGACCCTCTTCATTTTGCCGATATCCTAGTTTTTTAAGGAGTTCCAAAAACTCATCATAGCAACCATGAAGATCCCCAATAAAATCAAGCCCTGCGCCAACCTCTTTTACCAAGGGATTGGGAATTCGTACAAAGCTGCTCTGTTCAAGCTGGACTTCATTTAAAGTATATATAGCAGAGTAGCCCTCCGTTTTTAGGGAACCAAGATTATTCTTAAAGGTTCGAACCTGCTGCTTGATTCGATTACGACCCCTTGGGAGTTCTCGCTTCGCATCTCTTTCTAAAAGTATCTTTTCCGGTATATCTAATATAATGGCCATTACAGATAGATGGTTTTTAACTGCTAATTTGACAGCTTTTTGACGGTCTTCAGGCCAAAGATGGGTCGCATCGACCACGGTAAGTCTATTTAAAACACCGCGAATATTAATGAGCTCACTCATGGCGTCAAAGGCACTTTGAGAAATCTGACGATACTTTGCAGAGAGTACTTCTAGTTCACCCTTAGAGTGTTTACCAAAATCAATGAATTCAGTATCGGAAACTAGAACTCGGAATTGATCCGAGCTTACAATTTCAGATTTTAATAATACTCCTTGCTCTACAAGGTTATTAAGGAGTGTTGTTTTCCCACTGTTCGAAGGTCCTACTAACAGAACGATTCCTGCGTGGGGAATAGCAATTGGTTGAGTCATTTTTCGCTCCCCACCTGTCTCGTAAAAATAGCAATCTGAGAGGGTTGACCAAACCCCTCGACTTCCTGCCCAATACCATCGATCTTAACACCATAAGAATATTGGTCAGCCCAAGAGTTACACCATGCTATAAATTCTGCCCGAGTCCATTCAAATCGATGATCTTTGTGGCGCATCTCTTCTTCCATTTCGTAAACTTGGTTATATTCAACATTGGGAGTCGTTATAATGAGGGTCTTGGGCTGATAGCTACCAAAAATTGTGTCCATGACCCGGGGTAGCCTATGTTCGTCAATGTGTTCTATTACCTCACCTAGAATCATGACATCCTTATTTCGCACCCGCTCATCGTAATAATAGAAGGAACCCCAGATCGGGGTGGGAGAAATAAAGCCTTCCTGTAGACTGGCCTGAGCAAAACGCTTCATCGCTCTGAGGAGTAACCGTTCTGTCGGCTCCACCGCTAGAATTTCTTGAACCTGGGGAATTAAGCCTAAACGCACGGACAGTTTTCCTTCTCCGGAACCAAAATCCACAATGGTTTCTTTCGAAGGTAAGGTCTCAATAATCTTTACTATAGTTTCGTAGCGAAGTTCGTTAAGATTAATTGCAGGCTCCCTATTGTCTAAAGGATCTGAAGGAAAACTCTCAGGTATCTTAGTCATTAATTCGGGAGGGACCTTATCTATAAGTTCCCTGAACCGCAGGGACCGTTTAATAATCACTTCGTTGAAGGGATGATTTGCCAACCAACCTTCTCCATAACGTTGAAGTTTTTCTATTTCCCGTTCATCCATAAAGTAATGTTTATAATCGTCTAGCACCGGTATCAGAACATATAAGTAGTTTAAGGTGTTTTGAAGGGTGACCCTGCCTTGAAGATGGAGAAACCGCGCCGAGCTTTTATCTTTCAATTTAAATAAATAGTCAACATCTCCCCGTTCAATTATAACCTGAAAACCTAAAGGTTCGAAAAGGCCTGTCACTACTGAATCCGATAAATCTGTAGCAACTGGCCCAAAACTCACATTTAACTGGAAAGCATGAGTTACCCAAGGGAGATACTCCTCTATAGTCCGTCCATTTATAGCTGTTGCTAAAGCCGAACGGGCATAGGAACAAAATATACTGCTCACCACAAATTCTCGATCGTTGATATATTGCGTGATCTTGAAAGTATCCGGACTGTTTTTGACCAGTTCAACTGGGTCAGGAGTCACAAACAGGATCACTTCAACTTCCGTTTCCGTAAATACCGTATAGGTTAAACGAACACGATATCCTTTTTCAGTCCGATCATATAAATTCTGGGGGTTTTTTGCTAGGAGAAAGGATAAGGCTCTAGCCCCTTCCCCCACTGCCTTGATTGCTAACTGCACGTAAAAAACTCCTTATCACCTGCAAAAATTCTTTCTAGTTATACCCAAAAAAGTCGGACTTAACTAATTGTGGGATTAATTCAGTTTTAACAGAGAATACTAAAGTCTTTGAAAATCCCATAGTGTTATAGAAAGCTCATGAGGGGGATTCAAATGACGTATATTGTTCAACCAGGTGATACCCTTTATAAAATCGCACAAAACTATAATACTTCTGTTAATGCCATTCTTGCCCTTAATCCTCAAATTACTAACCCCAATTTAATTTATCCAGGACAGACGATCATAATTCCAATAAGCTCTGTAGAATGCCCGCTTTTACGCCAAGGAGATCGCGGTCCAAGCGTAAGTCGGCTACAGACACTTCTCCGATTTGCCCGCTTTGACCCCGGCGCCATAGATGGTATATTTGGTCCAAGAACTCAAGCTGCTCTCGTAGCCTTCCAAAATAGTCAAGCTGAGCTTGAAAGAACAGGGGTAGCCGATGAGGAAACCTGGGTTGCTCTAGGTGCTGAATGCGCACCAAGATCAGACGTTATCGGCTATGTTATAAGACCAGGGGATACATTGTATATCATCGCTACAAGGTTTAACGTAACGATTCAAAGCATCTTGAATATCAACCCACAAATAACCAATCCCGATGTTCTCTCTGTTGGTCAGGTTATCAACATCCCTCCGACTCAATAGCGAAACACGGGGACAGGTGCACTGTTTTCTTTTAAGGAGAAGCAAGGGACAGGTATACTGTTTTTTTCTAAACACGGGACATCTGTACCGTTCTTTTTATTAAATCTATTATTTAATTGAGCCTAATGACGTCTCAAATTCTTAAAGCAGAAAGGATAGTCTCCTACCAGACGGACAAAATAGAACGTATCTAAAATTTTAAACTGGAGGAGATCAAGTTGGGAAATACTATGGTTGAGTTATTATCAAAACTGACGACCTCAGCTAGCGAAATCACTCCCGATATTCTTATTCTGCAATTCAGGGTTGTGAACGCCTTTATGGTCAGTAACCCAAATAAGAAAAGCGAATGGTTTCTAATTGATACAGGCCTAGAAAACTCTGCAGATTATATCCTAAAGATGGCTGAGAAGCGCTTTGGAGAGAAAACTCGCCCTCAGGCCATCATTCTTACACACGGACATTTTGATCACGTAGGATCATTAATAAAGCTTTCAAATTATTGGGATGTTCCCGTTTATGCTCATGAATCAGAACTTCCTTACATAACAGGAAAAAAGGATTACCCAGTTGGAGACCCAAGCGTAGGCGGAGGAATGGTAGCACAAATGTCCCCGACGTTTCCACACACCAGTATAGACATAGGATACCGCGCTAATTCACTTCCTTCGGACCAAAGTATCCCAGGTATGCATGGCTGGAAATGGATTCCTACACCTGGTCACACGGAAGGACACGTTGCCCTATTTAGAGAACAAGACCGCATAATGATACCTGGTGATGCCATTACAACCCTGAAACAAGAGTCATTAATGTCGGTTATGACTCAAGACGAGCAAATAAGCGGACCCCCCGCCTACCTAACGACTGATTGGAAAGCAGCTGAAAGGTCAGTAAATCTATTGAGGGACTTAAATCCGATGCTTGTTCTTCCCAGCCATGGTCAACCAATGAAAGGTGACGAGTTATCACGTCATTTAGATTTATTGACTAATTATTTTGAGGAAATAGCAGTTCCAGAACAAGGCCGTTTTGTTGATCAATTCTAGCGAAACACGGGGACAGGTGTACTGTTTCACGCTTTCCAAACTCTCGTTTGTGATACACCGGTCGTTCTTGCGATTTGCCGTATACTAGTACCTTTCAATTGTTTTAACTCTTTAAGTATCTCCTCTTGCCGTTTTCTTTCTTCGTTTGCTAGTTTTATAGAGTCAATTCCGAACTTTTCCTTGAGTATTTCTCTGAGTCTTACATCGCTAATACCTTGTTTGGTTTCTTCTACATCTAAACATACTTCAGTTATCATCTCTCTCGAAAATATCTCAAACAGCCTTAATGCTTCGCTAGATGTATCAGAAAACATCCCTAGGACGTGCTCCTTATCTACAATATGTCCTTGGCCAAAGTATTCTCCATAGCTACTCCATTTGTAGTGCGAAATATCCTCTACTATCTTCGCCTTGATAGGATTTTGGTGAATATAACGTAGAGCTGTTAGAAAATATGAGTCTGTACTTACGATTTCGCTTTTAAATCGTTCCTGAAACAAATGCCCACATCGAATTTTTGTCTCTGAATTCAGCAAGTTTCTCGATGAATTTTAGACGATCTTTTTCTTCTTCGAAGATACTCTGACGATTGATACCACGCATCATGACGTGATAGATACCTGTTGGGCTTTGTTCTCTTGCTTTTCTTGGCATTTGACACACCCCCTCAAACGGTTTGCATATCATTCCAACGAAACAGTGGACCTGTCCCTCTGTTTCACATACAACCGTAAACAGAATCCTGACAGATCACCTTACCTTTTTCTAGAAAAAGATTAAAACCCTTACAGACTTCGATGCATAAACCGCAACCTGTACAAAGGCTGGAATCGACTAAGATATCAGCTGACTCTTGGTTCGAGAAGTGGGGATAGCCATCAGTTGAACTCCCTTCAGCTTTTCATAATAATTTTCTCTAAATCATTAACTGAAATCCAATGTACTACCAGCCATTGCCCAAGTAAAAGCGTTAGGAAATTCCATCGCTAACTTGCTTAAGATAACCGGTCCAGTACAGTGATTTGGGGCCAAACAGTCTAAATCAAGTCCTCTCAGATAGTCCATCGTTTGTCGCTCTTGATTCGGAGTCGCTGGTCCAAGATGAGTTCCACCAATAATAGCTCTTACTTTTTGCTGACCAGTTACCCTTTTAGCATGTTCTACAATGTTTACCAGTCCCGAATGTGCACAACCGAGAAGTATGATCAATCCTTGATCTGTCATATAGAAAAGACTTAAATCATCTCGAATGCTATCCTGAATAAGATTCCCTCCCTTAAACTCAACCAATCGATCATCTAGTTCCTCAAACGTTGTTTCTCGTGGGATTTCACCACTTAACCATAGACCAGGACTTAATTCTACGGGTTCACTATGCCAGTGAAACTCAGCACCAGCACTCTCCAGTTGCTTCTGACAATACGGCACACCTATATACCTATCCGCATTTCCTTTAACTCCCCGACCGTAATGCCCTTTAAATAAATCCGGATGAGCATAAACTGGAATCCGCCCTCTAAATTGCAGGAACTTAAAAAGACCTCCCGTGTGATCATAGTGTCCGTGACTTAAGATGACACGGTCAATTAACCTTAGATCATGGCCTAAGATTTGTGCGTTACTGATCAAATTGCCTTGCTCCCCTACATCAAATAAGATCCTCTCTTCACCAAATTCCAAGAGCATTGACAAACCCCATTCCGCTAAGAGCCCTAAAGGAACTCCTACGGTGTTTTCGATTAAGATCGTTACGTTTAACTTGCTCAATGTCTGAACCCCTTTACATATTTTACTTTTCTTATGCATGCTTTACTATTCTGTAATCTCTTAACAAATTCAATAGGCATAACTCTTCATCCTGCAAGAAATGTTTCATACTACTGTTTTATTTATCGAAATTGTTTTACAGACAAACAAGGGGACAAACAAGGGGACAGGTCAACTGTTTCGACTACTTCGAAACACTGCACCTGTCCCCCTGTTTCACCGATTTAATATTTTCTTAATGTTTTTATATGTAGCAGTCTACATTTAGTAGGCATAATAACTTTAGAACTATATGAGGGAGGTCAAATATGTCGGGCAAAACTGCCGTCCAATTAAACGGTGTAACTAAGAGAATCTCAGGTAAAACCATCGTAGATCAATTAACGTTTGATATTAATAGTGGAGAAATATTTGGCTTATTAGGGCCTAACGGTGCAGGAAAAACAACGACTATTCGTATGTTGGTTGGGCTTATTTCTATCACAGAAGGGGAGGTATTTATTCAAGGTAAAAGTATCTCTTCTGATTTCAAGTCTGCAATTCGGCATGTAGGGGGAATTGTGGAAAATCCGGAATTGTATCCATTTCTTACGGGCTATCAAAATCTCGTTCATTTTGCCAATATGTCAGCGGGTATTAGTAAAGAGCGCATCCAAGAGGTTGCAACCTTAGTTAATTTAGACAAACGCCTTAAGGATAAGGTTAAAACCTACTCTTTAGGCATGAGACAGAGATTAGGTATTGCCCAAGCACTGCTTCACAAACCATCCGTTCTTATTTTAGATGAACCCACAAACGGGCTTGATCCAGCGGGAATACGCGAACTCAGAGATTATCTTAGAAGATTGTCCCAAGAAGAAAATGTTGCGGTAATTGTATCTAGTCACCTCTTGACGGAAATGGAATTAATGTGTGACAGAGTAGCCGTGATTAACCAAGGCAAGTTAATCGAAGTAAAAGATCTAAAAGAATTTATTCGTGGGAACAACGAGGATGTTCCGACATTCTTCGAAGTAGATGATTTGATAAAGGCTAAAGACATTATCACTAAGGTGTTTAGTGATATCCCCCTTTTGGAAACTAGAGATGGTCTAGAGGTAAAGACTTCAAAAAAGAACGTGGCCCTCATTAACTCAGAACTAAATCGTAATGGAATCCAGGTTTACGGCATTTATACTCCAAAAAAATCACTTGAAGATAAGTTTTTAGAAATAACAAGGGAGGATAATCATGTTAAAACTAATTCTTAATGAAAATATGAAGCTTTACAGCAGAGTTGGTCAATTTATCATGATCTTCATACTCATGGGGCTTTCAGTTTTCACTTCAATATATACCTACAAAACAACCCCTCAAAGTGTAGGAGACTGGAAAGTGCAGACTGAACAAAAAATCCAGACGGCAACTGAACTGCTAAACAATCCCCAGATCCCCAATTTTCAAAAAAGCGAAGTGGAAAAACAATTAAAACTTGATAAATATGCCTTAAGCCATGACATCTCGCCTAATACTACAGTCTATGAACAAGTTGCAAAACAGGCATCCCTCCTAAGTATTATTACTATGATGACTGCTGTAGTGGCTGGAGGAATCGTTTCTAATGAGTATGTATGGGGAACCATTAAACTCCTTCTGATTCGACCCATTAGTCGTTCTAAAATTTTGCTTTCAAAATACTTTGCTTCCTTAATGTTTGCCTTTTTGCTTGTAATTGTCCTGCTGGCAACCTCATTTGTAACGAACGGGATTCTCTATGGTTTTGATAATTCTGATAATCCTTATCTGTTTATTGGCCCGACGGGAGAGGTTTCCCAAATGAGCATGGTGGTACACACTCTTCAAACTTATTCGCTAAAATCCGTAGAAATCGTAATCTATTTAACTTTAGCCTTTATGCTCTCAGTTGTTTTCCGCAGCAATGCCTTAGCCATCGGTGCTACGTTGCTCTTACTTCTTCTTGGTCCCCAATTAACTAGCATGTTTGCTCAACAAACTTGGAGTAAATACATCCTTTTTGCTAATACGGACTTAACCATGGTTACTATGGGTAGTAATCCTTTTGGTCTAACCCTCCCCTTCTCCCTCACTGTTTTAGGAAGCTATTTGCTTTTATTTATTACCATCTCATGGATAACCTTTCAGAAAAGAGACATCGCCTAGTTCAGTTTAAGTCTTGTCAGCTCTTAGCCCCGTAACTAAAATAATTGCTTTAGGGTGCGGGGTACTCTTATAATGGTAATTAGAGGAATTGAGTCATCAATTTCAAACTAGTTATTGGAGGATGGGCGGGCAGTGGAATCTTACAAAATACTGATTGTTGAAGACGAAAAAGAACTTGGTCAATTATTGCATGACTATTTTAAAAAAGAAGGTTTTGAAACTATCTTGGCCTTTGATGGAGAGCAGGGACTAACTCTATTTCAGCAGCATCTCCCCGTTCTCGTTCTATTAGATATAATGCTGCCTAAAATTGATGGCATGGAATTATGCCGGATTATTCGCAATCAATCCACAGTCCCAGTCCTGATGATGAGTGCAAAATCAAGCGATGTTGATAAAATCTTAAGTTTAGGCCTAGGTGCTGATGACTATATCACCAAACCGTTTAGCCCCGGAGAACTAGTTGCGCGTGTTAAAGCCCAAATCCGTCGCTATACCTTGTTATCGTCCCCTATCAAACCCGATGAATGGCTAAAGTTTTCAAGTTTAGAAATTGACAGCAAGGGCTACCGAGTTTTCCTTAAGGGGAATCAAGTAGACTTAGCTACCAAGGAATTTGAAATCTTACGTTATCTCGCAAGCCATCCGCAGCAAGTTTTTACTAGGGAACAGATCTTCACAGCCGTTTGGGGGCAAAACGAATACGGTGATATCAATACTGTAACTGTGCATATACGTAAAATTCGAGAAAAAATTGAGGAAAACCCTTCTAAGCCACATTTCATTAAAACCGTGTGGGGCGTAGGTTATAAATTCGATGGAGGTTCTTAATGAAGATTGGAATAAGACTCCGCTTTCTACTGATTATATTAGCCCTTATTATTTTACCCATCGTGGTAACCGTTACATCTCTTTATATGACTACGAACAAAATGAAGGATCTTTTAGACCCTACATCCCTTGAAAGCTTTACCCATCAGATAGATAGGGTCAACAAAGAAACTGCTCGTAAGATTGTTGATGAATTTAGTAATATCCATCAATATGATGTCTTTACGGCTGCTTTAGAACCCTTAATCTCCAAGTATCAACTTCATATTCGAATTGTTGATCCCAGTGGAGTGTTATATGACTCTGAGGACAAGTTAGGTTGGCAGGATCAAGAACCCAGCCATCTCCCTCAAGATACTTTAGCGGTAAGCTGGAACCAATCCCTACGTCTAAACCCTTTTCAATACTCCTTACCTATTGTGATCGAAGGAAAACAAGTTGCGACGGCCTTAATCGATGTCAATCCTTCTGTTCCACCATATAACGTTTTCGCAGAAATATTAAAAGGAATACTATCCAGCTTTGGTTGGGGATTCTTGGCCTTAATTTTGCTTATAGTTCTTTTTACATGGTATTTTTCTCGAACAATTCTAAGACCTATTGACGACCTGAGTCTTGCAACACAAAAAATCAGTGAGGGTAACTTAGAGTTTTCTCTTGAGTATCATAGAAAGGACGAATTAGGCAAGTTTGTAAGATCTTTCAACCACATGCGAGATCAGCTCAAGGAGTCCCTAGAAAAACAGAATGCCTACGAACAGTCACGTAAAGCCTTGATAGCCAGCATTTCTCATGACCTAAGAACCCCAATTTCTTCAATAAAAGGATATGTAGAAGGGCTTCAGGATGGAATCGTCGAGGATGAAGCAAGTGTGAAGCGATATTTATCCATAATCCACCAAAAAACTGATCAACTAAACCGGCAAATTCAAGATCTATTTCAGTTCTCTCAATTTGATCTAGGGCAACTGGAAGTCAAACTAGCACCAGAGGATAGCCGTGAAGTTCTTGAAAGTATACTAGAACCTTATGAACTTGAATTTAATAAGGACAAGGGAAAGTTAACCTTGATAATAGATCGTCCCCTCCCCTCCGTTCAAATCCTAGTGGATCGTCAACGAATTGAGCAAGTCCTTTTAAATCTACTTAGTAATGCTCAACACTATGCCTCAGAGGGCGGGCGAATGCAAGTTAAAGCTTATGTAAAAAAACCAAACTTAATTATATCGGTTTCCGACAATGGCCCTGGAATCTCTCAAGAAGACATACCTCACATATTCGAGAGCTTTTATCGTGGAGAAAAATCCCGCTCGCCCATGTACGGTGGAACCGGGTTAGGTTTGGCGATTAGTAAATCTATTGTAGAAGCACATCAGGGTAAACTATGGGTAGAGAGTAACGAAGGACAGGGAAGTACATTTTCGTTTTCACTTAAAATACCTACTACCGGGAATCTCTGACTTTTTCCTTTGGTTTCTTTCTCTTTGGTCTCGCAGGTCCTAGCGACTTATAAAAATTCTACGCGAAACACTGCACCTGTCCCCCTGTTTCACCTGGGATAGGTTCACTTGCTGGGTATTTCCTGCTATAATTAGTTTGACCTTGAAAATATATTTTACGGAGGAATCAAGATGAAATTTCTTACTCAATTAAAAGGCGAGGATACTTGGGAGGAAATAACCTTGGAGGAGTGCCTATTCAAAACAGAGGGAGCTGGCTTTTATACTCCAGGCACTGTACAAAAAATGTTAGAAGACGGTTTAGCCGTTGATACGCCTTGGTCCATTTTTAAGAAGGCAGAATAGTTGCTGGATTATCTAGTGGATGATCTAGTGGATGATCTAAAGAGCCCGTCTTCTAGTAAGACGGACTCTTTTATATTTAGTCCTAAACAACCCTTCTCAAAAAGTTGGGTGGTTCTTTATTAATCTTTAAAACTATCGAAAGGGTCTGTTATAGATGTTTGATACTGTCATCATGGGTGGTCTAATTGTAGATGGAACCGGAAACATACCCTATCGATCCGACATTGGAATTAAAGATGGAATGATTGCTGAAATTGGACTGGGGCTATCCAATGAATCTGCTGAAATCTTAGATGCAACGAGCAAAATGATCACTCCAGGATTTATCGATGTCCATAGCCATTGTGACTTGGTGCCGTTTATGTCTGGCCCAATCCGTGAAAGCAGGATTAATCAAGGAGTTACAACCGAAATAGTTGGGCAATGTGGTTTGGGTTCAGCTCCCCATCTCGAGAGGATGGAAGACTGGCGCAGCTATCTTAGCCCTATTTTAGGTCCTGGTCCACTTACCTGGAATTGGCCAGATTTTTCTACGTTCTTAAATGAGCTAAGGCAAGCGGACAAGCCAAACAATATCGCTGTTTTAATCGGTCACGGGGCAGTTCGAGCCCAAGTTTTGGGGTTGAATAATATCCAACCTTCAGCAAAAGAAATCACAGCCATGAGTAGAATCGTCGAAGAAGCAATGTCAAATGGGGCTTTAGGAATATCATATGGTTTAGCATACTTACCTGGGATATTTGCGCCCAAACAAGAACTCCTTGCCTTAAGTTCGGTGGTCGCGGCTTATAACGGAATTATGATGATTCATATACGAAGTCATTCCCGCCAAGTTCGTGAAGGAATGGCCGAAGCACTTGCCGTAGCTAAAGAATCTGGGGTTAAGCTACAGATTTCCCATATGCGCTCCTATGCAAATCGAGATTATGGCATTACCGCTGAAGAGTTAATAGACATGGTAGAAGAAGCTAGAAACCATGGTGTCGACGTAACCTTCGATGAACACCCTTATAGGGCTGGGAGTACACTTTTGTCTCAGGTTCTCCCTCCATGGGCCAAAGAAGGTGGCAGTACGGAAATCATCCGCAGATTAAAAGACCCTCAACTTCGAGCCAAACTAAAAGATGAACTGAGCAATTCTGGACCAAGTTATCCAGGCTGGGATAACTTTGTGGGCATGGTTGGTTGGTCCAATATAATGATAAGCTCTGTAACGAAGCACCAAAACAAATGGGCAGAAGGTCAAACCCTAACTCAATTAGTCTCAAAAAACTGCTCCGAACATGTTGAATCTGCAAGCGAAATCATCGATTTGCTTACAGAACTGCTAATTAGTGAGGATTGTCGTTGTTCAATGGTAATCCAAAACCTTTTTGCCGAAGAAGATATTATAGCTTTAATCAAGCACCCGTTATGTCAAATTGGTTCGGATGGTATTCCTACCGGCAAACCTCATCCCCGTTTATACGGCACATATCCTAAGTTCTTAGGGGAATATGTCCGTGATAAGAAGATATTAACTTGGGCTGAAGGTATTAAGAGAATTACCGGAGACCCAGCACGAAGATTGAACTTAGCCAACCGAGGATATGTAAGAAAAGGCGATATCGCTGATTTAGTGATTCTTGATTCTAATAAAATCGCTGCCCCAGAAGATTACAACAATCCTTCAAAGGTTCCTTTAGGAATTGACTACACCTTGGTCAATGGTCAAATCGTGGTGGCCAAGGGTAAAGTTCATAAAACAAACGCTGGCCAGCTTTATTCTCCATCCCTTCCCCGATCCTAATAATCATCAATTAATAGCCGATAGTGGCACCTAGACTCACAGGTTGAACTTGTTGAGTTGCAATCGCAACCCACAATTTCCCCATCCTGTCGTGAGTCACCCTCTATTACCTTACGATATATTTTTAACCTTACGATTTTACTAACGATTGAACAGGTCTCTTGCCTTTCTTCGACGTTCAGTTCCAACGCTTACGCCTCCCATGAAGTTTCCAATAAATTTGATTTTTCTCTATTATACACTTAATACCTAAAAATAACGGGTAAGCATTACTGCTACCCGTTATTTTAACTTGAGATTCAAATTGTATTAATCACCTAACGATGAATCATACCCCTTGTTACCTTAATAACCGATTTACTATCAGATTGATCGAACTGACTGTTTGCTCTTTTGGGTACGACTTCATTTTGACCATTCACAAGGGATGAACTACGAACGCTTGTAGAATTAGAATTACTCTCACCTTTCGGGCGTGAAATCATATCCCGGGTGATCTTTACAACGGATGATACCATCGCTGAGTTTTTATTATTAACTTCCCTATCGTCTTTGGCTAAACCTTTAGCTCTACCTTTGACTAGTCCTCTATCCAAATTTTTGGCTAAGGGTTTATCTAAGCTCTTAACTATGCCTTTATCTAGACCGTTAACTAAGACTTTATCCGAACCTATTAATAGGCTCTTATCCCTGTTAAAGCTGTTTACATTATTTTTCCCTAGCGACTTATCTCTTGCTTTGACGTTTGATTTACCCTTTGCTTTAGCTTTAGTTTTGTCTTTTGTTAGAGCTTTTTCTTTCTCTTTAGCTTTTCCACTCACTTTCTTAGGAGCCATTTCGTGGTCGATTATTCCTTTCCATGCTTCCGAGACCTCGTTCGCTACCCGCTCCCAGCTAAACCTTTCTACAGCTAAGTCCCTACCATTTAAGCCCATTCTCTGGCGAAGTCTGGCATCCTTTACGAGGGTTCGAAACTTTTCGGCAAATTCGATAGGGTCCTCGGGTTGCTCAACAAGTAATCCGTTTTCACCAATTACCACTTCGGGATTTCCACCACGTGCCGTAGTAACAAATGGTAAGCCAGCAGCCATAGCTTCGTAATGGACACGAGCAAGGGGTTCTTGCCACTGAGAAGGACACACAAAAATATCCCCTGCCCAAAACCACTGATGAATTCGATCAGCGGGTACATAACCAGTACTGATCACCGGAAATGGAGCTCGCTCTGCCAGTGCTCTGACATAAGCAACATAATCTGTAACTCTGTCGACACTGTACCAAGTTCCACCTACAATCACCAAGGCAATACTCGAATCAAAGGCGTAAAGTTCTTTAAGTGCCTGGATCAACAGATCAGTACCTTTTTTAGGGGTTAACCGGCCTACAAATAAAATAACTGTTTTGTCTTCAAGACTATACTCTTTCCTCAGATTCGCACGAATCTGAGCAGCTGATTTTGATTCTTCCCAAGGTACAAAGGCTTCAAGGTTTACTCCGGAATAAATCGTTTGCACCTTTTCAGCAGCTTGAGGATATAAATCAACGATTGTATTGCCAACATAGTCACTAACCGTGAAAATACGTTCCACTTCATCAATAGCAGCTATTGCATCAGCTTGAAGAATCTTGTTTGTATTAAACATATCATTATGCATACTTAAAATCAGTCGCGAATCAGGCGCAACTTCACGAATTAAGGGAATTAGCCGTGGTCGGTTAAAGACATGAATAAGATCAAAAGATTCTTCTTTAAGGAAATCAATGACTTTCTCAGCATAGATTTCGAAGTTTTTTTCACCATCAACTCTTACATAACGAATATTATCTTGATAACCTTCAATGGGTAATGAAGAATCTGTTGTTCCCAGAATTGTTAAGTCATGTTTTTGGGCTAATATTCCAGATATTCCTTGGATATAAGTTTGAATTGCTCCGCCCCGCACTGGTGGTACTGGCAACTTTTCCGTGCAGATCATGAGAATTTTTACATTCTCGTTCTTTTTCGCACTTGATTTTTTCTGACTCTTCCCTGTTTCAAGAGCTTTTTTCTTGCTTTTTTTCTTAGTTTTAGTTTCAAGAGAACTCCCTTTGATCATATTTGGATTCCTTAAAGAATTGTCTTTGATTATATTTGGTAATGTGGTTTTTTCCGACGTTGCCTTGATTTGCATCATCTCAAGAATTTCGGGTTCAAAAATAGGCATTGAGGCATAATTACCCGATTCGTACTTATGGCTATCCCTTTTCAGCTCGGCCAATACTTCAGCCTTTGATTTTTCTACTAGCTCCAGACGCTGAATGATCGGTTCCACGTATAGATTTAAAAAGTTCAAAGGATCGAACAACATCTCATTAATGTGTTTGTAGAACTCATTAGGAAAGGCAAGATCATTTAATAGAATTTCATAGGTCTCGAGATCCAGAGGATTTGCTGAATGATAGGCATCTATCATTCCCCTTATCCAGGTGATATCCCAGCTTCCCAAGTCGAACATTGTACTCGAAATGAGTTTACGAAGGTCACGAATTGGCAAATCGTAGGACACTCCATCTAAATCAATAACCCATAGGCCACCCTCACCAAGTTGTCCATTAGACCACCCGAAATCTTGGTGAACAAGTCCCCAGTGCTGTTCCCCCATTGCTGCCATCTGAGCATAAGATGATTGCTCGAGAAAGCTTAATACATTGTGAGCTTCTTGTTTATATTTGTCTATAACAGAAAGTAGTGTTCGACTGCCTGGGAGGTCATTATATGCTTGAGCAACGTTTCTGAACCAGTCAATTTTACTGGTAATTTTACGATAATAATCAGGCCAACGATACAATCTGGAAGCTCTTTCGGCACCCGGTGGCGGAGTATATCCTCGGGAATGCCTATGAAATTCTCCTAAACCATAACATAAGGCTTGAGCGCCTTCAAGGTCACTCATTGCTGGGGTAAGAGGTTCAATCCAATCCGTAACAATCCATAACTTCCCACCCTTTTCAACATAGAGAAGGCCGTTTTTAGTTTGTTTTAATTCTGGTACCCTTCCTCCTTGTTTTACAATATAGTCCTGAGCGCCTACACTAAAAAGACTTCTAGCAGGTTTTCGATGTAATACTTTTAAACTTCGGGGCCCTTTATCCGTTTCAATTTTCCATATAGCTCCCCCTTTATCTGATTTAGCCGTAACTAAAATTTTACTAAGGACCTTCATATCGTAGCAATCAATTACTTGGGTCGCTAATTCATCAATTTCTAGGGGGACCCACATATCTAAATCGATTATATCTTGGTGATCTTCATTATCCCATGGTTGAATCGTATATTCTTTCACGTCTTTCCCTCCACTATTATTTAAGGTTAGGCACACAATAATCTATTCAGCTTAGTCTATGAATGGAATCAATAAATGGATAATCTGTCTATTACACTAAAAAATGTACCATAATATGTAATTTTGTAACCTATAAAATTAATTCTAATACAATATTAAAATTGCATTTTATTTGAATAGGTGGAGCGATTAATGAGAATTTGCATCGTAGGCGCAGGTTATGTAGGCCTTACAACAGCTGCTGCATTGGCAGATTTCGGACATGAAGTGTTATGTGTTGATATGGAAGAATCAAAAATAAATTGCCTTCGCCAAGGCAAGGTACCCATATATGAACCAGGCTTGGATGAATTAATTACTAAAAACGTTAAAAATAATAAGCTATTTTTTTCGTCACTAGTTGAAGAAAGTATTAAAGAATATCCAGTAATTCTGATTGCTGTTGGCACTCCTTCCAAGGACGATGGCAGCAGCAATCTCATGTTTGTGCACCGGGTTATTGACGTCATTGCTTCTACTACAAATGTGTATAAAATCATTATCACTAAAAGTACAGTCCCTCCAGGAACTAATGAGTGGATTCACAAAAGATTGATTGAAAAAGGTATAGATGAAGACTTATTTGATGTTGTTTCCAATCCAGAGTTTTTACGGGAAGGATTCGCCTTAAGGGATCTTTATCATCCAAATAAAATTGTCTTTGGCACGAAAACTAGTCGGCCAATTAAAAACCTTAAAAAACTCTATTATAGGGGAAAGGCGCCCTATATCTTTACAAGTTTGACAGGAGCAGAACTAATTAAATATGCTAGCAATGCCTTTTTAGCTACAAAAATCTCATTTGCTAATGAAATGGCGCGCATTTGTGATGCTTACGAAGTGGATTATGATGACATTGCTAAAGGAATAGGGACTGATCCTCGAATAGGTCGCTACTTCCTAAATTCAGGACTAGGGTTTGGGGGATCATGCCTACCAAAGGATTTAAGTTCTCTTAAGCATTCAGCGGTAAAGAAAAACGTTGAAACTAAACTTCTTGATGCGGTAAGAGAAGTAAATGACACCCAAATCGATCTATATCTGAATAAACTTACAACTGAGCTTCCGGATTTAACGGGAAAACGGATTACGATTTGGGGAGTGACCTTTAAACCTGATACAGATGACTTACGCTCTTCCCCAGCAGTTATGATGATTAAAAAACTTCTAGAAAAAGGTTGTCAAGTTCACGCTTATGATCCGATGGTACAACTGGAATTATCGGGTGTTTATTCCCACACTAATCAGTATGAATCAGTTAAAAACTCAGACGCACTAATTATTTCAACTGAATGGCAGCAATTTCTTGAAACTGACTGGGCTGAAGTAAAATCAAGAATGAAGGGAACCATTGTTCTGGATGCTAGAAATTGTCTTGATGGGAAACTTGTCAGGAAGTTTGGTTTTCTTTACTTGAGAATTGGGTAATGGCTTACCGCAATTGGGAAAACGACCGGGTTCAACTTCAACTAGAAGATAGAGAATAGCTAGAGAAATAACTTTTTGTGATACTTGTCGTAGAATCCAGATTTTGTGAAATATTTGTTTGTTAACGTACCATTTGCTTAAAGTGCTCATATAATACACAAAAATCTCCAACCTATTCAGCTTTAATTAGGTGGAGATGTTGTGTTTTGGAAAATTTTAGTGAGGAAGGGTGCTCAAATATGAATAATGAAGAATTACTGAAATCGCTTCATGATGCACTAGCAAATGGGGATGAGATTGAGAAAATCAATGTTGTTTATATGAATGGTAAGGTGTTAGAATTTGGGTCTGAAGAGGCCGAACTAGAAAATGAAGAAGAAGTTGTCGGTTTTGAGGTAATCGAAGAAGACAACGATGTCGACGATGACGATGACGAAGCTGAAGTAGAAGACGTTGATGATGACGATGATGACGACGATGATGACGACGATGATGACGATGATGATGACGATGACGACGACGATGATGATGACGACGATGATGATGATGATGATGACGACGATGACGATGATGACGACGATGATGATGACGATGATGATGATGATGATGATGATGACGACGATGACGATGATGACGATGATGACGATGATGACGATGATGACGATGATGACGATGATGACGATGATGACGATGATGAAGCCGATGATGACGATGACGATGACGATGACGACGATGATGACGATGATGACGATGATGACGATGATGAAGCCGATGATGACGATGACGACGATGATGACGATGATGACGATGATGACGATGATGACGATGATGACGATGATGAAGCCGATGATGACGATGACGATGACGATGACGACGATGATGACGATGACGACGATGATGACGATGAAGTCGATGAAGTCGATAGTGTAGAAGTTGAAGTAGAGGTTGAGGTTGAATCTACTCCTTCCGAGAAAAAACCAGATGATAGCTATTATGGGAACAACTACAATTTAGTCGTTGAAGAAGTCAAAGCCGACGGAACAGTTTCTCGTATGCTTAAGTATCCTACAGGGCGCAGGGTTAACGTAATTAATAACTCTTAAAATGCTTTGTTAAAATATTTAAAAAGACGAACTATAGGGCTCTTCTAGATGACCATTAGATTCTTAAATCCAATGAACAAATACAAAGAGGATATCTCAAATGATAATGAGGCATCCTCTTGTTATTATATGAACGAGCTTCAGGGCAAACCTAGCCTTTTAATAATGAAGTGTTGTTCAAAATCTTAATAACTATTTCAGATTACCTAGAATTAAAATCAGGTAACTTCTGGCCAAAAACATAGCTTCATCTCTGTTTAACACAGATACATTCCCTTGAGAGTGCCTGTCGCAATAAAATAGCGTGCTGTCGCACGCGCTAAAATCAGTTATCCCGATTCAAAAATTTTATACTTTCCTATACAAAAATAAAAAGGGCCACTCAATGAGTGGCCCTACTCTAAATAGATCCCGCAAGTTCCTCCACAATTAATGGATACACGGCTCAAGATTAATCTACTACTAAGCTTTACCAACAATTAACCAGACAATTTGTTAACACATGCACCTTACAATAATCAATTATCTAATGAATCTTAACTCGTTAAAATAGTTTGATTCTTGAACTAATATGGGTCTAACATTTATTAACCTCAAGGTAACCAGCTATTACATGTTATTGGTAACGTAAGGAAACTAATCTGGACAAATCTTCCACTACTTTGTACCTTTTAAATCTCTGCGGTCAATCTGATAACTAATTTTCTCCGGGAAAAACCTAAGCTTACAAATCACCTTAATTCTTTCCTAGCTTGCTTTATACCACTTAAACAATTTAACTCAGAGTGACTGACTGACTGATTGGAGGAACTTGCGGGAAAATTATCTTTTTGGAACACAAAAACCACCCTTCTAGGTGGCTCAAATTCTCGAAATTCAGCATTAATTCAAACGATTGCAATGCTTAACTTTCGATGAATTCGAAGACTGCCTAGCACGCGACCAAAGATTTGATTTGTTTGAACTGAATTATTTGTTTAACTCTTATGATTTAATTATACCCAGAATTCAATTGTTGTCAAGAGCCAAAACAGAAAAACTTTGCAGTATTTTGGTTCCTAGATCTGGAAAGAAGTCGGTCCAGGAAAAACTCCCAAAAAAGTATTGAGGTCAGACAATATTAATAGGTTAGGAAGTCTTGTAGCACTAAAAGGCTTCCAATTGACTTCCTAATCCACTTTTGTTAAGCAAAATGTGTTAAATGAAGTTTCCTCCGTCTACTACGACCGTTTGTCCGGTTACAAACCCTGCATGAGCTATCAATGAATAGACAACTTCAGCAATATCATCAGGACTTGCAATCCGACCTAGAGGGGTACCTGCAGCAAGACGAGTAATATGGTCTTCTTTCCCCTCAACCCAACGGGTTTGCACTATTCCTGGAGCAACAGCATTGACTCTAACCTCGGGTGCTAGAACTCGTGCTAATGATTTCGTAACACTAGTTGCTGCTGCTTTAGAAGCAGAATAGGCGATAGAACTGCCTAACCCGGTCAGCCCTGCAATTGATGTGATGTTAATAATGCACCCTCGACTCTTCTTAAGTTCAGCAGATGCGGCACGGCAACAAAAGAACATCCCTTTAACATTAACTCCGAAAATATTATCCCAATACTCATCTTTCATTCCATCTAGATCAGAATGATCTACAAAGTGAGTCATTCCCGCATTATTGACGAGAATATCTAGTGTTCCAAAATCAGCCGCTACTTGACTGACCATTGTTCTTACTTCAGCATCCTGAGATACATCTGCTTTATAAATTGAGCTGCGTACTCCTAAATTCTTGATCTCTTGACAAGTCTTTAACGCGTCTTCCTCCGAGCGAGAAAAGTTAAGCGCAATATTAACTCCCGACTTGGCTAGTAATAAGGCAATAGCCTTTCCAATTCCTGTTCCGCCTCCAGTTATCAGTGCAGTTTTATCTTTTAACAATTTAGACTCCTCCCAATTTATGTAATTTTGCATACATTAATATTTCCTAGTATAACTCACACTCTAATTAGGGACAATGGACAGAATAATAATTTTATCAGCTGGATAAAAGTCATTGTTCATTTACTAAAGAATACAATCCTTGTGCCTAAGGTAGATAAATATTTATTTACATTTTGCTGTTCTTATCTAATAGTTCCTGATATTTATCCAATACTTCATCTAAAGCTTGACTTGCTGCTATAACTTCTGGATCTGTGTAGGTTCGCCCATTTTTTGCTCTGATCAATTCTGATCGTAATTCTTCAATCTGCTTAATTAACTCATTTAACGATTGAGACACTTTGTTCCTCCGTTTTAAGTTCATTCCACAATTTTATATTATACAGAAATTATGTATTAAAATCTAATGATATCTTAAACAAACAGGACTATTTCACATTTGAAATAGTCCTGTTTAATAATACCCAAAATCCAAAAATGATTTTTTTAAATATCCGTTTTCTGTTGGTTCTTTATGACTACCCGCAACTGTTTTGCAGCCATTAAGATGTCCTCTTGAGCCAATATGGCAGACACAACAGAAACCCCATCAATTCCCGTAGTCATAACTTGTTGAATGTTTGTTATATTGATTCCACCGATCGCTACCACAGGTATTGAGACTGATTTTTTAATAAGTTCCAATTTCTCGAGACTGACCTCTTTTGCGTCACTCTTAGTTGATGTATTAAAAACAGCTCCAACCCCCAAATAGTCCGCACCCTGTTGTTGGGCAAGTAGGGCTTCGGCCAGAGTACTAGCCGAGACCCCAATAATTTTGTTTGGTCCTAAAAGCTCCCGCGCTTTTAGCATTGGAAGATCGTCTTGTCCAACATGTAATCCATCAGCATCTACCGCAAGGGCAATATCAAGACGGTCATTAATAATTAGCGGAATCCTATACCGAGTTGTTATCTCTTTTACCCTTACAGCTAATTGTAAGAATTCCTTTGTTGAGACTGACTTTTCCCTTAGCTGAACTAGGGTAACTCCACCGTGAATAGCCGACTCAATGCCCTGAGCTAAATCCCGCTCTCCGAGAAGTGTTCGATCAGTGACTAAATATAGACTATAGTCGATCTTGACTTTACTCATAAAAAATCTTACCTTCTTTTGCCAGGATTTCGGGGGTTAGATTATAAATACTATCCATAAGCCTAACTCTAAATGTACCTATCCCTTCTCCTTGGCGCAGCGAAGCTTGGGCTATTTCTCCAGCCAGACCCATACTGATTATGCCCGCCGCTGCAGCTGTAAAGTAATCTTTAGTTACGCCGCAAAATGTTCCCACTAGAGAGGTCGTCATACACCCTGTCCCTGTAACATCTGCCAAAATTTTATGTCCATTTTCGAGAAAGCAAACATTCAGTCCATCAGATATGACATCAGTTTTTCCGGTTATAGCAATTATGGAGCCAAACTCAGAAGCTAGTTTCTTTGCAACAACTGAACTATCTTGTTCATCCGCGAGTGAATCGACTCCTTTGATGGCTACTTCTAAACCTGCTAAGACTTTGATTTCCGACATATTTCCTCGAATAACTTCAGGTTTAATTTGCCTAATCAGTTTTTCAGCTGTTTTAGTTCTAAGCTTTGTTGCACCTACTCCTACAGGGTCAAGAATTACTGGTATGCCCAATTCTTTCGCTTTTAATCCAGCTATCAACATGCTTTCTATTGTTCTGGAATTTAGAGTACCTATATTTAGCACTAAAGCAGAAGCAAAGCCTACCATTTCTGCTACCTCTTCTAGATCGTCTGCCATAACAGGGGAACCTCCGATGGCCAAAACAATATTAGCACAATCGTTGACTGTAACATAGTTGGTTATATGGTGGATCAAGGGACTCTTCTCTTTAATGACACTTAAGCTTGCACAGATTTTTTCACGTATTTCCATTTAGCAGTCAACCTCCATGTAATAAGATGTACAATACTGATAATTGACATAACCGGAATAGTCGCACCCAGAACAAAATCAAATTTGACAAACTGGTAGTATAACGCAGTTCCAAGTGCACAAAGGGTTAATGTGCCCCAGTTAATCACAAGGTCCGCTTGGATCTTCTTATTTTTCAAAAGGAAATAATCCGTTAACAGGATTGCAAACAAAGGAGCAAACACTGATCCGATAGCATAAAGGAAATATTCATACTGCTCGATATTCACGGCGATTGCTAATCCAGTACCAATAGCCGTCATAACAATCGTAACCGTTTTCTCATTTAATTTAGGGAAAATATTTAAGCACGAAACTCCAGCTGAATAAGCATCAAGGAAAGTCGTTGTTACCGTTGCTAAAATGATAATTCCTAAGGCAACTATACCGAGATTTGCAGCCAGTAACATTGCAGACGGATCAGCATCTGAGGCGATAATTGCAGATCCCAAGCCAATTATATACATCCAACTACTTCCGATGAAGTATCCTAGCCAACTTCCTCCTGCCCCTCCACTCTTTGTCTTTGCAAATCGCGTATAGTCGGATATTAGCGGCAGCCAGGATAAAGGCATGATTACGGATAGTTCCAAAGCAGAACCAAAGGCCAAATCTCCAGCAACCTGCTTTGTAAACAACTCGTGGTTACGGAAAATAATTGAGCTTAAGACCAAAGTTAAAAGGAAGAGTAAAATAACGGCGAAATGGTTTGCCCTTTTCCAACCGCTATCTCTACCAAGCCATGACCAAACCATTATCAAAATTCCGATGATTAAACTCCAAACAGTTATATTATTAAATGCCCATAAAGTATTAGTGATGTGATTAACCGACCGGGCCCCAACAATAATCATAACTGCTGTCCAACCTAATAACTGTAAAACATTCAAGATCGAGAATAAGTAGGAACCGTATTCACCAAAGGAGATACGCGTCGACATGATAGCTGGGATTCTCTCTTGGGTTCCAATGATTCCTCCCAGCACTAAAATAGTCGTCCCAACCAAGTGTCCAAGCAGGATAGCCAAAACCCCCATCTTAAATCCCAAGGGGGCTAGAAGACCACCCGTCACTATTTCAGCCACTGATATAGCTGCACCAAACCATAGGGTTGCAAAATTAAACCCACTTAAATTATTTTTTGAAGTTGTGCTCACTCAATTAATCCCGCCTTTTTATAAAGTGTATAGAAGTGATGGGTTGGGCCTACGCCTTTTCCAATTGGTAAGGAATTCTGAATAGCAATCGTTATATACTCCTTTGCTAGGGTGATAGCTTGATTAAGGCTGTGTCCTAAGGCCAGATTTGCCGTGATGGCCGACGAAAGTGTACATCCCGTTCCGTGAGTATTCTTAGTTGCAATCCTTGCAGAGGAATAGTATCTAAACTCCTGTCCATCAAATAGGATATCAATAGAATCCTCTTCCAAGTGCCCCCCTTTAAGGAGTACATTCTTCACTCCCATCTGAAATATAGCTTTGGCAGCCTCCTCCATATGCTTTAGCGTGTGTATGGACTTATTCGTCATAACTTCAGCCTCTGGAATATTAGGTGTAACAACCATTGCCATTGGCAGTAATTCCTTAATTAAAGTTGCTTCAGCTTCTGGATTTAACAAATGGTAACCGCTCTTAGAGACCATGACAGGGTCTAAAACAATGGTTTTAGGCTTATAGATTCTTAACTGTTCCACAATTACCTCTATTGTAGGAACTTGTGAAACCATACCGATTTTGACTCCATCAACTTCAATATCATCAAAAATCGCCTCAATTTGCTTTGCGATTACGTCTTTAGAGATATCCTGTACAGCAAATACCCCCTGGGTATTTTGAGCGGTGACTGCCGTAATTACGCTCATTCCAAAAACCCCATGAGCAGAAAACGTTTTTAAATCTGCTTGAATCCCTGCGCCCCCACTAGAATCTGAACCAGCTATAGTAAGTACCTGTTTCATAACGCACCTCCAATATGTTTAATTTCTCTTTTAAAAACTTGGCTACCCAAGAACCTCATAAAACCAAAAAGAGCACATATCTCCAGAATAAGATAGTGCTCTTCCAATTTCATAAAAGAGTAAACTGCTTACCTACGCTGGCATTATCCAGATCAGGTTAAAAGGGTCTTAGACTTATAAGGGTCTAAATCTCAGCCAGCCAATTCCAGCACCCCTGCTCATTATTCAGTTTTTATTAAATTAACATGTGGAGAATATAAAGTCAATGGTCAATACTTAGCTCTTTGAGATTTAAACGAATTTAATTTAATTTACCTGATGGCTTTAATAAATATGGGCACAAGGTCGGGATCAAATTGCATCCCCATGTTATCGATTAATTCTTTAAATGCTTGCTCCTGGCTCAAGGCTTTCCTGTAGGGTCGATTGCTTGTCATTGCATCGTAGGCATCAGCTATTGCTAAAATGCGGCACTCTAAGGGGATATCATCTTCTTTAAGCCCTAATGGATAACCTTGACCATTCCACCACTCATGGTGTCTTAGTATACAATCAGCGATCGGCAGTAAGTCTGGGGCCGACTGAGCAATGCGATGTCCAATTTCACTATGTCGCTGCATTTCCTTGAACTCTTCCTCTGTAAGACGTCCTGGCTTGAAAAGAATACTATCAGGAATGCCCACTTTACCGATATCATGGAACTGTGCTAAAAGTCGTAAATCTGCAAGAGTCCGCTCCGATAAAGCCAAAGCCTGACCTAGTGTGATCACTAGTTCTTGTAACCTGTCCGCATGCCCTTCAGTAATAAAATCTCTTGCTTCGAGTGCTTTCATCATGGCCTGCACCAAGGCACTGCGCGTACTTTTACTTCGATGTAGTTTTTCGCGATACATTCCATCGTCTGCTTCTCTAAACACTTCGTCGACATTGACAATTGTTTTCTCGCTTACTGCAAAACCCATGGATAAGCTAAGAGGAAACTCTTTATTTTCCATATTATATGTTTCGACCACTTTTCTAATTCTGTAGCAGGCTTGTTCTACCACCGATAATTCACTCTTTGGTAGAATGATAGCAAACTCATCCCCGCCAATCCTAAATATTAGGTCCTCTTCACGGAAACACTTTTTTATAAGACCAGCGGTCAACCCGAGTAATTTGTCCCCTGTCGTATGTCCCAGTGTATCATTAACTAGTTTTAGTCCATCTACGTCACAAACTATAATCCCAACTGGAGCAAAATCCTGTCCACCAAGTAAACGTATCTTTTCTTCAAAATATGCTCGGTTATACAGGTCAGTTAAGGCATCGTGGAAACTCATGTGCTCGAGCCTCTCCTGAAATTGCTTACGCTCAGTGATATCTTCTCCGATACTTGCGATCCCCGAGATATTACCCTCTGAATCAAACAAGAGGGTATGGTTCCAGTGAACAACCCGTGTATTCCCGTTTTTTGTTTGAATAGGATAAATATTATGAACTACAATATTCTTACTTTCTAGGACTTCTCTAAACCAAGCATTTGCACTTTTTCTTATACCTATGGGAATAAAAACATCAAAGAAGTTATGTCCTACGACCTCATCTCTTTGAAATCCTGTTAGACCCAGTATAAAGTCATTACAAAAGATAATCCGACCGTCCTTATCCATAATCCCTGTAATAAGTTTCACGTTCTCGAGCATGGATCGGAAACGTCGTTCTGATTCTCTATGTAACTTTTCCTTGGATTGAAGTTTTTCGTAATTAGATCTTAATTCCTCTTCAACAGCCTCAAGTTCTTCGTAACTACACTCTAAATCTTTTTGAACCATCATTTTTTCGATAATCTCTTGTTTAAGATTCACTTCGGAACTTTCTAGCTTTCTAAAGTTTTCTTGTAGTGCTGCAGTCATCCTCCGGAAGTTAGTAGCAAGAGCCTCAACTTCAATTACTGGACTCTCTAGCTGATAATTACTCTCACGTTCATATATATTATCATTGAGTTCTGCAGTAAATTTTGTCAATTCAGTCAGGGGATGGACAAGCCAACGCCTCATTAAAACGACCATAACAATCCCTAAAAAGCTCGTAATCGCGATAAAGTAGATGGGCAAGTAATACAGCTGATTTAAAACATAGGTGACCGGAACCGTAACACCTAACGACCATTCAATGCCTGGTACTGGAGCATAGGCTAGGTATTTATCTCCATCTTCAAATGTATTCTTTGTCACTCCAGTTTCACCGCGAATCATTTTTTTAATGGTATCCCTATAATCTAGTGAAGTACGATTATACATTCGCCCATTGTAACTCATAATATAATCCTCTTTAGGGTGAATAATCATCAGACCATCTTTTTGAACAATAAATGTATTACCGATCTCTCCAACCCCTTTTGACGAAACGAGTTGGATCAGTTCCGATAAATTAATACTCCCACCTAATAGACCTACCACCTTATTCCCTATCCTAATCGGAGCAGCAACAACAATACTATGACTACTATTCCCTCTGGAAAATAAGGGATCTGATACTACAGACTCGCCTGTAGCCATGACCTCCTGAAAGTAATGACGATCGATGATACTACCTCTCTGACCGGAATTTAGTAAGTAATTACCTTCGATATCCACATAGAAAAACTCTTCATAGTCTTTATTACGCTCAATTTCTTTATTCATATACGCTAAAATTGCGTTCTTGTCTCCGTTTTCAACGTAGGGTGTATTTGCCATAATCTCTAGTTCCGATTTGTGAGCATTTAACCATAAACCGACTTCAGAACTAGAAGATAATGTTAGCGAGGTGATTTGGGCCTCTAAATTAGTTCTTAAGAGATCTCTTGTCTGAAAAAAGGCTAAAAAAGACAAGCCCCCTAAGCCGAAGGTTAAGGCGATTATCATAAATGCTGTTACATGTATCTTAATCTGTTTCATTTTTCCCCCTGGTGGAAATGTATTTTAGTATACAATAAGATTTATCTCTAAACTCCTAAAATTCTCTCTTCAAAGCTAAAACTCCTCTTTATAACAGTGAATTAAAGATAATAATTTTACTAATATCCATAAGGATTAACATATCGACAAAAAAGCCTAATTTATCACAATGTTTGCTGCTTTAACAAACCTTTGTCTCCCAAATGTGATAAAGTAGTTTAGAAGTACAACTTAGGAGGATCTCATATGACAGAACCGTTTATGTTCGAATTAATTCAAATCATCTTAGGCATCATTACTATCATCCTACTCGTCATCATAATAATCCGCTCATCAACACATCCTTTTGTTAAGTTCGAGAGTAAATTTGATTCTTTAGAGAAGAACCTTGAACGCAACGAACGAATCGTTAATGGGGAGATATCCAAAAACCGCGAAGAAGCTAGTACCAATGCTAGACAAGTCCGCGAGGAATTAAACCAATCCGTCCGTTTGTTTAATGATTCCGTATTAGCTCGAATGGCAGAAATCGCCGGTCTTCAGCGCGATCAATTGAATATCTTTGCCACACAACTAGGCTCTCTGACCAAAACCAATGATTTAAAATTAGAACAAATGCGCAAAACAGTAGAAGAACGTCTCATTTTACTTCAGCAAGATAACGGCCAGAGATTAGACCAGATGCGCGCAACTGTGGACGAAAAGCTGAGCTCTACTCTCGAACAACGCTTAGGAGAATCCTTTAAAATTGTCAGTGAGAGATTAGAAGCAGTCCATAAAGGACTAGGGGAAATGCAAACCCTGGCTTCAGGTGTCGGAGACTTAAAGAAAGTTTTGACCAACGTTAAAACCCGAGGAATTTGGGGCGAAATTCAGCTCGGCAACTTGTTAGAGCAGATCCTAACTCCCGAACAATACTCGACGAACGTCGTAACTAAAGCTGGAAGTAATGATCGTGTAGAATATGCTATTAAGCTCCCTGCTCGAGACGGACAAGATACGGTCATCTGGCTTCCAATCGATGCCAAATTCCCCATTGAAGATTATGAACGGCTAATAGCAGCACAAGATCAAGCCAATTCTACACTCGTTGAAGAACTTGGTAAATCTCTGGAAAATCGAATAAAGCTTGAGGGGAAAACTATCAGGGATAAATATCTTGATCCCCCTAACACGACAGATTTTGGCATCTTATTTTTACCCGTTGAAGGCTTATATGCTGAGGTTCTACGCCGCCCTGGTCTTTGTGAACGCCTCCAGCGAGAATACAAGGTTATTATTACAGGACCCACCACGTTGGCTGCTCTCCTAAATAGCCTTCAAATGGGCTTTAAAACCTTAGCTATTGAGAAACGCTCCAGCGAAGTATGGAACTTACTTGGGGCAGTTAAAACCGAATTCGGCAAATTTGTAGAAGTCTTAGAAAAAACTCAGAAAAAACTTCAAGAAGCAAGCAACACCATCGATACAGCCACTAAAAAAAGTCGGACGATTGCCCGCAAGCTGAGAGATGTACAGACTCTCCCAGCTAATGAAGCAGAATTAATGCTGGGGCAAGAGACTGAGCGCCCGGAGTAAGCATGCTGGTAATGAGCTCATTAATAAGATGTAAAATCGTTCCCTAATTGAGTGGGATTACCTGCATATCCCATAGTTTCCGATAAAAACCCTTTTGTCGGAGGAGTTCATGGTGCTTTCCACGTTCAACAACCTGACCTTGGTCAAGAACAAGAATCTCATCCATTCTTTCTAATCCTGAGAGACGATGTGTTATAACCAGAGTGGTACGCCCTTCCATGAGTTGATATACTTCTCTCATGACCTCACGTTCATTGAACGGATCAAGTCCTTCCATAGCTTCATCGAGAATTAGGATGGGAGCATTTTTTAACAAGACTCGTGCAATTGCTAATCTCTGTCTCTGTCCTCCAGATAGTTTTAAACCGCCTTCTCCAACGTAACTGTCATAGCCTTTGGAAAATGATTTTACAAAATCGTGAAGCTTAGCCTTCTTAGCCGCTAGGATCAGTTCTTCATCATTTGCCTCCGGTTTGGCCAGCAGAAGATTTTCCCTGATTGTGGCATTGAATATATGGGTTCGCTGAGTCACGACCCCTACATAGTCCCTAATCTTTTGCTGGGTATACTCTTGTATAGAATATCCTCCAAAATCGATCCTTCCCTCTTCGTAGTCCCAAAAACCCAGGAGAAGATTTACGATACTTGTTTTGCCTGCTCCACTTGCCCCAACAATCGCCACTTTACTCTGTTCAGGAATATGAAATGATAAACAATTCAAAGCCCAAGGTTCCTCTGGTCCATACCTAAAATTCACTTCCTGAAAGGTAATACTCATCTCTCTCGGCTTGGGAGACATAGTATCCTGATTTTTTATTTCGGGTTCAGCCTGAATCAACTCTAGCAGCCGATCCGCAGCAACTCGATTTTGTTCTAGATGATGAGGAACGAGGGCTAAGGGAAACAATGCTTCAAAGCTACTTAAAGTTCCTAAGGCTAGCATCCCTAAGTTAACTCCACTCAATTTCCCTTCTTCAACAAGTACAATTCCCAATACAAGGATTAGCCACATGCTGACATTAGCCAGCATCCCTGTCAACGCTGAAGACAGAGCAGAAAGCCAGACGATTTGACGTTGCTGATTCGTAACTTTCTCGTTCGTCCGCCGAATTCTAGCCAAGTACACGTTTGCTTGACCATAAGCAAGTATTTCAGACATTCCAAATAGGCTATCGGCAACCTGTGTGTTCAATTCTGCTTTTAGAACAACTAACTGACGCCCAACCCCCTGACTCAGAAGTTTAATTATCAAGGGTATCCCAAGGCCCGCCACTAGGAAACAAGCTGACAGAATGACTGAAAACCTTATATCATAACTCGCTAGAAAAGCTCCATACCCACAGAGGACTAGTAAGGCTACGATGGGAGGGGCGAAAACCTTTAAGAATAGATTTTGCTGGATTTCTACATCCGCCACAATCCGACTCAGTAAATCTGCACTGCGAAAGTTCAATAGTCTGGCAGGAGCTAAAGGTTCCAGCCCCTGATAAAACTTCACTCGTATTTGGCTTAGAATTCGAAACGTTACGTCATGCGAAACATACCGTTCTAAATAGCGAAAAACTGCACGAGACAGTCCAAAGAAACGAACTCCGACAATCGTTACCATTAGGTCAAGGACCGGAGGGTGAAGGGCTGCACGGGCTAAAAGATACGCGGAAGTTGCCATTAAACCAATATGGCTTGTGATTGTCAGAGTACTCAGTATTAAAGCCAGCAGGATTCGTCGCCAATAAGGCAATATCAAGTGAATTAACCACTTCAAGCTTTTCATCTTAACTCCCCTCGATATTCTTTCACGAGTCGATAATATAGTCCCTGTACTCTCATCAATTCCTCATGGTTTCCTTCTTCTACAATCTGCCCGTGATTCAGTACCAGGATGCGACCGGCATGGTATACCGTATCTAAACGATGTGCAATAATTAATGTGGTCCTTCCCTTTACCAGGCGTTTCAAAGCCTCCTGAACATAGTACTGACTTTCCAAGTCCAAATTTGAGGTTGCTTCATCCAATATAAACAATGGAGCATCTTTCAACATAGCCCTTGCTAAGGCAATCCTTTGGGCCTGTCCGCCACTTAAGCGCGTACCTCCTTCTCCTAGGTTGGTTTGGTATCCATTTGGAAGCTTCATAATAAATTCGTGTGCTGAAGCCTCTTGGGCCGCGCTTACAACGTCTTCTAGAGTCGCGGAAGGCCGAGCAAAGAGAATATTTTCTGCTATGCTGCCAGCAAAAAGATGAGGGTTTTGAGGAACATAAGCGATTTGCTCCCTCCATTTTTCTGCGGATATCGAGCTAAGCAAAGCTCCATTAACTAGAAGTTTTCCTGTAGTAGGTTCAACAAAACGAAGCAATAGTTGAGCAATCGATGTTTTGCCTGCTCCGCTCGGACCAACAAGGGCAATGGTTTCTCCCGAATTTATGGATAGATTAATTCCGTTTAAAGCGGGTGATTCTCCAGTTTGATAAGCTAAATGAATATCTTGAAAAGAGATTTGATAATTTGATGCTAATACTTGATCCTTACTCCTTCCAAGAAAATCGTTGTTGTCCTGTTGATGATGAATCTGGTTCCGGAGGTTCTGGTCATCCCTGTTCTTTTCATACATCAGAGGGAGGTCCAAAATCTCAAAGATGCGACTAGCAGCATTTAGCCCAGACAAACCAGCGTGAAAATTTAAGCCCAGTGTCCTTAAAGGAGTGTAAAATTCGGGAGCAAGTAGTAAAAGAAATAATCCCGAAGAGTAGGAGAGGGTTCCATTGACCAACCTTAGCCCTATGGTTACAGCAACAACGGCTGTACTAATCGTTGCTAAAAACTCTAACATCAATGCAGATAAGAAAGCTATCCTCAACACACTCAGAGTCGATTTTCGAAAAGAATCGCTAACTCTCTCAATCACACGTATCTGATCTTTTGACCGACCAAACACTTTAAGTGTTGTTAATCCCTGTAAAACATCTAAGAAATGAGCACTCATCCAGCCTAAGTTTTGCCACTGCTGAAGGGACTTCTTTTCAGCCAACTTTCCGATCAGAATCATAAAAATCGGAATGAGCGGACCCGTCAAAAGTAGAATTAATCCGGATTTCCAGTCTAGAGGAAACACAAAACCTAAGATAATTAGAGGTATCCCTGTGGCCAAAACTAGTTGAGGAAGGTATTTGGAAAAATAGTCCTCTAGGGATTCAATCCCATCTACCACGGTTGTAATTAATTCTCCCGTACGTTCCCCTCGAGCATAAAGCGGTCCCAGAGCAACGATATGGTTCATTAACCGCCGGCGCAAACTCACCCTGATGTGGGATGCTGCTTCATGAGCACATATCTCACTGAACCATTGGAAGGCTGCACGTAAGCCAATGATCCCAAGAATCATTAAAAGAGAACCCCATACTGCCTTTAAGCCAACTCCCTCTAAGAAGACCATGGCCACAACACGGGAAAAAAACCAAGCTTGGGCGACTGCCAGCAAGGCAATCCCTATCCCAAGCACAACCGTAAGCAACAGTAATCCCCAGACGGACCTGCCCTCTCGAACTAAACTCTTGTCAAACATAAACTATAGTCATCTCCTAGCTCAAGTGGAACGGTCATTCTGAACGAGGTGAAGAATCTTAAACCTTTAGGGTCTTTTTTCAGAGTAGACCTCCATGCCGCTTCGCAGCACCATCAGATGATGAAAAATGAACAACAAGTCATATTTCTGACTACTATATATTAAGGGCAAGAAAAATCTTGCCCTTAATTCTATATGACATGGTCTTAATAGTGAAGGTCTTTTTGAGTGATTCGTTTGCGAAAAACCCAATAGGTCCATCCCTGATACAGAAGCACGATGGGAACCATAATCAGCGCTATGATCGTCATAATCTTTAACGTGTAAGGACTGGACGAGGCGTTATAAATTGTTAAACTCCAGTTGATATTAAGACTGGAAATCATCACACGCGGGAAGAGCCCCCAAAATAAGGACACGGTAAACAACAAAATGGTCAAACCATTTACAATAAATGCCCATCCAGCTTTACGAGAACGGATCAATAATAAAGCAAGGATAAGAGCTGCTCCAGAACAAATCAAAGTAATACCTGCACCAAAACTAGCGAAGAGATCTGTCTGAAAATAGGTTAGAACAGCTAATAATAAAACTACTGGGATGGCCACTAGAGCAATACTCTGGGCTGCTCTCGAAGCTCGTTCAGCCATCTCACCCGTTGTCTTTAGACTAAGGAATAAAGCTCCGTGAAACATGAAAACGAATAGTGTGGTTAAACCACCCACGATAGCGTAGGGAGAGAGGAGATCAAAGAAGGTTCCCACATATTGCATCTTTGCATCAATTGGTACTCCTTTGACAAAATTTGTCACAGCAACTCCCCAAAGAACTGCAGATAGGAAACTTCCTGTGAAAATCATCCAATCCCAAGTGTTCCGCCAGAGAGGATTGGAATCACTGCTGCGGAATTCAAAGGCGACCCCACGGATTATTAGGGACACTAATACTAGAAACAAAGCGAGAAAAAAGCCACTAAATAAGGTGGAGTACCAATTAGGAAATGCTGCAAACATGGCTCCACCGGCTGTGATCAACCAGACTTCATTACCATCCCAGTGTGGTCCGATTGTATTAATAAGGACACGACGCTCTTGATCGTTCTTACCCAAGAAAGGAAGCAGTATTCCTACACCAAAATCAAATCCTTCTAGAAAAAAGAACCCTACAAACAAGACTGTAATGAGTATAAACCAAAGGATGTTTAAGTCCATAATGACGCCCCCTTAACCTCACTATTCAGGTGTTCATCCCTGTTTGCCTCTTCTGGACCCATCTTTATATACTTAACCATAAGGTAAATATCCGCCACTGCTAAGGCACAGTATATAAGCAGGAAGCCAACAAAAGCGATTAGCATGGAGAGAGCTGAAACGGAGGTCGAAACACCTGCCTCAACTGTCTGTAATCCGTAGACTATCCATGGCTGACGTCCCACTTCTGCCAAGAACCACCCTGCAATATTTGCTATATAGGGAACTGGGATCGTCCATAGCATTAGTTTCAAAAACCAGGTTTTTTGCTCTAATTTGTTAGTTTTAGTGAAGTAAAGTGCTAGTATCACCATCAAAACTAGCCACATTCCAGCCGTGAGCATAACCCTAAAACTCCAGAACAAAGAAGTTACCGGTGGGACATAATTACCTGGTCCGTATTCCTGAACTGCTTTATTCTGAAGCTCATGAATTCCCTTGACTTCCCCTGTGAAACTATTATAAGAAAGGAAGCTTAACATGGTTGGAATTTTAATCTCAAAATTATTTTTCTGTCCTTGTTCATCAATTAAGGCGAATAATGATAGGCCAGCTGGATTTTCCGTCTCCCAATGCGCCTCAGCAGCTGCCATCTTCATGGGTTGTGATTCAACAAGATGCATTCCTTGTAAGTGCCCTACTCCAGTAACTCCTGCAGTACTGATTAATCCAAAAATCAAAGCCATATGAAAGGAACGCTTAAAGAGATCGAGTTGATTCTTTTTCACTACATGGTATGCGCTAACACCCATCACAAAAAAGCCTGCGGTTACAAAACCACTAAGCACGGTATGGGGAAACTGATATAGAACATGGGGATTTGTAATTAAAGCCAGAAAATCGATCATCTCTGCCCGGCCATTACGTAATATGTATCCAACTGGTTCTTGCATAAACGAATTAGCAACTAGAATAAAGAACGCTGATATATTAGAAGCAATTGCTACAATCCAAATAGTGATTAAATGAACTTTTTTAGACAACTTATCCCACCCAAAAACCCACAAACCTAAAAACGTTGATTCGAGAAAGAAGGCGACAAGTGCCTCAATTGCTAAGGGTGCTCCAAAGATATCTCCAACAAAACGAGAATACTCCGACCAGTTCATCCCAAATTGAAACTCTTGAACTATACCAGTAACTACGCCCATGGCAAAGTTAATAAGGAATAATTTACCCCAAAACTTAGCCATTTTTTTGTAAGTTTCATTTCCCGTTTTAACATACCAAGTTTCCATCATTGCAACAAGGATCCCTAGTCCAAGCGTCAACGGCACGAATAGAAAATGGTAAGACGTTATCACTGCAAATTGTAATCTCGATATGATGAGTTCAGTCATTTAGACACCTCCAAAGTAATTAGTATAAGTCCTAGTTGTTTTCCCAATGCTAATGGATTCCATCTCGGTATTTGATTATCCCCTCCTCTGCTCTCAGTCGCTTGTACCTTTTTTGGTGATTTGATATATGATATGTATGAAAATTCAATTGATGTTATTTATTATTATACTAATTATAATTTAGGTAGTCAATCAAATAATAATTCTAATTACCTCCCATTACCATTTAAGCCTAAATCTTGTTCCTTTAAGCTACTTAGGGCGCAATCTAAGTGTAACCATTAGAGGGACAAAAAAATAAGAGGATTATTTCACCTTCAAATCAGTGAATAATCCTCGCAAGAAGCCTTATAGCTATTACAATCAAGTTTTATAAACCCAGAGCAACTTGCTTTTCTGGATTCGTTAGAGATAGCCTAGCTCAACATAATGTACTTAATCGCAGGCGCAAAGGAGCAACTCCTTCCTCATTCCTAACAGACATTATATAGTATGGTTCTTCTATGCCAGCATAATTCAAGAAAGAAGTCGCTTGTTGGATATTGGCCTTCGGTAAATCCACTTTAGTAATAATTCCAATGATTGGCTTTCTAAAAACTTTCGAGAATTTGGGAGGATAAAATGTCCTTTGTTTTGTGGCGTCTTGAAGTGCCCAGATCTCAGAAACCTGATGACTCGCATCTATTAAGACATGATAAAAACGCGGAATCTCAAGATATTCGCCGGGACAATCGATAAAGGTATGAGAAAAATCCAACATCTGTGTTTTTTTATAGCTAACTTGTTCATTCATAAGCATTTGCTTTAAAGAGGTTTTACCAGCACCAATTCCCCCAATTAGAAGTATTCTACCCATTAACTTCTAGTCACCTCAGCCGCTGAAAACCCTAAAATGTTAACTAAAGTACTTACGGCAGCTCTTAACGCTGCTTCGACACTAGAAACATCTCCTGTTATTACCAAAGAACCAGTGAAACGATCTACGAAACCGAGTTCAATATCCCCCGCTTTGCTTGCAGCATCAGCTGCAATAATCGCTGCCTCACTCGGGGTAATCGTCATAATCCCAATGGCACCAGTAGTCACAATCCCCAATCGCTCATGAATATCTCCCTGTGGGTTCGGTATAATATGAGCCATTGTCACTTGTTTACCCGGTACGTATTCTTGTATCACACGTTGTTTCTCAACCAAGCTAAACACCACCATCTCTGTATTTTCCAAATACTTCTGGTCAATAATAGGTATTTCGTCGAAAGTTGTCAAATTCCTCCTAGTCAATATCCCAGTTCTTTAAAGTAATTTTTGCGAATGACGAGATCTGCGATATCAATTCCCTTGATATGGTTTTCCTGTTCTGTTCCATTCACTGCATTTCCAATGTACTGTCTATTTGCCAAAACAACAAAATCCTTCTTTGTATTAAGCAAGTTTCGGCCAAACACTGAATTATTGTAACGCTCTTGACTAATTCCCATCAGATAGGCTATGGTGGGCATTGTATCAATTTGCCCCCCAGTCGTCGAAATCTCTCTGCCCTTCATCCCCTTATGGTAGATAATAAGAGGGATTCGTTTACTGTCATCGTGCCACCAGCTTTCTTGTGGCTGTACTTTTTGGACTTCATCATTATAGTATTTGTGAACTCCTGTGTGATCCCCATAGATTACAACCACTGTATTATTCAGAACCCCGCTTTTTTCAAGTGATTCCAAAAAAATGCCGATTTGCTCGTCGGTATAACGAATACTTTGAAAGTATCCTCCGAGCTTCGTCTTATCAAGGTCTTCACTAAGAATAAGTGATCGATATTTTTCAGGTAAGTCAAAGGGGTTGTGACTTGTTAAAGTAACCATAAAATCATAGAAGGGCTGCTTCTGTTCTGGTATAATAGGTGCTATTTGTTTAAAGTAGCTTCCGTCAGAAATTCCCAAACCAATCTTCTCTTCTGTGTTAAAACTGGCTTCATCCATTGTCTTTTCAAATCCCATGGCCTTCAGGGCTGGCATCCAATTCCAATAAGATCCTTTATCAGGGTGAATAGCTAGGGTATTATACCCATCCTCCCTTAAAATCTTAGGTAATGAATTATAAGAATTATTAGGGAAACGAAAAAAGGTCGAACCGGTTCGTATGGGATAAACCGAAGTATTAGCCATTAAATCCGCATCTGAGCTTGAGCCATTATGCACTTGTTCATAAAAATTGGAAAAGTATAAACTATTATCTAATAGCTTATTAAGATTTGGAGTGATTTCCTGACCGTCAATTTTTTGGTTTATAACCGATGTTTCGAGAGACTCTACTTGAATCATAATAAGATTTTGGCCCTTAAAAATACCCTCATATTCATTGGACGACAATTTCTCTTTGTTTTCAATAAGCCAATTTTTAATCAGTTCTTTTTCCTCGGAAGTTATTTTTGCGTCCTTACTATCTTTGAAATAGTTATAGATGTCAAAAGCGTGGTACCCTAGGGGTGAAAGATTAGACATGGTCTGATTCGGAGACCATGCGACCCTGAACAGCATCTCATGGCCGTTTCCTTTTAGGTCCATTTGAACATGCTGATAATAAATATACGAGACTGAAAAAATCAAAAGAATTATCGAGGTGTAAATAGCTCTTTGTGTCTTGAGATATACGGTCTTATACTTCAAACCTATAACTAAAAAGAATAGCAGGTCAAGGACAAACAACAGATCAACTTTACGCAACATTGATATTATACTGCTAGACAGATTGTCCAAATTAGTTGTTTGTCCGATCAAATATGGAGTAACAAAGCTGCTATAGCCGCGATAATACATTAAATCTATAATAAGAAGCAGAGAAAATAAACTATTGCAAAAAAACAGAAACCAAAGCCGGTTCCTGCCCTTAGACATAAAGGCTAAACTCAGTACTATAACACTGAAGAAAATATAGATATCTATAGGGGGTGAAGAGCTAAAACTGTAAAATGCTTTCACAAGACTAAATCTCGTCGCATTATCATTATTTATAAGTCCTATAAAGAGAATAGACTTAACTAACATTGCCAAAGTTGTAAATACATACCCGATGTCTGTAAGCCCTAATACAGATACGAAAGAATGTAACCCTCTAAATAGATTTCGTCGATGATAAACCGGTTTACTTAATTTCCTATTGATATTTGCGAACTCATTTTCTAAACGAGCCAAAATCCACCATTCCTCTACGAGAAAATTATTAACTTTATTTTATTCGACAAAAATCTCATCTTCCCTTTAAAATAAGTTGGAGGGCTAAATTATATATGCAGCTAATTATTGGATAATGAAGAATGAAACCTTATTTATAGCAATCGCGAAATACCCGCCTACTTTATGTCGGCAAGGTTATTAACTCCTACCAGAACATCCTCCTGCAAAATTTGCTGCATTTTTTCTGGCTCTTCAAACAATGGACTGTGCGCTGATAGTTCAAACGTGTAAAATCCTTTAATAGGCGCCTGTAGTTCCTCAAAATAATCCTGTGCCAAAGAATAAGATACCGTATAATCATATATGCCATGTATAAAATAAACAGGAATATGCAACCCCTGCACCTTCTTAGTTAAATCTGTTGCAACCAGCTTTCTCCATAGATCGTAGGTTTTTGTAGTTAAGAATTTGCCACGCCATATGTTTATCTTTTCGCTTAGGGTATACTCATTGTGCAGCATTATAGGTAAAAAGACACCACTGATTACAGATTTCATATTATGCGTAGTACCAATGCCAAGCTTGTGCATTGGCGCGTCACGCATAGTATAGTATGAAGGCAGGTTTATCTCATTAATAGAGTATTTCTCAAACTTTTGCAACATACTTTTGTCCCCAAGCCTGCTAAACTGTTCAATCATATAGTTGTATGCCAACTTTTCTGACTCCAGCTGATTTGAAATCTGAGCCACGGCAATATAGGCCTTGTAGAACTCTGGGGCCCGTGCTGCCGCTTGGATACCAATAAAGGATCCCCCCGAATGGCCCATGAGGTAAATCTTTTCCTGTCCAAAGCGCTTGCGAAGGTAATTAGTCACTTCCAGGGTGTCTGATATCAATTGCTCAAAGGTCATTGTCTCGGGCAGAATATCAGAACTGTAGGAAAGTCCGGCACCTCGCTGCTCCCACCAGCAGACAGTAAAGTCGTTCTCAAGAACTAAAGGATATTTTCGACTAACCGCATATTCGGGCATACCAGGACCCCCATGCAAGAAAAGTATTACAGGCTTCGTTTTATCCTTACCCTTGATAAACATCCCCTGCTCCACCCCATTGATATTGACAAAGATTTTTTCTGAAATGCTACCTGCCAAAGGCCTTCCGTTTTCATCTAAGAAAGGTTCAACTTTTCCAGGACTAGATGCCAGCAGTACTCCCACAAGAATAAACATACAAACAAGTAAAACAGCAGGTATGATCAGCATACTACGTGCCACCCTTCGCCCAAACGATTTAACTGAAATCGTTTTTATAGTTGTCATTTTACTCCTCCATATATAGCCAAAAGAATGTATTTTATTACAATTCACCCAAGTTATTAACAAAATAACCTTTCTATATTTTTCTCATATATCCTTCAACCATATCTAAGTGCCAATATAAAAAACTAGTGACTGTTGGAAAGACGACAAGAACCTCTCTCATTTGTTCTCGGAATTTAAAAGGAGCTGCCTTTTCATGAATGTCCTCAGACTTCATTATGAGACAAGCCCCTTGTAATACTTTTTTTACTAGACTTTTATTATGGAGTATTTTTCTTCTTTTCAGTAGCATTAATGGTTTCTCCATCTGCAATACTGTAGAGTCTGCTCTTTGGTTCATATATTGTTTGGGAAGGCCAAAGTCCATGATGACCCGAAAAGATAAAACTAACAACGCATGCAACAAAAAAATATTCTATCCCTTCTCCCTTAAACAACTCAACACCTAGAAGGAAGGCTGCTATAGGAGTATTTGCTCCACCGCAAAATACCGCGATCATACCTAATGCAGCAAGGAAGGACATAGGTAAATCAATAATATGGGATAAGGTATTACCGAAAGTTGCACCTATAATAAAAAGAGGTATGGCTTCTCCTCCTACAAAGCCAGTCCCTAGTGTAATTGCTGTAAATATAAGCTTGGCTAGAAAGGCAAAGTAAGGAATATTTTCTGAAAAAGACTTTTCAAGCAATTCAATACTGCGACCATTATAGTCTTGTGAACCAACTATCAGAGTTAATGCGACAATGATGATACCTCCAACAAATGCTCTTAACATATGGTTTTTCTTTAAATATTTCTCCGAAACCTTTTGTATTCCATGCCTCAACTGACAGTATAAAACACTTATAAAACTAAAAATCACTGATATAAGAATAACTTTTAAAAACAAACTGACGGAAAATTCCGGTACTGTTTTTATAACAAATTCTTCATGTACAACTCCCCAAGCTACAGTGCTTACATAATGAGCAGTAAAACTCGCTATGAGACAAGGGACTAATGCTTCATATTTCAGTTTCCCTAAAGCGGCCATTTCCATTCCAAAAACAGCTCCCGTAATCGGTGTACCAAAGGCCGCGCCAAACCCAGCACTTATCCCACTCATCAGCAAAATTCTCGAGTCAAATTTATTTAATTTTAAAATACTGATTTACTGTTTCAGCAATACTTCCTCCCATTTGGATGGCTGCACCTTCTCTACCCGTTGACCCACCAAAGAAGACTGTAAGAAATGTCCCTAAATAAACAATCGGTCCCATTCTCCTTAGTACCTTAGCTTTTCCATGGATTCCATCTATAATCAGGTTATTTCCTTTAGCAGCATCATTTCCAGAGTTCATACCATACTTCATATATATATAGCCTATTGCTATGCCTCCAAGAGGGAGAAAAAAAATAAGCCAAAAGTTTGTTTCTCGAACATCTCCAAGGAAATCGTTGGTCGTCAAAAGGAAGGCCGTTATTGAGCCTATGATTACACCGATAACCCCTCCCCAAACTATCCATTTAAAAAGGATAACTATGAACGTTTTATACTTTTGCAATACATCCATTCTTTCTGCCTCATTTCAAGTGTTCTGGTGGACCTTTTAAATGTTCCTTATTTTTAACTTCTGTAAATAGGTTATCGGATACATTTGGATCAGTAACTGCTGCTCGGATAGGTACACTAGGCATGTTTGCTTGAAGCATCGATATTAACACCTGGATATCCTCTTTAGTAGCGTATTGCTTTTCAGGTTTTAGCATGTACCCCAATTGACCGTTTGCTTCTATCGTGGCCCATTGTAAATCACCGATATTATGAAGGCCTAGCTGTCTGATTCTTAGTTCTAAAGTATCAACCGTTAAACGTAATTTTTTGATATTTTTTTGATTAATCGTACCGTTTTCAACCACTATAATTGCTTTGCCGTAAAAAAAGCTTTCAAGGGTGTCAAATTTTACGACCATATACTCAATAACAATCAGCAAAAGTACAAGAATAAATGTTATTACCATAGTAATCCAAATATTTCTTTCACTCACTGGCTGAATAATTAATGATCCAACAGCAACCATCATTACTGTCTGAGCAACCGTCAGTTGTGAAATTGATTTTCTTCCAGCTAAGCGTAGAATAAGTACTCCACCAATTACAATGACGCTGGCTTTCCATATAAAACTGAAATCCAAATCTAATTCCTCCTTACAAAAGTCAAAGTTAATATCTTAGTTTCAACAGGTTGAGAAGATGTACACTATATAGAAGTATCCCGAAGCGGCTATTACTACTAGGTTTTACGGGAATGCAGTAGATCTCTTCATCATACTTGCCCTTATTATTATAAATTTTATCCGAATATATACTCATTGTAGTGTTTTCTGTATAAATTGCATTCCTCTCAAAGCAGCATTCCGATATGGAGTAATTGTCCAAAGAATAAAACACACCTGCCATTTTTTGGTTCAGTGATATTAACTACTCTACGGAGCGTTTATTGAAAAATTACCTATTAGCAATTATATTTTAGTCATAGACAAGGAGGAAACTATTATGGACTGTGGTAAAGTAGGAGTTTTAATTTCAAGCTTGCGAAAAGAGAAAAACATGACCCAAAAAGATGTCGCCAATAAGATGAATATAAGCGATAAGACAATCTCAAAATGGGAGCGTGGTCTTGGTTGTCCTGATGTATCATTGCTAGGTAACCTCTCCAAAATATTAGATGTTAACATTGAAAGAATTTTACTAGGTGATTTAGAACAAAAAGATCCTGATGGAGGAAATATGAAGCGAATTAAATTTTACGTATGTAAAACTTGCACCAATATAATTACCAGTACAAGTGAGGCTGAAATCTCTTGCTGTGGTAGAAAACTAGAAGGCTTAATTGCAAAGCTGGAGGATGAAACGCACAAGATTATTGTGACTGACATTGAAAATGACTACTATATTGCAATAAAACATGAAATGAGCAAAAAGCACTATATTTCGTTTGTATCCTATGTAGCTTGTGATAGAGTGCTGCTTGTGAAGTTATATCCACAGCAAAATGCAGAATTGCGAATTCCAAAAATGTACGATGGTAATCTCTATGCCTACTGTAATGAACATGGCTTATACAAAATAAAGATTAATAATAACCAGAAGGAACTGATCTTGTAGGCGAAGGAACTTAAACTAATGCATATAATATCTGTAGACCAAAATAAAACATGCTTATACTAGAACGGTGACCAAAGAAAATAGGAAAGTGGGAATGTGCTAATGAGTGAAGATCAGAAATGCCCTATCTGCCCAAAATGCGAGAAGGAGTATAACTATACTAAAAAATCTAACGATGAGATTAAAATCTGCCCCAATTGTGAAATGATGGAAACACTAAGAATATACGCAAAGCACCTAGCCCAGGAGCAATAAAAAGTAACAATTTATACAGTTGTCCAGTCGACTAAATGTCCCAGCAATGTGACGAAAAGCACGATAGTCTCCAGTGACGAAAGTCTCCGGTACGATAGTCTCCAGTGGAGAGTATCGCCGAAGCCGTGATCCGTAAAGGAATACCTTTCGGCGTAGGATAGAGTCTCGCCGAGCCACCCGCCCCAAAGGACACACTTCGTGGCGAAGGAACGAGCTTTTCGCCACACTGCGACATATAAAGCACTCTCCAGCAGTGTGGATCCCGAACGGGGGGAACCCCGGACCCAAGTATCTTAATTTACAGTATGACTAAACACAAACAGACTACCTCGTTAGAGATAGTCTGTTGCTTGTTTACCTGGCGATACGAAAGTCTCCAGTGGAGACTTTCGCCAAACGGCGTCCCGTGACGAATCTCCCTGCCGTTTGGATCCTACTTTCCCAGGGGCTATGCCCCAAGTATCCTTGGCCCTGGAACGAAAAGCGAATGAGCTTTTCGCCACACTGCGACTCATAACGCACGCTCCTGCAGTGTGGATTCTTAACTT